>DAIUDK010000029.1:6653-39342 GCA_036845725.1 Chloroflexota bacterium
CGAGAGGGCGTGCCGGCGATTATGAACCCCTACGACGCGCACGCGCTGGCGTCCGCCGTGGAGTGGAAGCGCAAGTTAGGGGGGAAGGTCACAATCGTTTCGATGGGGCCGGCCTCGTTCACGGTGACGATCCGCGAGGCTGTTGAGTTGGGAGCTGATGCGGGCTATCTGGTTTCTGACCGCAAGTTTGCCGGCGCGGACACCCTGGCGACCTCTTACGTGCTCGCCCAGGTGATCCAGATGATCCACGAGAAAGACCCCATCGACGTGGTCTTCTTCGGCAAGCAGGCGATTGACGGAGATACGGCTCAGGTCGGCCCCGGGGTGGCGGTGCGGCTGGATCTGCCGATCATCACCTACGCGGTCAAGATCCGCGACATCGATCTCATTAAACGCCAGATCGTCGTCGAGCGCAAGACCGAGCGTTGGACGGAAGTCGTCGAAGCGCCGCTGCCCGCGCTGGTGACGTGCGAGAAAGAGATTGCCGGGGTGCCTTTTGCGCCGCTGCCCGATCTCATCCGCTCGCTGCGCTACGAGCCGGAAGTGCTGACGGTGGACAATGCGGGCATCTTCGACGCAGAACATATCGGCGTGCGCGGTTCACCCACCGTGGTCTTCAAAATGGGGACCCCGCCGCTGCCTGAAGCCGGTGAGAAGATCAACAGCCGTGAGATCGGCGTGGAAGCTGCCGTCGCGACGGCGTTTGCCAAAGCCGATGCCGCCGGTATCCTTACCTCCATTCTAGGAGGCGTCAAATGAGCGCGCGACGATTCTGGGTTTTCATCGAACAGGAAGAGGGCAAAGCGCATCCGGTTTCCTGGGAATTGTTGGGTGTCGCCAGCCGGTTAGCTTCCGAGGTCAAAGAGGAGGCCGATGCTGCCGGTGATACCGTCCACGTAGAATGTATTCTCTTGGGCGACCAGGTCGAGGGCATTGCGCAGGAAGCTATCAAGTACGGCGCGGAGCGCGTCTACTTGGTGGACGAGCCGGAACTGGAGAACTATCGCAACTGCCCGTACTACAAATGTATTGTGGGCGTGGTGCAGAAGTACAAGCCAGAAGTGCTGTTGATCGGTGCGACGACGCTGGGCCGTGACCTGGCCGGCGCGGTAGCGACCTCGCTGCGCACCGGGTTGACCGCCGACTGCACCGGGCTGGAAATGGGCGAGGTGAAAGGCTCATCTCAGCGTCTGCTCCTGGCGACCCGTCCCGCGTTCGGCGGCAACATCATGGCGACGATCCTCTGCCGCCAAAGCCGCCCGCAGATGTCGAGCGTGCGCCCGCGTGTGTTCCCCATGCCGCCCTACAACCCGGAAGCTGTCGGGGAAATCGTCCGCGAGGAAATCCCGCTGGACGAAAAAGACACCGAAGCCTGCATCCTGGAGTTCATCCGTGACCAAGCCGAGAGCGTCGATATCGAGTACGCAGACGTCATCGTTTCCGGTGGGCGCGGCCTGGGCACGCCCGAAGGCTTCAAGTTGATCGAAGAACTGGCGCACGCGTTGGGCGGCGTCGTCGGCGCGTCCCGGCCTTGCGTGGATGCGGGATGGATCAGTTACGCGCATCAGGTGGGGCAATCCGGGCGGACGGTGCGGCCCAAGCTCTACATCGCCGCCGGTATTTCCGGGGCCTTGCAGCACAAAGTCGGCATGCAGAACTCCGACTTCATCATCGCCATCAACTCCGATCCCAACGCCCCTATCTTCGACGTGGCCGACGTCGGCATCGTGGGCGATCTCTTTGAGGTGATCCCGGCGATGATCAAAGACATCAAGGCGCGCAAGGAGCGAGTCCTGAGCTTGTCGAAGGAGGCCCTGGCATGAACACCCAAGATGAAAAGATTCGCTTCGATGCCATTGTCGTCGGCGCGGGGTTAGCTGGTTCCGCGGCAGCCATGATGATGGCCCGTGAGGGACTGAACGTCGCGTTGATTGAGCGCGGGCAGAAGGCCGGCGGCAAGAACTACTTCGGCGGCGCGATCTACACCCACGCTATCGGCGAAGTGCTGCCCGACTTTATGGATCGCAAGCCACCCTTCGAGCGTCCCGTCACCGAGGCGGGGTTCTGGATGCTCTCGAAGGACGGCGGCCTCACCAAGATGACGGTGCAGGGCGGCAAGCTGGGCGCCGAACCCGCCGACGCGTATATGGCGTCGCGCGCGGTCTTCGACGTGTGGTGGGCCGACCAGGCGCAGCGAGAGGGCGCGCTGTTGATCCCCAAGACGTCGGTCGTGGACTTCATCCGCGACGGCGCCGGGCAGGTCATCGGCGTGAAAACCGACCGTGCGCAGGGCGACGTCTACGCGCCGGTCGTCATCATCTGCGAGGGTGTCAATAACATCTTGTCGCAGAAGTTGGGCTTGATCGATCACGACCTGGAACCGGCGCACATGGCGCTGGCGTTCAAGCAGGTCATCGCGTTGCCGATGGACACCATCAACGCGCGCTTCGGGCTGCCCGACGAGAAGCACGGGTTGGCGGCGTCGGTGTTGGGCGACGTTTCGCTTGGTCTGCCGGGTATGGGCTTTGTCTACACCAACAACACCAGCGTCTCCGTGGGCCTGGGGATGATGCTGGATGCGGTCGTCGAATATCGCCTGAAGCCCTATGAAGTCTTGCAGCGGTATCTGCGTCACCCGGCAATTGCGCCGTTGATCGCGGGCGGGCAGTTGATGGAGTACGGCGCGCACCTGATCCCCGAAGGCGGCTACCGCGATATGCCCAAGCTGTACACCGGCGGGGCAATGGTCGCGGGCGATGCCGCGTCGATGGTCAACGCCCTGCACTGGGAGGGCACGAATATGGCGATCGTCGCCGGGAAGCTGGCCGCCGAGACCGCGATCGAGGCGCACAAGCGCGGCGATTTCTCCGCGCAGGTGCTTTCGCAGTACGAGGCGCGGTTGAAGGATCGCTTTATCCTGAAAGACATGAAGCAGTATCGCAACTTCGCCCGCTTCCTGGAAACGCACCCGGAGTTTATGGATGCGTATCCGAGTTTCATCAACGATGCGCTGGGGCAGTTCTTCAGCGCCTATGGGATGCCGAAGAAAAAGCTGTTCAAGAATATGCTAGGAAGCCTCACCAGTCGCCGGCAGTTGTTCAAGGCCGTGGGTGACATGCTCTCTATGGGAAGGGCGGTGATGGGATGGTAATGAAAAAAGGGGACGCATTCAGTGTGAAAGAGCTGCCGCAGGACTTGAAGGAAAGCCTGCCCGATGTGTACGTGGACGACCTGCTGGTCTCGCTCAAGTACTTCATCGACGAAGAGCAGAGCCATCTCAAGATCAAGGATCACGCAGTTTGTGCGCGCTGCCAGTACAAGCCCTGCATCGACTTCTGCCCAGTGGGCGTCTACACGCTGGCCCACGACGGCAAGATTCAGGTGGCGTATCAGGCGTGCGTCGAGTGTGGCAGTTGCCGGGTGGGATGCCCATACGAGAACATCGAATGGGTATTGCCGCGCGGCGGATTCGGCGTCGCGTATAAGTTCGGATAGCCACTCAGGTTAACGCAAGGCCGCGCAGTCACTCGACTGCGCGGTTTTCTTTATCATCAGCAGATTCTTTCTTAAGGGGATTTTTGCGCTGGCGGGCGCCACCCGCCAGCGCGAAAACATCCTTTCACCCGCGCCTTTAGGCGCAAAATACCGCATTCAGCGAAGTCTTGGATAGATTGGTGCCGTTCAGGCGTTGGCCTGCTTCCAGAGCGCGACGGCGGCGTCGCTTTCCACGTCCTCCGTCGCCGTGAAGAGGTCGGTCGGTTTGGGCGACTCAGTAACGATGGGGTTTTCCAGCGCCTTGAGCGCGGTCTGCATGGGCAACCCCGCGGCGAGCATCTTCTTCAGGAGCAGCGGCGGCTGCTTCTTGATGTCCAGGTCCAGAATCTTGCCGAAGAAGTTGTTGATCTCGAACAAGCCCTCGAACGGCCCGGCGGAGAGATGAACGCCGTTGTTGGCGATGCTGACTGTCCCCAATCCATACGCCTCGGCGTGGGCGTACAGCGTGCCGCGGATGGAGTGGGGGACGGCCTTCTCCGGGAACGTCGCGCCGACCATCTCATTGCGCAGCGTGGCCCAGGAGGTGTCCGAATGAACCAACACCAGCACGATGCGGTGGGTGGGATCGGTGAAGTGCAGCAGTTGTGCGGGGTGGAAGCCATTGACGAGGATGAAGTTCTCGCCGTCTTTGGTGTAGTGCTGCACGTAGAAACCACTCCTGATCTTGAGCGATTTCTTGGTGAACCACAGCGTATCCAGGTCAAAGCAATCCTCGCCGGGATGCGCCTTCAGATATTCGTGCCCACCGTAGATGGTGATGCCGTCCAGATTGGGGAGTTCGAGCGCCGTGGCGATCTTCTGCCGGTCTTCGGCGTCCACCATCTGCGAGGCGAAGCGCGAGAGCCGGTTGATGTAGCCATAGTGCCGGTTCATGATCTCCGCTTCCTCGAGGACCTTGCCTCCCACCACGGCGATGCCACTTACGGAAGCACCAAATTCTGCCAGTTTGGCGAAGACGAGGTCGAGCGCCGCTTCCACCTGGGCGGTGTCTTGCACTATGAAAATTTCCGGCTTCACAAAGAGCAGCAGCTCGTTGCGATGCGTCTCCCGGCCAATGTTAACCGGCTGCATGATGGCGAAATCATCGGTGGTCGGGGCCAGCGCGGCGATTTTCTTAATAAGAGCTGTATCAACTGTCATGCTATTTTTCCTTTGCTATAGATATTTTTGATCGTGTAAAACTCACATTAAAGGGCGCACTCTGTTTCGTGCGCCCTTTGAACGGAGCAGCAATCCTTATATCAGGCCCATAGCCTGGTTGAAAACCTCGATGGCCTGGTCGACCATGCCGTTAGCCATGTACGCATCGCCGAGGACCTGCAGGACGGCGGCGTTTTTCGGCTGCGCGGCGGCAGCGTGTTGCAGATCGGCGATCACGGCATCCAGTCCTGCTTCCGCCAGCACGAGTTCGCTGTAATGGGCCAGAGCTGTATCGACGTCGCCAGCCTGCCACGCCGTGCGCGCTTGAGCCAGCAGTCCGGCGTATTCCGCTCCAATGCTCGGCTCTATCTGCGGTGCTACGGTGACGGGTTCCGGAGGAGCGATGACCATCTCTTTGGCGACCGTTTCTGCGACGATCTCTGCCGGTGCTTCAGCGGCAGGCGTCTCTGCGACTGTAGGCTCAGGTTTGCGACCAAGGATTTGCGCGACGCGGACTTCCGCTTCCGCCGCGGCCTGAGCGCGAAGTTCCTCTTCTCGGCCTTCCGCGAAGCTTTCGAGCCACGAAAGGGCGGCTGTGCCGGGCAGTAGGGCGCCTTCGGCGGCAGGAATGGCCTCCTTAACGGGCGCTTCCTCGACGGTGGGTTCCGGCTCCGTGACCTGCGGCCTGGACGGTCCTCCCTTGCGTCCGAGGATCTCGGCGACGCGGGTCTGAGCTTCGACTTCGGCCTGGGCGCGGAGTTCCTCTTCTTTGCCAACTGCAAGGCTGCTGAGCCACGCGAGTGCATCGTCGCCGGACATCATGTCACCCTCGGCGATGGGCACTTCGGCGGCAGCGCTTGCAGTGGTAACGCTCTCGGCGGCTATTTCAGGTTCGGCGGGTTTTTCGATGACCGGTTCTGGAACCGTCGTGACTAGCGGCGTTGCAACTTTGGGTTCTGGCCTGCGACCGAGGATTTCAGCAACGCGGGCTTGTGTTTCGGCTTCGGCCTGGATGCGGAGTTCCTCTTCCTTGCCCGCCGCCAGACTGCTGAGCCAGGCGAGCGCATCATCGCCGGAGAGGAGGTCGCTTTCAGCGATGGTTTCGGCGATGCGTTCAGCACCACTCTCGGCCATACTCTCGACAAGGCCCTCAACTTCTTCGGGGACGGCTTCTTCGACAGGAGGTGCTACAGATTCGACTTCGGCAATCTCCTCGCCGAACGCCTCCCATCCGAAGAAACCCTCGGTGGTGGGGGCGGCTTCTATGCTGACTACAGGTTCTTCAACGAGCGGTTCTGCTTTGGTGGGCTTGGCCTCCGCTTTATGTCCGAGGATTTCGGCGACGCGGGCCTGGGTTTCGGCTTCGGCCTGGGCGCGGAGTTCGTCCTCTTTGCCGGCGGCGAGGCTTTCGAGCCAGGCAAGCGCATCGTCACCGGACATAAAATCTCCCTCTGCGGCAGGCGCAGCGACTTCGGTGATCTCCTCACCAAACGCTTCCCATCCGAAGAAGCCTTCGCCGGCAGGGGCTTCTTCCACTTCCTCCACGGGTGCTTCGACGAGCGACTCTGGCGCTACGACTTCGACCTCAGCTTTGACCTCAGCTTCGACTTCGGCTTCGGCGACGAGTTCTTCCATCATCTCGCCTACAGCGAGGCTTTCGAGCCAGGCGAGGGCGTCGTCGCCTTCGGGGACGGGAGCTACCGGGATTTCGTCTTCGGTTTCTTCGAGTTGTTCCGCCAGACTTTCCCAATCAAGCTCGCCCTCCGCAATCTCGACGGGTGCAGCTTCGCCGGTTTCCTCTTCGAAGGTTTCCAACTCGAAGATGTCTTCAACTACAGGTGCTTCTTCCATAACAGGGGCAGACTCTTCAATAACTAGCTCCTCCGGTTCGACGAATTTGGCCTCGGCCTTGTGCCCGAGGATTTCGGCGACGCGGACCTGCGCCTCAGCTTCGGCCTGGGCACGGAGTTCCTCTTCCTTACCCTCGGTGAGGCTTTCGAGCCAGGCGAGGGCGTCGTCGCCTGAAAGCATGTCGCCTTCACCGACGGCTTCAGTGAGGGCCTCCGGGGCAGTGGCTTTGTCTTCGACGAAGTGCGTGGGTTCGACCTCGATGATTTCTTCGCCGAATGCTTCCCATCCGAAGAAGCCTTCTGCGGTAGGCGCTTCCTCGACCGCGGGGACGAATTCTTCCACGGATTGTTCGGCAGCGCCTTCGATGGCGGCTTCCTCGACAGGGATTTCGTCTAGCCACTCAAGCAGCTCTCCCTCGACCGCTTCCGCCTCCAGACCGGCAGCGGGTTCAAGTTCGCTGAGCCAATCGGGGATTTCTGTTCCGGGCATCTTTTCTTCGGCGACAGGCATCTCCTCACCTTTTGCTTCGGTAGGTTGGAGTGCGGAGAGCCAGTCGGGGATGCCTTCCTCGGGTGCGGTTTCTTCGGTGGGGATGCTAACTCCCTCTGTTTGGAATCCGGTCATCCAATCGGGCAGCGCGCCCTCTTCGGTAGCGAGTGTTTCTTCGGCGGTTTCGCCTACGCCGCTAAAGTCCCCCATCCAGTCGGGTAGTGTTTCTTCCTCCACCTCAGCGACTTCGATCTCTTCTTCCGCCGTTGCGGTTTGCAGGCTTTGCAGCCAATCTGGGGCTTCTTCTGAAGGCGCAAACTCAAGAGAAGGTTCGCCTTCGCGCGTCTCCGCGGTTTCACCGGGGCGTTTGAGTTCACTTAGCCAATCGGGCATTCCCTCGGCGGGTAGCGGGATTTCATCGACAGCAGGGGCGGCCGGTTGAAGGGCTTGCAGCCAATCGGGGATACCTTCTGGGGCTTGCGTCGCGGGCTCCAGTTCCTCGAGCCAATCCGCTCCAACCTCGGTTGCGCCGGTTTCCTCTCCCAGCTCCAGGCCTTCGATGCCCGCTTCCAGGGCGGCTTTTTCCGGTTCAGCGATGTTGAGCCAATCGGGCAGTTCTGGTTCGGTGGTGCTCTCCTCAACCTCCTCCGTGCGCAGCCAATCGGGCATTTCCGCCTCGGCGACGGGTTTTGCAGCAGGGGCTGCCTCGGTTTCCGCACCGATATCGGCCATCCAACTCAGCGCGCCATCTTCCTCACTCCCTAGCTCGCGCAGCCAGTCAGGAATCTCGATTTGCGCTTCCAATCCGGCAGTAATATCGACCAGACGAGCTTCGGCAGCCGTCATCTCGGGCTGCATCTCGGCAAGGCTGACGGTCACGGAGGCGGCTTCGAGCTTCTGGAACCATTTGGCCTGCTGGTCGACGCCCAGCGTATCGGGTTTGTACGTCAGATGTTCGATGCTTACTTCGCGCGGTTTCAGGGGCGAGGCCGCACCGAACATCTCGCTGGCTAGGGTGTTTTCGAGGTCGATTTCCTGAGCGCGATTGAGGTAAGTTTGTCCCTCTTCTTGTCCGCTGTCGATCCACAAAGCGCCTAAAAGCAGATTAGCTTTGAGGCAGTAGCGCGCGTCATCCAGCAGCGTCTGGCATGTGTCTGCCGCCTGGACGATTTGATCGTCGCGCCAGTAGGCTTCGGCGAGGGCCAGACGTAGATCGAGGCGCTGCGGGTTCTCGGCAAGCAGCGCGCGCAGCTCTTCGACAGCGCGTCCAGGCCGGTTGCCGCGCATGTAAAGACGCGCGAGTCCGGCACGGTTAAGAGGAACGCGGTCCGGTTCGAAGCCGTCGCGAAGCCCGTAGAGCTGGCGCAGTTCGTTGACCAGGTCGATATCGCCAGGATTGAGTTCGATTGCGCGCTCCAGGTTCCAGATCGCCGCGTTAGTGTTGTCCAGGCGTTGATGGGCCATCATCAGGCCGATGCGCGCCATCAGGTGTTCTGGATCGGCATTGAGCGCGCGCTGGAACATATCAATCGCCAACTCGGGCTGGTCGGCTTCCAACATTGTCTTGCCGAGCAGGTAGTAGGCACCGATGTAGCGTGGGTGTTGACTGAGGATGTGGCGTGTGTGCGCCAGCGCCTCCAGGTAACGGGCTTCCTCTATGAGATGGTTGATTTCACTTTCATATTGACGTAAAGCAATCTCAGGCACGCTTCCCTCCTAAAAATATGTCTCAGGTCGAAAGTCCCAAGTTAAAAGTTTCGAATCTTTTGCATCTCCCACAGTGCAATAGCTTACAGCATGGTGTGCTGTGTATTTCCTCGCAAACCAGGGTGTATTTTCTATCTATACTCATTATGCTATGTTTTGAAGGAAAAGTCAAAACAACTTTTCTCTTAATGAGTCTTGCCAAACCATGAGCCTGTGATAAAATGGCTCTATTGTGCTTTGGGACGCGCTGGTCTGTGATGTACAGATTCAGTTTTGGCCGGTTTCTGACTGTCCATCGAAGGTGTCCTGGGATGAATTTGCAGAAACAGGTTTTGACTCTGAGTGGAGGTTTTAGATGAGTGACGAAAATCAGCCAAATGAGGTCGTAGAATCACAGCTTAAACCTGAGGGTATGACGGCGGAATCACAGCCGGTCCTGACACCGGATTTGGTCGAGCCGCCTGCTGAATCGCCGGCGAGTGCTGTGCAGGCCGATTTGCCGACGGATGTGCCGGTAGGGGCTGAACCGTATATCGATGTGGCTGCGCCCCCACAGGGCGCTGATGCGCCGTCTGTGGTCAGCATCGAGGAGCTTGAGTCTTCGAAGCCCTCGACGGGGGAGAAGGTCAATGGTTTGTTGACCGGTGTTGGTGCGTTCTTTGCGAGCATTGGTGCGTTGTTCAAGGGACGGCGCTGGCTGCTCGGTGCGTTGGCCGCGCTGGTGGTGATTGTGATTTTGGCGCTGTTGTTGCCTAAACTCTCGTTGGCGCAGCTTTCCGGTGCTTTTGAGGGTGGGTTCACGGCGTTGGACGCCCAGAACCGCACCTTGGAACATCCTGATGGGCTGCGCATTAGCCTGGTCGATCCGGTGGAACGCAAAGTGCGCGTGAAACTGGAATCGACGCCGCGCGTCGATTTCGTCGGTGGATCGTTGCCGGAGGACTTGCAGCTGGCGTTGACCGGCCTTCCGGTAAATTTGACCCCCAAAAGCCCTTACTACACTATTGGTCTGCGTGGCAATGACGTCTCTGGCCCCGCGACGATGGAAATCGTCATCCCCAACGAGGCGGAACCGTGGGAGACGCTCGATCTGTATGCTTGGGATGGGGAGGCGTGGCGTTGGTTGCCCACACAGCTTGACCGGACAGCTGAAACGTTGCGGGCGAACGTTAGGGTGCTGCCGAAATCGGTGATGGTGATGCAAGCCGGGATGCCGGTGCAGAAGATTGCGGCCGAGGTGGATACCTATCCGCTGCCGGCGTCAACCACACCTGCGCCGGAGACTGCGCTGACCGAGGTCAATGTGCCCGGCATCCTCGTGGGAACGATGGGTGGCGTGACCGGCGATGCGACGCAGTTGCCGGGGGCGGTGCAGGGTGGGGCGTTGACACTCGTTCCGACCGTGCGTAACTGGGTTCCGGGCCGCGATCCCAACTGGCTGCTGGTCAACGATATGCTCAACAACGTTACGGACAACACGCCGGATCGCGTTACCCACGTGCAGACTCTGCTTGGCATTGTGCAAAACGGGGGGTATGGCGGGTTGGTGCTTGACTACCGGATGGTGCAGCCGGAGACGCGCGATGCTTTCTCCGGATTTGTGACGGATCTGGGTGCCGCTTTGCGAGAGAAAGGCCTCTGGTTGGCCGTAGTCGTCGATACACCGCAACGCGCGGCGGACGGCTCGTGGAACACCGGTGGCTATGACTGGGCGGCGCTTGGTGGTGCCGTTGATCAACTGCGTGTGGTGATGCCCCTCGATCCTGGCGCGTACACGCCGGGCGGACTGGCAGAGCAGATGATCGTGTGGGGGGTGACGCAGGTAAATCGTCATAAGTTGGTGCCCGTCTACTCGACGCTGAGCACCGATGGCACAAAATCCCTCACGTTGGGCGAAATCCTTGGGCCGATCGGCAACATCCAGACGGTGGAAACACTCACCGAAAGCGTTGCCCCTGGCACTGCGTTGAATTTCAAACTTGGTGCGGTGTCGGCGGTGGAGACGGATGTGGCAACGGGCGCGACCCGCATGACCGTGGGTGACGCTGCGTATTGGCTCGGCACGCCGCAGTGGTTGAGCGAGCGCATGAAGCTGATCGAACGGTATCATCTGGGTGGTGTGGCGCTGCGCGATGTGCTCAACGAGGGTAACATGCCGGATGTTTTGTCAAGCGTTGCCGCATATAAGGCGCAAGCGGCGCAAGGAGATGCACACACGATGCCTGAGATCGTGTGGCGCGTGACTAACCCTGGCGGAGAGACGGAGACCAAAACGGCGACGGCGTTGACGCAGCCGCAGTTTGCCTGGACTGCGCCTGCTGTCACTGGTACGTATACGATCGGGGCGAATGTCGCCGGGCTGGACAAAGGCTCTTTGGCGGTGTTGGTTGCTGCGCCCGCGCCGGTGATGACGGAGACCGTCGCCGTCACTGAGACGACGGAGACGGGAGAAGGGGCCGGAGCCACAACGTTGACGCCTGCCGAGGCTCCCGCCGAAGGGCTGAAGGCCGGCTACGTCGCCGACGTGACCGTACCTGACAATACCCGCTTCCAGAAGGAAGAGAAGTTCACCAAGACCTGGCGGATGCGCAACGCGGGCGGCGAGGACTGGCCTGCCGATACCGCGCTGGTTTTTGTCTCCGGCGAGCAGATGACCGACGTGGCAAAAGTCGAAATCGGCGAGGTTAAAGCTGGCGCTAATGTGGACATCAGCGTGGATCTGGTCGCGCCGAACGCCGATGGCACTTACAAGGGCAACTGGCAGATTCAGGCCGGCGACAAGGTGATCGAAGGTGGCAAGATTTACCTCGTGATCCAGGTGGGCGAGCAGGTTGTAGCGACTCCGGCTCCGGCCCCAGTGGCCCCCGTAGTGGCTCCTTCGTCCTCTGGTGGTTTCGAGCTGGGCGGGCACGTGCGCGACGTGGGGTTACCCTACAAGGACACGATGCATTATGCTGGGATGAACTGGACGAAAGTGCAGGTTCACTATGGGGAAGGCGCGGCTGGACTCGTCGCTACTGCTCACGCCAACGGGTTTAAGATTCAGTTGAGTGCGTTGGGTGGAGCAGATATGGTAGCGCAGGCTGGTTTCGAGGATCAGTATGCGAGCTGGGTCGCCGGGTTGGCGGCGGCGGGCGCGGATGCCATTGAAGTGTGGAATGAGCCGAACATCGACCGTGAATGGCAAATCGGTCAGATCAGCCCGCAGGCATACACCAACCTGCTGTGTAAGGCTTATAACGCGATCAAAGGTGCTAACAGTGGTACGGCCGTCATCAGTGCCGCGCCTGCGCCGACTGGTTGGTTCGGCGGTTGCGGGCCGAACGGCTGTGATGATAAACCGTGGATGGAAGGGTTGTACGCTGCCGGAGCCGCTAACTGTATGGATTACATCGGCGCGCACCACAATGCCGGGGCTACATCACCTTCGGCGCGCATCGGGCATCCCGCCGACCCGGGCAGTACGCACCACTCGTGGTTCTTCTTGCCGCAGACTGAGTTGTACTACAACATCTTCCGTGGCACGCGCAAGTTGTTCTATACAGAAATGGGCTATGCCTCACAAGAAGGTTTGTCGGGGTTCTCCGATCAATTCTCCTGGGCGCGCGGCACGAACAATGCGCAGCAAGCGGCGTGGCTGGCTGAGGCTGTGCAGTTGGGCATCAATACTGGGATGGTGCGCTGTATTATCGTCTGGAATATCGATTTTGTCCGCTACGGCTACGATCCCCAGGATGGCTACGCCATTATCCGCCCCGGCGGTGGTTGTCCAGCGTGTGAGACACTCCATGCGGTTTTAGGGACACGCTGAGAGTTAGACGCTAACAGTTTTTTGGAGAAACCCGGTTTTTGTCAAAAACCGGGTTTCTTTGAAGTTTTCAAAAGAGAGACATTATGTTTTACGATCAAGTTAAAATTAACGTAGTGGGTGGTCACGGCGGCAAGGGCGGCGTGTACTTTCGCCGCGAGAAGTACATCCCTTTCGGCGGGCCTTCGGGCGGGGATGGCGGCAAGGGCGGCGATGTGGTTTTCGCTGTGAGCAGCCATTTGAATACACTGTATCATTTTGCCCACAAGAAGGAATTTGTAGCTGCCGACGGTGAACCGGGACGCAACAAGGACCGGCATGGGGCCGGCGGCGCCGATCTGGTGCTCGAAGTGCCACCCGGCACGGCGATCTTCGATGCGGACACGGGCGAGCTTTTGGCCGACCTCGTCGAAGTGGGACAGCGTGCCGTGGTCGCGGCGGGCGGTCGCGGCGGGCGGGGCAACATCCGCTTTGCCTCTCCGACGAACCAGGCGCCCCGCATCGCCGAGTTTGGCGATCCCGGCGAAGTACGCTCGTTGCGTCTGGAGTTGAAGCTGCTTGCAGATGTCGGGTTGGTGGGGATGCCCAATGCGGGCAAGTCCACGCTGCTTTCCGTGACAACTGCCGCTAGGCCGGAAATCGCCGATTACCCCTTCACTACGCTGCAACCCAATCTGGGCGTCGTGGCGTTGGGGATTGATGAGACTTTTGTGATGGCCGACTTGCCGGGGTTGATCGAAGGCGCCAGCGATGGACGAGGCTTGGGCCACGAGTTTTTGCGTCACATCGAGCGCACGCGCGTGCTCATCCACCTGCTGGACGGTTCGTCGCTTGATCCGCTGGCCGATTTCGAGACGATCAACGCCGAGTTGGAGGCTTTCGGGCATGGCCTGAGTGATAAACCGCAGATCGTCGTCATCAACAAACTGGACATGCCCGGCGTGCAGGAGCTGTTCCCGGAGATGCAGGCGCACTTTGCCGCCCGTGGCTATCACGACGTCATAGGCATCTCAGCCCTCACGAAATTGAACACGCGCAAACTGATGGGGCGCGCCTACCAGATGGTGCAGGAAGCGCCATTGCCCGAACTGCCGCAACCGGCCCCGGCTATGATCCGCTTTGAGCCGGAAGAGGAAGAGAGCTTCAGGGTCGTACGTGAATCCGAAGGCTTTTGGCGCGTGCATGGCGGCAAGATCGAGCGCGCTGTCTATCGCACGCAGACCAAATGGGACGAAGCGCTGCTGCGTTTGCACCGCTATCTGGAACACGAAGGCGTGCTCGATGCACTGCGCGAGGCGGGTGTCCAGGAAGGCGACACCGTGCGTATTGGCGACTTCGAGTTCGAGTGGATGGAGCGGGACTAGTTCTGCGCAGGGAGAGTGATCTGCCCGGTCTGCTCGTAGTGCTCGAACACCGGAACGTGCCGTTCAACCATGCTCGTCAACCACTTCGATTCATAGCGCGCCACCCAGTTGACCTTCCAGAGCAACCGTCCAATCTGGAACGGTTCGATACGCTCGTCGGGCCAGGGCATGAGGCGCTCGTACCCGCGCCGGAACGCTTTCAGCAGGACTGTGTAGCGCACCTCACCCGTAGTCTCCAGCAGATCGAGCATCGCCATGGCGATGTCGTGCGCGCGAAACCCCCAGACCGTGTCCTCGAAGTCGAACGGATAGAGCGCGCCCTGGTAAAGCTTGATGTTGTCGTGCCATAGATCGCAGTGGATGACGCGCAGGTCGGCGCGATCCAGCGCTGCGTACACCGTCTCAACGTGTTCGTGCATCCGGTTTAGCAGGTCGCGTGCGCTGGACGGGAGGGTCACCGCCGTCTGCCCGTCGCCGATGATGAGGTTTTCCTCGCCTCTGGAGAGCCAGTGCTCGAAGCGCCGGGTGGTGAATCCGGCCGGCGGCGTCCACGTTGCGCCGTGCTGGTGGAGTTTGACGAACAGTTCCCCCATTTTCTCCAGGTTGCGCTCCGTGAGATAGTGGCCTAGCAACCGGCCCGGCGCCCAAGTCATCAGGGAGATGTTCCAGGTCACGGGGACATCCGGCCCGCAAAGCGGCAGCACGAACGCCCCGGAGCGCGCCGGGAGGATGCGCGGAGCCGGAATGTCGGTCTCGCGGTGCAAAGCGTCGAGCCACAGCGCCTCGGACAGGAGGTCCTCGAACGTGCGCCAACCGGGCGAGGCCAGTCTGAGCATGAAGCGCTTGCCAGAGGCCGTCGTCACCCGGTAGAAGAGGTTGGTTTCAAAGCCGTGATAGGCAATCTCTGGGCTTTGCAAATCGTAGTGGGTTAAGGCTGCCATGGCCAGGTCTCGCAGCCGACGAAGCTTTCCAGTGTCAGATAGATCGTTGTACGGTTTCATCATATGCTAAAGGTGTTTTGTGAGGAAGTAGCGTTGGTATCCGGGCGGGAAATCGTGTAGTTCGCCAAAGACCTCATAGCCGTACTTCTTGTAGAAGCCCGGCGCTTGAAAACTGAATGTATCCAGATATACCTGCCTGGCTCCGCGCTTGCGGCCTTCCTCTTCCGCGAGCATCAAAAGCTGTTCCCCGTATCCGTGTCCGCGTAGCTCGTCTTTGATCCACATCAAGTTGATGTACAACCAATCCCAATAGGTCGCGCCGATCACGCCGCCGACGATTTCCTGGTCGGGCGACCGTAGGACGAAACACAGGTTCTTTCCCTGGTCATCGCCGGCCTGTTGGGTATTGTAGTCTGTAATGCCGCCGCCAATGATTTCCCATGCCGGCTCATCAATGTAAACAATCTCATATTTTTCTTCCATGCGTTTATTTGGTTCCTTTCTTGTCGGTGTGAAGAGTTAAGCTTTACCTATGGCACGCCTGGCCCCATGATGTGCCAGTGCATGTGCGGCGTGACGCCGGGTGCGGCAGCATTGGCCCGCACATAGAATCCCGTTTTATCCAGTCCCAACTGCCGGGCGACGTCCTGAATCGCTTGCAGCATTGAGGACAGTAGCGCGCCATCCAGCGCCATTGGATCCAAAAGCGATGGCACATGCTGCTTGGGAATAACCACCACATGGATCTCCGCTTGCGGTCGTGGATGGTGAAAAGCCAGCACACGCTCATCTTCCCAGACCTTTTCGATCTCGATTTTGCCTGAGAGCACATCTTCACAATACCAGTCGCGTTTTGCCATAATTTGCTGCTCCTCGTGATTGAACACAGGTCAATGGGATGCGATGTTTGTGTGCTGTTGCACAAACCATAACCAGTATACGCGCCTTTTTGTTGCAGGTCAATCGCACGTTTTCCACAATTGACATTTCTCGCCTGCTGTTTATAGTACAGCAGTGATGACTAAACACAAACGCATCCCCCAGACGGGATCTCGCCTGGGCCTGTTCGTCCTGGTCCTGCTGCTCATTGAATTCCTCGATGAGTTCGTCTACGGCGCGCGTGAGGCGGCGTGGCCGTTGATCCGCGCGGACTTGGGGCTGAGCTACGCGCAAATCGGCGCGCTGCTTGGCGCGCCCGCGATCGTCAGCAGCATCGTCGAGCCGTTTCTGGGCGTGTTGGGCGATGCGTGGAAACGGCGCGCGCTGGTGCTGGGTGGCGGTGCGCTCTTCTGCCTCAGCCTGCTCCTCACCAGTGTGAGCCAGAGTTTTGCGCTGTTGTTGCTGTCGTTCCTCCTCTTCTACCCGGCGTCCGGCGCGTTTGTGAGCCTCTCGCAGGCCACGTTGATGGACATCGACCCCGCCCGCCACGAACATAATATGGCCCGCTGGACGCTTGCGGGATCGTTGGGTGTGGTGGCTGGACCGCTGGCGTTGGGCGCAGCGGTGGCCTTGGGGATGGGCTGGCGCGCCTTATTTGCCGGTTTTGCGGCGCTGGCGTTGGTCTTGCTGGTGCTCGCGTCACGCTTCCGCTTCGCCAACGGGCGCGCTGCAGAAGAGGCTGTCGACCTCAAAGTAGCGTTCGTGGGCGTGTGGCAGGCGCTGAAACGTGGCACGGTCTTGCGCTGGCTGGTGTTGCTGCAGTTCTCCGATCTGATGCTGGACGTGCTCCTGGGCTATCTGGCGCTCTATTTCGTGGATGTGGTCGGCGTCACAGCGGGGCAGGCGGCGACGGCGGTGGCGGTCTGGACTGGTGTGGGGCTACTCGGCGACGTGCTGCTCATCCCGCTGTTGGAACGCGTGCCGGGGCTGCGCTATCTGCGAATCAGCGCCGCCGTCAAGCTGGTGCTGTTCCCCGCGTTTTTGCTCGTCCCCGCGTTCGGCGTCAAGCTGGCGCTGCTCGGATTGTTGGGCCTGTTCAACGCCGGGTGGTACGCGAT
This sequence comes from Chloroflexota bacterium, assembly GCA_036845725.1. Lineage (GTDB taxonomy): Bacteria > Chloroflexota > Anaerolineae > B4-G1 > SLSP01 > DSWT01. The sequence continues at coordinate 23,506 of DAIUDK010000029.1, forward strand.
CCTCAAGGCGCAGCTCTATTCGACGATGCCGGGGCAGAGCGGCACGTCGATGGCGGTGGACAACATCTTCGGTTTCGTCGGGGCGCTCATCCCCTGGGGCCTGGGGTTGATCGCCGGGCGTTTCGGCCTGCAGGTGACGATGTGGCTGCTGTTATTGGGACCGCTTGCGCTGCTGATCGGCTTGCCCTTCACTGAAAAATCAGCGTAAATCTGTGACCCTTTAGCTGTAGCCGACCTCCAGCTCCAGTCTCGATTCGTTTATTCGTTTCATATTTCGTGGTCGGCCCCTTCTGGCATTTCCGGCAAAATGGGCTAAAATCCAGACATACTTAAGTGTGGAGGAACTATGTCTAAGTCCAAGAAACGCACAGCAGCCAGGAAACATGCAAGCACGGCGCAAAAGCGCCCCAGCACGTCCTCATCAGCCAAGAAGACGCCCGCCACCAGGAAACCAGGCTCGTCCGCGATAAAAAAAGGCGCGCCTGCCAAAACGCAGAAATGGTGGTGGATCGCCGGCATCGCCGGGGTTGTGATCTTGCTGGTCGTCGTGCTGGTGTCGGTTTTGAAGCCCGGCAAAACCTCGGCACCGGAGACAACCGCGGTCCCGACCGCGGCTGCCCAATCGTCCGCCGCCAATCCTAATATGCCCACCGACCCGTCCTCGCGGAACGGCATGTACTCGGCAGCGCCTGAAATGACGATTGATCCGGCGAAAAAGTATATCGCCACCATCGAGACAGCGAAGGGCAACATCGTCGCTGAATTGTACGCTGACAAAGTCCCTAACACGGTGAACAACTTCGTCTTTCTCGCGCGCGAAGGCTTCTACGATAATACGACGTTCCATCGCGTGATTGAGGATTTTATGGCCCAGGCCGGTGATCCCACCGGTACGGGGATGGGTGGGCCGGGCTACAAGTTTGCCGATGAATTCGACGCCAGTCTGACGCACGACGGCCCCGGCGTGCTCTCAATGGCGAACGCCGGTGCGAACACCAACGGCAGCCAGTTCTTCATCACCTTCGCGGCGACGCCGCACCTCGATGGCCGGCACGCCGTCTTCGGGAAAGTCATCGAGGGGCTGGACGTGCTGCTGTCGATCAGCATCCGTGATCCTCAGACGGCGACCACGCCCGGCGATCTCATCAAAACCATCCGCATCGAGGAAAAATAGCGCCGATGAAAACATTATCTTTCCAGTACCGGGTCTTGATGGCTGTGTTCATTATGATGTTGGTCGCGGGTTGCACGGCGACCCCAAATACTGTCGCACCAACCGCTACCAATGTGCCGCCCACCGCGACGGCTGTGCCCGCTGAACCGACGCCCACTGTTGCCGTGGTGAATGAGGGTGCTCCGGGTGAGACCCAAGAGACAGAAATCATCTTTGCGGACACCGAGTCGTTCCTGGGGTTGACAGGGACGCCGTACAACGACGGTGAGACGACCGTGCGCTATCCTGGCCCTGCCGGAACCCGCTGGTTTCCTGCGTTAGGCCCAGAAGACGCCCCGGTCACGGTGATGGAGTTCAGCGAGATTTTCTGCGGGCACTGCCGCGCCTTCAACACCGACAACTTGGAGAGCCTTCTCCAGGATTACGTGGCGACGGGGAAAGTGCGCTACGTGGGTCACATGATGGCCTTCAACCGTGCTGAATCGCAAGAATACCTGGCGGCGGCGATGTGTGCCGCTGAGCAGGGGGGCTATTTCGCCTACGAACACGCCGTCTTTGCCGGGATTGGCGCTGGCGCGTTCGATCTTACCGCGTCGGCTAAGGAAGCCGGCCTGAACACAGTGCAGTTTGCCGCGTGCAAAGAAAGCGGCCGTTACGTCGATGCGGCCCTTGAGGCGTCGATGGTGGCGTACGAGCGAGGCGTCACTGCGACGCCCACCTTCTTCGTCAACGGGCAGCAAGTGATGGGCAATGATCCTGTTGCCATCCGGCGTCTTATTGAAGAAGCATTAAACGGTGGAACACCCACCCAATTCACTGAACAAGGAGCTATACCTATGCCTAAGAATCCAGCAGATCGTAACAATATGTACACCGCGCCTCCGGCGATGGTGATCGATCCGGCGAAGAAGTACATTGCCACCATCGAGACGGAGAAAGGCGACATCGTCGCCGAGTTGTACGCCGACAAAGTCCCCAACACGGTGAACAACTTCGTCTTCCTCGCGCGCGAAGGCTTCTATGACAACACCGCCTTCCACCGCGTCATCGAGGATTTCATGGCCCAAGCCGGCGATCCCACCGGAACCGGGCGCGGCGGGCCGGGCTACCGCTTTGCCGATGAGTTCGATGCCACCTTGCGCCACGACGGCCCCGGCGTGCTCTCGATGGCGAATGCCGGTGCGAACACCAACGGCAGCCAGTTCTTCATCACCTTCGCGGCGACACCGTGGCTGGATGGTCGGCACGCCATCTTCGGCAAAGTTACCGAAGGACTGGACGTGCTGCTGTCGATCAGCATCCGTGATCCTCAGACGGCGACCACGCCCGGCGACCTCATCAAGACCATCCGCATCGAGGAAAAATAACGGATATGCGATGAGTTCTCTCCCTGATCTCACCCGCTATGCTCCGCATAGCGCCAATGCGGAGCATGAGGGGAATCTCGCCTATTGGCTCGAGCGCCTGCTGCACTATCAGCCCGCGCTATTAGCCTACTTGCGGGATTTGCTGGAGGTCGTCACCGCCTACATTCCCATGGTCGTCGCCGCTCCGATGCTCGAAGCGCCGGCGCCCGGCCCAATCGCGCTGTCACTGGAGGGGACGGTGATGTTCGCCGATATCGACGGCTTTACCCCGTTGGCAGAGCGCTTCTCCCAGGCCGATTCGGACCAGGGTGCTGAGCAACTGACCGACCTGGTGGATCGCTTCCTGGAGATCCTGATCCGCATCACGGCTCAGTATGGCGGCGACTTGCAGAAGTTCGGCGGCGACGCGGGAATGCTGCTGTTCCAAGGCGAACAGCACGCACTGCGGGCCGTGGCGGCATCGCTCGAAGTCCAGGCCGCGATGAAGGCCGAAATGGGCGAAGTCGAAACCTCGTTCGGGCGGTTCCCACTGCGGGTCGCCATCGGATTGGGCAGCGGACGGATGCTTGGGTTGGGCCTCGGCGATCGCGCCGGGCGCGAGTTGCTGCCTGTCGGTCAGCCTCTGGCGGCTATGGGCCGCGCGCAATCCGCCGCGCCGCCCGCCGAGACGGTGCTGGATGTCAGCACTTTCCAGGCGTGCCAGAGGCAACTAGATTGCGTCCCACTCGGTGATGACCTCTATCAAGTGCTGGCCCTGCGCGAAGGGCCTTCCGTACATGGCATCGAACTGCTGCCGCAGCCCCCACAATTGGAGGAACAAGACCTGCTGGTGTGGTTCCTCTCCCGTCTGGATGCGCTGACCCCCTATCTGGCACCGCGCCTGCTCGAACGGCTGGTTGCTGCTCCCATCCTGGAGCGTGAAACCGCCAGCAGTTTGCGCATGTTGAGCGAGCGTCGTTGGGTGACAGTGATGATGCTCGCCGTAACTGGCTTGCCCGATCTGTTGCCCTATTGGGGCGACGACGCCAAATTGCAGCAAGCTATCGCCGGACCGAACGCGGCTTTCATCCAGATCCGTGACGCCACCCAACGCTACGACGGCATCGTGAACAAAATCGCCGTTGCGCCCGGTGGCGCGTACATTATGGCGCTTTTTGGCGCGCCGCTCGCCCACGAAGACGATCCCCTGCGGGCCGTTCTCGCTGCCCTTGAACTGCAGGAAATGTTCGGCGGGACACTCAGCTTCGGCATCAACACCGGTTACGTTTTTGCCGGGCATGTGGGCACACCGCGCCGCCGCGAGTACACGGTGATGGGCGACGAGGTGAACCTGGCTGCCCGCCTCATGTCCAAGTGCGCGCCCGGCGAGATCTGGTTGGGACCGAATACCTCAAGCCACCTCTCGGTGACGCGCCGTGTCGTTGGGGAATTTGGCGCGCCCACCCGCTTCAAAGGAAAAGCTGAGCCGCTGGCCCCCTTCATCGCGCGCGGGCTGCGCGAGGTCTTCCTGGGCGTGTCCGCGTCGGATATCCCTGTGGTCGGGCGTGATGAAGAGTTCGCCCAGCTCACGCGCGCGTTGCAAGCCGCACGCGCCGGCGAACCTCGCACCGTGCTGCTCCACGGAGACGCCGGTGTTGGCAAAAGCCGTCTGCTGCAGGAGCTAACTCGCCTGGCAGAGCAGTTTGGTTTCGCCGTCCACGTGGGTGTGACGCCATCGTATGCCGCGCACCTGCCGTTTGCCGGGTGGGATGCGGCGCTCACCTCGCTTCTGGGATTGGACACGGTTTCGCCAGAAACGCGCGAGGAAACGTTGGCGACAGCGTTGGAGCGCTACGGGGTCGCGCCATGGGCCGCCTTGCTCGCACCGTTGGTCGGCCTGACCGTTCCGCCCTCGGCGGACGTGCTCGCACTGCCGCCGGCCATGCGTGACACACAGCGTCAATCGATGTTCCTTGAACTGTGGCAGCAGGCTGCATGCGAACAACCGCGCTTGCTGATTCTTGACAACGTGCATTGGATGTCGCCCGCCTCATTGGACATGCTTGATATCCTGGTCAACTCACCGCTCAATGCGCCGCTGTTGCTCGTGGTGACGCACCGCGACGAAAGCGGGCCTTTCCACAGCGCGTCTTGGAAAGAAACTGCGGATTGCGCTCCCATATCGCAGCGCTGGACGGCAGTCGAGCGGGTGGTGGATCTGCCCCTCGGCCCGCTGAGCGACAGCGCGATGGAGACGCTGGTACAGCGTCTCTTCGAGGATATGCCGCTCCCCGAAGCCGTCATCCAGTGGGTGACACAACGTAGCAGCGGCCTGCCCCTGTTCGCCACGGAAGCCGTGCGCGCGTTGCTCAACTCCGGCGTGTTGCATCGCTGCGACCATTCCTGGGAACTGACCGGCTCGCTGGATGACTTCCCGCTGCCCGATATGGTCTACGGGTTGATCCAGAGCCGCATCGATCAACTATCCCCGCCTGACCGGCACCTGCTGCGTGCGGCGGCGGCGGTCGGCGACGAGATGCTGGTGCCCACGCTGGTCGCTGCCTACGGCGAGGAAAGCGACATTGCAGTGCGGCGGCGGATTCCGCAACTCTCTCCCTTCGGGCTGACACCGCGTGATATCGAATGGCTCATCTTCCACCAACCCCTGGTCCGCGAAGTAGCTTACCGGGGGCTATCTCACCGGGTTCAGCAACTCATCCACCGGCGGCTCACTGAGTATCTCGGCTATTACCGCGAGAAAGCTGCCCCGAACTGGCTCACTCTGATGGCCTACCACGCCTACGAAGCGCGTATGTGGGAGGAAGCGGTGGCGGTGAATCTGCAACTCGGACAGCAGGCCGTGCGCTCGTACCTGGCGGTGCAGGCGCGCCAGGCTCTCGAGCGCGTGTTGGAGGCTGCCGATGCCGGAGGTTTGGCTGTGCCGGAAGTGCGTTTCGAGGCGCATCACCTCCTGGGCGAAACGCTGACCAGCTTCGGCGAGTACGATAGCGCTCTGGCGCACCTCAACGCGGCCCGCGGCATGTTGCCCGCCGAGCCGGAGGCACCGGAAGACATCGCGCGGATGGCAGACCTGGACTATCACGAGGCCATGGCCTTGGAAGCGCGGGGTGACTACGCGCCTGCGTTGGCGGTGACCGAGCGTGGGCTGGCGCGTCCCGGGGCCGAACAAACCTTGGGCGGCGCGCGCCTGTATTTGATCGGCGCCGACCTCTATCGCCGACGGCAGGATTACGAGAAGGCGCGCGTGTGGGCCACCCACGCCATCACGCTCGCCACGCGTTTCTCTGATCAGGAAGGTCAGCAGGTGCGTTCACGGGCGACGTATATGGTGGCGTTGTTGGCGTCTTTGCAGCGGTTGAAGGGAGGTAAGGCGGATGAAAGCCTGGGGTAAGGGGACGCTATTGTGCGTGGGTCTGCTTGTGACGCTTTCGGCGTGCAATCTGCCGCAGGGGACGACACCGGAGGTGTCCCCGCGTCTGGTGGGGGTGCTGCTGGTGAGCCTGGTGGTCGCCGGTGTGTTAGCTCTCGCGGGACTTCTGTTCGTGCTGCTCAGATCTTCCAGGGCAGACCGCGTCAAGGACGCCTCCCCGGTATCCCGAATACCGGATGCTACATCCGCGAACGCGTTGCCGGAGCAGACACTGTTGGGCCAGGGCCGTTACCGGGTGCTCAGCGTCTATGCCGCGGCGGACACCCTGGATGAGCCGGACAACGTCTACGCGGTGCGCGGGACTACCCCGCTCAGCCGCTGTCCATATTGCGATACGCCGATTGTGGGAGAAGATGTGCAGTCCTGTGCCCACTGTGGGGGTGACCTGAGTGGGATTACGTTGATTTATCCAAAATTTCTGGCACGGGAGACCGGTGACGCGCGGGTATTCGAATCTTCTGTGCAGTTAGCCGCGCTGCGTCTGCACCATCCTGCCTTGATCGTGCCCGAGGACGTCTTCACGGAAACGACGCTCGATCCGCCGCGCTATTACCGGGTCGAACCGATTTTCCGGCGGGCGCAAGATCTGCCATCCCCACAACCTGCTGAGAAGGTGCTGCGGTGGGGAATCGCGCTGGCGCAGGGGATGGCGTATTTGCACCAACGTCACGTCGCATTGCAGAAGATTGACCTTGAGCACATCGTCATCAGCGATGGGATTGCGCGGCACGTCTGCATCGACAACGTCTTGATATTGCCACACGCGGACCGTGCCCAGGCCGACGTACACTTCGCTGAGAACGTCCGTACGTTAGCCGACACGCTGCTGGCGCTGTTAGAGCCTTTGCCCACCGGCACGCCACCCGATAGCGTGCCGGCCTCCGAAGGGGTGGTGGCCCTGCTCGAACGGGCGCAGCAAACGGGCCAGACGGCGAGCGTGTTCGCGGCAGTACTTGAGGGTGCGCTGCGTGGCTTGTACGCGCCGGAGAACGTGAAAGTGCAGGTCGGCGTACTCACTGACGTGGGTAGGGCGCGTTTGTTGAATGAGGACAGCGTGCTGACTCTCGATCTCACCGCGCGTTTTGCGACGCTGGGCCTGCCGGTAGGATTGTATGTGGTCGCCGACGGGATGGGCGGGCACGCTGCGGGCGACGTCGCCAGCCAGTTGACGATCCGCACCATCCAGGAGGCTGTAAACACCCTGCATCTGGAAGCCGATGGGAGACTGCCCGATGCGGCGGAATGGCTGGAGCAGCTCGTTACAGCGGCGAACCAGGCCGTGTATACCCAGCGCCGGGCCGCGGATAGCGACATGGGCTGTACCCTGGTGCTGGCGCTGATGTTTGGAGGCCACGCGACCATCGCCAACCTCGGCGACAGTCGCGCCTATTGGCTGATGACAGATGGCGCGGTGCAGATCACGACGGATCACTCGCTTGTTGAGCGGCTCGTCGCGGCAGGCCATATTACTCCGCAGGAGGCACGGCAACATCCGCAGCGCAACGTCATCTACCGGGTGGTCGGCGATAAGCCCAAGGCGGATTACGATCTGTTCGAGCAGGCGCTTGCGCCCGGCGAGGCGTTGCTTCTGTGTTCGGATGGGCTGAGCGGAATGGTCGCCGATGCGCGTATTTGGTCGTTGTGGCGCGCTGCGTCCTCCTCCCAGGCGGCTTGCGAACAGCTCGTCGAAGCGGCGAACCAAGCCGGCGGCGTCGATAACATCAGTGTGGTTATCGTTCAGGCTGGGTCGACAACGGAGTGAGCCTGTCATTCGCGCTCCACAATTGCGATGACAGTTGGTACAATATCGACTCCTCATCGCTGGTGTCTGTTTGGTGGCAGGAGGGTGATTGCCACGCGGCAGAAGTGAACTTTTGTTAAGATGTGATATAAGAAGGGTATGGTGCTGCGTGTGCGCCGTTATGTCTAATAACTGCAGGGCCTGGCATGGCCGGAGTGACGATGATTGAAGAAAAGTCGATTCGTCGAAAGGATATTCTGGTTGGTTTGGCAATAGGGCTGGGCGTTTTGCTCTTTGTCCTGGTTTCTGTATTCCTATTGTTGCGTCCTTCACCTGAACCTGAATCCGGCACACCGGTCGTTACGTTGACCTTTGTCCCATTGCCCACTGCGACGGGCATGTCGGCAGGGCCTGAGGACGCTGCGCTCTCTTTGCCGACCCCTACACCGGAGGTGGAACCATCACCCACATCGACCGCGGTCACGTACTACATCACCTACACCGTGAAATCCGGTGATACGCTTTCCGGCATTGCCTATAGCTATGGGATCTCCCCTGCTGCATTGGCTGCCGCGAACGACATCGCGGGGGATGTCATTTACCCGGATCAGGAACTGCGCATTCCCCTCGACGAACAGACGATGGCGGCGCTGACGGCTACGCCGACCCTGTCGCCCGATGAGAGCAACCGGGTCGTCTATACCGTGAAGGCCGGCGATACGCTGGGCGGGATTGCCAAAAGTTATGACGTCACCGTGGACGAAATCGTCACCGCTAACAGCTTAGACTCTGATATCATTTGGGTCGGCCAAAAACTGACGATCCCGGTGCCGCCGCCGCCCCCCACAGAAACCCCAACGGCTACCGCAACGCCGACGGCCACGCCTACCCCGACAATCACACCCACGCCGACATGGGGACCTACGTCACTGGAGGGCGATCTCAGCGTCGCCTACCCGGAGACGGGTGGCCCACAGCGTTTCACCTTGCACTATCGCGCGGGCATGTACGGGATAGAGGACATTGCGGCGGTACAGGCGATGGTCGTCAAAGGGATGGAGCATATCGAAGGGACTTTCCGCGCCACCCTTCCCGGAACCTTCGATGTTTACGTCGCTGGAACTGTCTTCGCTGCACCGTATTCGTTGCACCGTGGGCGTACCTTTGCGGAAGCGCGTCAGGTCTTCGTCTTGTACGATGGCACGGGCACGCCGGAGGATCAGCAGTACACCTTGACGCGCGAACTGACACAGCTCTTCGCGTGGCACGTCCTCAGCCCGCCGGCCTCCACGGTCTTGAGCGAGGGCCTTGCCATCTACGTGGGAATGACGTCGATTGCCGATTCCGATTACATCCCGCCGGAAACCTTCTGCGTGGCGTATCACCAGGCAGGGAAATTGCCGCGCATCTCGCGTCCCTTGCGCTTCGAGAATCACATCCTGGATTTGCAGAACTACTACGCGGCGGGCTGTTTCGTGCAGTACCTGATCGAAACGTATGGAATGGAGAAATTCCGCGCGCTCTATCGCAGCGGCGACTATGAAAGCGTGTACGCGCTGTCTCTGGAAGCGCTGGAAGAGGCGTGGATCGCGGAGCTTGAATCCGTCGACATGGATATGGCTTTCGAGCCTCAAGCATTGGTCAACGCCGTGGCGGCGGTGGGCCGGGTCTATACAACGTTGTTCGCCAACTTCCGTGGCACGCCAGCGCAACTCGCCACCTACCGGACATTGGATGCAGCTCGCATCGCCCTGCTCGAGGGCGACCTTACCACGGTAAACCAAAAGCTGGCCGAACTACGCTGATACGGTTGATATGGTGGTTGAGGGTCAGGGATTAGGGACCAGGAATCAGGCTGTCCGATCCCTAGTTCCATTTACTATTTCAAGGGGAATGACATGGATGATTTGAGCGGTCGCACCATCGGTGGCTACCGGTTGACGGAAAGGATCGGTTATGGCGATGCGGCGGTCGTCTATCGCGCGTTTCAGGCACAATTGGAGCGTTGGGTGGCGATCAAAGTCCTGCATATCGACGATGCGGGCGGACAGCAGTTCCTGCGACGCTTTCAGCGTGAGGCCCACGCCATTGCCAGCTTGCGACACCCGAATATTCTCAACATCTACGATTACGGCGAGGATCAGGGCTATGCCTTCATCGTCATGGAATACGTCGAAGGTGGTTCGTTGCAGGCCCGTCTGAACGGCACACCATGGAATGGCACCGAAGCGCTGAGCCTGATCATCCCGGTAGGCGAGGCGTTGTCTTACGCCCATTCCAAAGGCATTGTCCATCGTGATGTGAAACCCGGCAATATTCTGCTGGCGCGCCCGGATTGGCCGCTTTTAACCGATTTTGGCCTGGTCAAGGTCTCAGACGTGTCACAAAAACTGGCAGGCTCGAAAAGCCCTGCGGTGTCGCAGAAGCTCACAGCCCCCGGCTCTGTTTTGGGAACGCTGGCTTATCTCGCGCCGGAACAGGCTGCCGGGAAGGACGCCGATGCCCGTGCCGATATTTACAGTTTGGGCGTGACGTTGTACGAGCTTCTGGCTGGCCGTCTGCCCTTGCCCGCGCGAGCGCCTGAATCATCCGTCTCGCTACGGATGTACAATCCCAACCTTCCGGCATCGCTGGAGACGGTCCTGCTGCGTGCTCTGGATCATGACTTGGCGGTTCGTTATCCCCGTATGGACCTTTTCGTCAACGACCTCAAACAGGTAGTGCAGTCGCTCAAGCAAGCTGAACAGGCCGTTCACCCGGTGACGGCCCGTATGGAAACCATGCGTCTCGACGCGCAGGAGGCGGTGACCGGCCCGCGTTTGTTTATCGCCACATCGGGCGTGGCGCTTTCCATCCCTTTAGCGGACGAGGTGGTGGTCGGGCGGACTGATCCCATGCTGCCGCAGCCGCCAGACGTCGATCTCCAACCTTACGGGGGCGGCTCAGCCGGTGTTTCACGCCATCACGCGCGTTTCCTGCGCCGTTCCGAAGGGTGGTTCCTGGAGGACTTACAGAGCACCAACGGCACGTATCTGAACGAAGTCCGCCTTCTACCTCACCGTCCCGTGCGACTGAACTCCGGCGATCTTTTACGCTTTGGGCAGTTGACCTTGATCTTCGAGGAAGGCTGATCGTTTTAACCTGCAAACGCGTCGACAAAGACCTTTTGTTAGAATGAAGCCCATGGGAAACGTGGGCTTTTTGTTTGATCCAGTTTTTCTAACAGAATTTATACGCAAAAACCTAGAGAAGTCGCTTGCATTATTGCGTGATAGCGAGTAGAATAGTTTCTGGATATTGTTATAACCTGTCTGGTATGAGATTGTAACGGAGTGCGATAAATGACGCCTAGGCTGACTTTCTTTTGCGAACTGGACGCTGCTGCCCTGCAGGCGCTTTTCACTACCTCCCAGATAATCGAAGACCTGCGTGCTTTGGGCGCGGGTGTGAGTCTAGGGTTGCGCGACCTTAGCCCTGAGCGTGCTGAGATTGTACAACGCCTCAACGCTGCTGAGATCCCCGTCATCGCGTGGCTGCTCTTGCCGGAAGCGCAAGGATACTGGTTCAACCTCGATAATGCCCCAGAAGCCATTGCCTTCTACGCGGATTTTCGCGTATGGACGGAGATGCACGGCTTGCAGTGGAACGGCGTCGGCCTTGATATCGAACCGGACATGCGTGAGCTAAAGAAATTCATCGCCGGGGATCGCCGCGCGTTGCTCACGCTCTTCCGCCGCTTTACAGACGCGGAGCGGCTCAGGCGGGCGCAGCAGCACTACGCGGGATTGATCGCGCAGATTCGCGCCGACGGCTATCGCGTCGATGAGTACGCCATTCTTTTCGTCGTGGATGAGCGGCGGGCCGGCTCCCGGTTGATGCAGCGTTTCCTGGGATTGGTCGATTTGGAAGTCGACCGCGAAGTGTTGATGCTCTACAGCAGTTTTATGCGTCCGTTTGGTCCCGGTCTGCTGTGGAGTTATGCGCCGTCCGCCGGATCGGTGGCGGTGGGCAGCACAGGGGGTGGGGTTACCGTGGGCGGCGTCGATCAAATCCCGCCGCTGACGTGGGACGAATTTGCCCGCGACTTGCGCCTGGCCCACGCCTGGAGCGACGACATCCACATCTTCAGCCTCGAAGGTGCGGTCCGCCAGGAGTTTTTGTCCCGATTGCGAACTTTCGATTGGGATGCACCGGTTGCGCCGCCGTTGCGGGAGTTCGGGCAGGTCGAGCGCGTGCGTCAGGCCTGGCGTGCCGTCCTGTGGGCCAGCGCCCATCCCGGCGCGGTGTTGGCCGGGGTCATAGTCTTGTTCTGGCTGACTTCTCGTTTGGCGCGCAGGAAAACCTAATGGATTCGAAATTGACTCTCGACCTTTGACTTTTGACATTTTGGAGGTTTGCATGGCACAATTACCGATCACCCGGATGACCTTGTATAAGCACGGCGTGGGCTTTTTCGAGCGCCGGGCACAGTTGAGTGGCGAGGAAGTGGAACTCTCCTTCCGCGTGACGGAGATGAACGACATCCTGAAGAGCCTCACCGCCATCGACTGGGGCGGGGGACAGGTGCTCGGCGTCGATTATGCCACGCCGCAGAGCCGCGAGGAGCGCCTCGCCGGGTGCTCCATTCGCCTGGACGACGACCGCAGCCTGCGGGACTTACTGGCCTGCCTGCGGGGACGGCGCGTCGCGCTCTCGCTGGATCAGGGCGAAACGGTGACGGGCAAGCTACTCGGCCTCGACGAACCATCGGAGCGCCAGCCTTTGGCGTCGGCGATGGTCTCGCTGCTGCTTGACGAGACGGCAACGGTTCACACTGTAGCGTTGGAGCGCGTGCAGAACGTGGACATCCTCGACGAGCGCGGGGCGGCGGATTTGCGCTTCTTCCTGCAAACATCGCTCACGCAGGACGAGTATCGCAGCGTGACCGTCCGTATGTCGCCGGGCGAGCACGATCTCTCCGTCAGCTACATCGCGCCCGCGCCGACGTGGCGGGTGAGCTATCGCCTGGTGCTCGATCCAAAGGTGAAAGGCGGGCCGAAGGCGCTGCTCCTGGGGTGGGGCATCTTCGACAACCGGCTGGAAGAGGACTTGCAGGGGATCTCGCTCGCGCTCGTAGCAGGCATGCCGATCTCCTTTGTTTATGATCTCTACACGCCGTTCACGCCGGAGCGCCCGGAGGTGAAGGAAGAAGCGCGTGTCGCGGCTGCGCCGGTGGAATTTGAGGGCGCAGCTTTAGGCGCGGGCGTTGGAGAGACGGCAGTGCCGAGGGCGATGCGTGCGGCAATGGCCGCACCTGCTCCCGCCGCGATGCAAAAACTGGCGGCACGCGATGCTATCGCAGCCGCCCAGACCGTCACGACGAAGGGGGAGGCGTTGGGCGAACTCTTCCAGTACGTTATCCAAACGCCGGTGACGGTGGGGCGCGGCCAATCGGCAATGGTGCCGGTGGTGTCGGCGGATCTGGCGTACCAGAAGGATTTGCTCTACAACGGGCGTAAAATGGCGACGCACCCGGTCGCCACGTTACGGATGAAGAACGCAAGCGGCTTCACCCTGGAACGCGGCCCGGTGACGGTGCTCGACGATGGCGAGTACGTGGGCGAGGCCGTGTTGCCGTTCACGGCGGTGGGTGGCGAGGTCGTGGTCCCTTACGCGGTGGAGTTGGGTGTTAAGGTGCGCGAATCCAGCGGTTCGAGCCGGGAGATTTATCGGCTGTTCATCAAGGGCGGCTATCTGCATTTCGAGGAATGGGACGTGCGCTGGCAGGAGTATCGTCTTTCGAATCAAACGGCGGACCCGGTCACTGTGCTGGTGGAGCATCCGCGTTTGGCGCAGTATGAACTCCACGAGACGGCACCGCCCAAGGAACGCACCGACGAGTATCTGCGCTTCGAGACGCAGACGTCGGCCTGGGGTGAGAAGACGTTGAAAGTGCAGGAGCGCCGTCTCCTGAGCCGCTACGAGGAGGTGCACAAGCAGTCGCATCAAGCTCTTGAACGGTATCTCAAGCAGGGGTTGTTGGATCGTAAAGTTTACGACCAGATCAGTAAGTTGCTGATGCTCTATGACACCATCGCCGATTATGAAAAGCAGTTGAAGCAGCTTGAGGCCGAGCGGGACAAGATTTACAAGGCTCAACAGCAGGTCCAGGGGAACATGCAGGCACTGTCGCAGGTGGGCAAGGAGGGTGCGTTGCGCGCGCGCTACGTCGAGCAACTGGAAGAAACCGAAGCCCAACTCCGTGGACTGGAGAAGCGCGAAGCTGAGTTGAAGGCGGCAATTAAGCAGGTGGAGGACGAGATCGCTGGGCGGATCAAGGCCCTGGGATAACGCGCGAAGATTCGCGCCGCGAGGATTCGCGCAGCGTCGAACGCGTGACGCCTTTCATAACAGCCCGGAGGATCATCGATGCCGATTTGTCGAACGTGCAGGGGAGAGTATGAGGTAATTGTGCCGCTACGCTCCTCGTCTGGTGCATCTGCAGATAACGGTGCCGCCTCCCCGGTTCCGCAACGGAGGCTGTGCCCGCGTTGCGGAGGCGATGTGAGTGTGTGGGATCAACTCGATACGTCGTTGGCCGGGTTCATCATCTGGGAGGGCGGCATTTTGGCGCTGCTGCCGGCAACGGCAGCGTTGGCGGTATGGCTTTTTTGGATCCCACCGGAACAGTCGGGCAACTACTTCCCAGTTTTAACCTTTGTCTGTTTGGGCCTGTGCGCGTTGTTGTTCTTTTTGATCTATGACGCGCGCTTGTCCTGGTGGGAACATATATGGGCAGAACAGGTTTACCGAACTCCCCGTATCTCACTGACCTCATTGATAGTCATAACGGCTCTCGGCGGCTTGCTCTTCTCACCGCTTTGGGTGTTGTATTACACAAGTGTGGGCAGGCCCGATGATTTCGTTAGCAAAGTGCTCTTCGCCTTCATCTATGTTTCGTCTTTTGTGTGTTTGACAGCCGCGGTGACATTGGTCGTTGTGAGCGTGTACGTCGCGCGCCTCGAAAAGAACGCCCCACCGCCCATTTTCGTGAATACCGATCGCCTGTTGCAAGTGGTTGTGAAAGCGGGGATCTCCGTCATCAACTTACCCGGTCTGGCAGAGAACACCGCAACGAAGTGCGCTAACGCCGAAACGGCTTACGAGGTCTTGCAAACCCTGCGTTTTCCCGAGAACGGCGGCATTTTTGTGCTGCTCCGTGAATGCAAATGTGTCGAATATCCGAGCATCGATGGAAAGAAGCAAGGTAAACTGATGGAAATGTTGTGGCGCATCCAGGCCGACCGTTGGGGACGTATCCAGGTGCTTCGTCCGGGGACGCTGGAACCCTTTGATGGGGATAAGCGCATTTTCCGGGAGATCGGCCGATAATCCACTTGATCTGCTCGTCGTCGACTATGCCGCCCACACTATTTCTGTGTGGGCGGCGTTTCGTAGGCTGACTCACCTTACGAGTCGCGCTGTAAGTGCGATTCCTACACTAGCGAGCGCTTGTGAGACAGGTTTGACATATGCCGTCAAGTGGTAGAATGGCGATTCGAGGTGACAGATGAAAATTGACTTACACGTCCACAGTTCAGAACGTTCGCCCTGCGCCAAGTCGCGGGAGGAAGAACAAATCCAGGCTGCCATCGCATGTGGCCTGAACGCAATGGTGATGACCGATCACGGGCGGCTTGTGTTGCAGGCGCACCTGGACGCCCTGAATCAGAAATACGCGCCGTTTCGCATCTTCGGCGGGGTAGAGATCACCGTCGAAGAGAAGGAGGATGTGCTGGTGTTGGGTATCCACGACCCTGTTTTGGAATCGCGGAAGTGGACCTACCCAGAGCTGTATGCTTTTGTGCGGCGGTACGATGGGTGGATGGCAATTGCGCATCCATTTCGCTATCGACCGACCATTAACGTTGATATAGAGCATTACCCGCCCGACGCGCTGGAAGCGTGCTCGATGAACGTGCCGCGGGGAGAACGGCAGCATATCCGTGAGATTGCGAAGTGGCTCGGCATCCAGGTGGTGTGCAACTCCGATGCGCACGTCACGCAGTCGCTCGGTGTGGCGTACAATTGCCTGAACGAGATTCCGGCGGACGAAGCCGATTTGGTGCAGCTTTTGCGCAGCGGT
>DAIUDK010000030.1:0-3354 GCA_036845725.1 Chloroflexota bacterium
GCGCTGCTCATTCTCTTTGCTCTAGCGCTCATCGCGATGAATAACGGCTGGATGACAGCGATAGCCGGACGGAGTTCGCTCATCTTCGTGCAAGGCATCAACATCGTCGTCCGGTTGATGATGCTCTTCCCCAATCTAAAAAACGCCGCCGGAAATTGGGACTGGCTTCTGCTCATCTTCCAGATCATTGCTATGGCTCTGTCATGGTACACAATGACCCGGATGGAAAAACTTCTACCCAACGAACTGTTATTCAGCACAAAAACTGAGGTTTGACAAAGCGTCGGTTTGCGTTACAATACCCCTGCCTGACATATGGGCCGCGCCTTAGCGGCCCATTTATGTGACACAGGCTTACAGAAAGAACTTATGGAGGAATCAGAATGGCAGCATTAGAGCTACGCGCAACCCCTCGGGAAATTATTGGGGGGACACAAGTTAAAGCATTACGACGTGAAGATATCGTTCCTGGAGTGATCTATGGTCACGGCATCGATCCGATCGCCGTGCAGTTCAACAGCCGTGAAGTCGAGAAGGCGATCAGCCAGGCCGGTACCAGTTCCACGGTGCAGGTCTATGTCGAAGGCGTTCACGATCCCTACCTCGCCATTTTCCGTGACGTACAATATCACGTCACAAAACGCAATGTAATTCACCTCGATCTGCAGGCCCTGAACCTCAAAGAGACCGTGCGCGTGCCCGTGTCGGTGGTTCTGACCGGCGAATCTCCGGCCGTGAAGGATTTTGGCGGCATCCTGCTCCAAGTTCTCAACGAATTGGAAATCGAGGCTCTGCCCACAGCGTTGGTTCCCTCCATCGAAGTCGACATCAGTGTCTTGGCCGAAATTGGGCAATCGATCACAGTCGGTGACATTGTTCCGCCGCCCGGTGTCAAAATTCTCAATGCCCCGCACGAGTTCGTAGCTCAGATCATCTACGCGGAAGAAGAGAAAGAGGAAGAGGCCCCGGTAGCAGAACAGGCCGAGGTCGAAGTGATTCGCCGCCGCCCGGAAGCCGAAGAGGAATAGGCGTTCTACCGTTCAATTTGCAGGCGAGGGAACTATCCCTCGCCTGTTTTTGTACTACGAAAAACGGGCTGGAGATAATCTCCAGCCCGTTGTGTAAGCAGTAAGCAGCTTTTACTCTTCGTGTTCGAGCTTGGCTTGCTCAACGATCTGTGGGATCAGATGTCCAGGCACCACATCGTAGTGCGAAAGCTCCATCGCGTAGATGCCGCGGCCCTGCGTAATGGCCCGCAGATTGGTCGCGTATTGCAGCATCTCCGCCAGGGGTGCCAGGGCCGTAATCACGGCCTTCTTCCCCGACTGTTCCATGCCCTGCACACGCGCACGCCGGGTGTTGAGGTCCGACATCACCGCACCCGCGAACTCGTCCGGCACCGTGATGACGAAGTTGTACATCGGCTCCAAGAGCACTGGCTTCGCACCCTGGAACGCCTGTTTGAATCCCTCGCGTCCGGCAATCTGGAAAGCGATGTCTTTGGAGTCCACCGGATGTTCCTTGCCATCGGTCACGGCAACGAACACGTCCACGATCGGGTAACCGGCGATCACGCCCTGGGTCATCACGGACTTGATGCCTTTCTCGATTGAGGGCTTGAAGGAACTGGAGATACGCCCACCGAAGACTTCCCATTCGTATTGGAAACCGGAGTCCCGTTCCCGTGGTTCCACGCGCATGTGGACTTCGGCGAATTGCCCGGCACCACCACTCTGTTTCTTGTGACGATACTGCGCGGTGTTGGTCGCGGTGACGGTTTCCTTATACGGAACTTTAGGAGTGCCGATCGCCAAGCCCACACTAAAGCGCGACTGGATGCGGCGCACCGCCGTATCGACGTGTGCGTCCCCCATCCCCGAGAGGATGGTCTCGCGTGTGGTGGGGTCTTGTCGCCACTGCAACGTGGGATCTTCTTCGGAAATGCGGGTCAACGTCGGTCCCATCTTCGCAGTGTCGCCCTTGGTCTTGGGGGAAATTGCCACGCTGAACAACGGATTTGGGAACAACGGCCCGCGCATTCGCAACGTGCGCTCTTTGGCACACAGCGTATCGCCGGTCAACGCCTCGCTCATCTTGGCCGCACCACCCAGGTCGCCGGCGTGCAGCCGCTCCATGGGAATCTGCTCCTTACCACGCATCACGTAAGTCTGCCCAAGGCGCTCCTCTGCACCCGCGCGACTGTTGTAGACCGTGTCACCGGAGCTCGCAATGCCGCCGTAAACGCGGAAATAGGTAAGCTTGCCCACGTAGGGGTCAGCTGTCGTCTTGAACACCAACAGCGCTAAAGGCGACGTGTCACTCACCGCGAAGGTCTCCTCGCCCTTTGGCCCTTCCGCCGTGAATGGGCGATCGGCAGGCGAAGGCACAATCTGCACCAGCATATCGACGACCACGTCCAAGCCAATCAACTCGCTACCGGTCGAGGTCACCAGCACCGGCACGTAAGCGCCCTCAGCGACAACTTTGCGCAGACCGGTGGAAATCTCCTCGGCTGTCAGAGGCTCATCCGCAAAATACTTCTCCATCAACGCCTCATCGGCCTCGACTGAGGCTTCAACGATGCGCGTATACAGTTCCTCGACAAGATCGACCAGATCATCGGGAACGGGGGCCGGTTTGCACTCCGCGCCGAGGTAGGCTTTCTTCTCCAACACGTTGACGACGCCCTGGAAACCGGCTTGCGCGCCGATTGGCAGCATCACGGGCAGAAATTGCGCGTCAAAACTCTCGGGAAGCGAGGCCAGGACCTTGTCAAAATTGGCGTTTTCCCGATCCATTTTGTTGATGATCACCACCTTCGGCAGTTGTTCCTCTTCGGCATACGCCCAGGTCAACTCGGTGCCCACTTCAACACCGGCGGCAGCATCAACGAAGGCCACAGCCGCATCGGCCACACGCAGCGAACTACGCACCTCACCCACGAAATCTGTGTAACCCGGCGTGTCCAGAATATTCAGCTTATAGCCCTTCCACTCGACCGGCGCGAGACCGAGGTTCAACGAAATGCCCCGGCGGATTTCCTCGTCATCGAAATCAGTGACGGTGGTACCGTCTTCAACCTTGCCACGGCGGTTCGTGGCTTTGCTCGCATACAACACCGCCTCCGCCCACGTTGTTTTTCCAGAACCACTGTGGCCGATCAAGGCTATATTGCGAATCATTTGCGTTGTATATTCTTTCATCGTCTGCAATTCCTCCCCGAACACTGTAGGTATTAGACAAACAAAGACGGCCTGGAGGCCGTCGTAGTGACGCTGATGCTGACGGCGTTTATTGTAAACGATTTTGATACAAAGTCAAAGTACGGTAGACGGTAAACAGTATACGGCAAAC
>DAIUDK010000030.1:3454-38987 GCA_036845725.1 Chloroflexota bacterium
CTGGCGCGTCATCTATCAGCACAGACTTAGGATGTATGGCACTTTGCGCTGGACGCCTCCGCGATATACTGTAACGTATGATTAAATTGCTCATCATCGATAACCATAGCCTTGTCCGCGAGGCGCTCGAGAAACGCCTGCAAACGGCCGTTGGTCTGGAGATCGTCGGCAGCCTGGGACGTTACGCCGAGGCCGTCCAGCAAGCGCGGGTGTTAGCGCCCGACGTGATTCTGCTTGAGACAAAAACACCGGAAGGGCTGGAAACATTGATGACCTTGCGCCAACGGCTCCCCAACACCGCTGTGATCGTCCTAACCTCCTATCCCGACAGTCGTGAAGAGGATCAGGTCCGGCAGATCGGCGCGGCACGCTATCTGCTGAAGACATTGGACACGCGCTCACTGGTGCGCGAAATTCGCACCGTGGCCCGGCCCAGCGAAGTTGTCGCCGCGTAACCTCTACAGTAGCGTTCTTCTGACCATGCCACCGTCGGCGAACAAAACTACGGCAAAAATGCGCCGAAGACCTGGTTCCCGAGCAATCGCCCCTGCGGACTGAGCCGCAAGCGCTGCCCATCCCACAACACCAATCCGGTCTCTACCAGACGCGCTATTGTCTCGCCGTAACTATCATCTAGCCCCACCCCGAACCGCGTGCGAAAATCCACATCGGCCACACCTTCAGCCAGACGCAAACCCATCATCAACATCTCCCCGCACGCCAACGCAGGAGAGATGACTTCCACATCCACATCCAACCACTGTCCGGCCTGGCTTGCCTTTATGTAATCGACAGGATGACGCACGTTGCTCCATCGCCGCCCATCCAACCAGGAATAAGCGCCTGCGCCCAAACCCAGCCACGGCTGCGTGCGCCAGTAGACGAGATTGTGACGGCTCACCCACGGCCCGATACCTTCAGCGCAGCCACCGGGCGGCCTGTCCCATATCGCTGCGGCAGGACGCAGACCGCGCGCCCAGTTCGAAATCTCGTATTGCCAAAAGCCCGCAGCACACAGTACTTCCGACGCAACCTCATACATATCGGCAGCCAGATCCGAGTCCGGCGACGGAAGCTTACCCTCTGCAATGGCGCGATACAATGGGGTATCCGGCTCCACCGTGAGCGCATACAGCGAGAGGTGCTCCGGCGCAAGCTCCAATATGCGTTCAAGTGTTGTCTGCCAATGCGCCAGCGTTTGCTCCGGCAGGCCATACATCAGGTCGAGACTGAGGTTATCGAAACCCGACTGCCGCGCTACCGCGACCGCACGCGCGGCCTGATCCCACGTGTGGACGCGACCGAGCAACCGCAGTTCTTCATCACGCGCCGACTGCACACCCAGGCTCAAGCGATTGACGCCAGTTTCTCGCAGCGCCGTCAGAGACGCAGCGTCAACCGTGCCGGGATTGGCCTCCAGAGTGATTTCGGCATCGAGGGACAGCGCGAGGTGCTGCCGGGCATCAGCAATGAGCGCCCCCACCATATCCAACGGCAGAAGCGAGGGTGTGCCCCCACCAAAGTAGAGTGTCGTCGTAACAATCTGAGGATAAAGCGCCGCCCGCGTGCGTAGTTCGCGGCGCAGCGCTTCGACGTAATCCACCCGTAGCGCCAGCAGACCGCTGTAGGTGTTGAAGTCGCAATAGGCACAACGTTGCAGGCAAAATGGGATGTGGATGTAAAGCGCAGTTTGCACGGCCTTACGTCACAACACCCTGCGTGAGGCTCAAGAAAAGGCTTTCGAGCGTATCCTGCTCCTCGGCATAAGCCAGCACAGGAAATCCCGCGGTCACAAGCTCGGCCAGCAGTTGCACCACACCGCTTTCATCACCTTGCAACGTGACCCATAGCGCGGGCGGGCCACCATTGCGATTCCCTGGCGGGACCGCCTCGACGCCGAGGACCTGTGGATGCCCGGCGAGCCATGCCTGTGCGTCGTCCGCCGGGCCGCGAAAGGCCACACGCAGGCGGCGATGGGGACGCAACCTTGAGCGGATTTCGCCCACGGTACCGGAGGCTACCAGATGCCCCTGCTCGACGATGCCCGCGTGTGTGGCAACGTCGTCCAGCTCGCGCAGCACGTGGGAGGAGAGAAAAATCGTCTTACCCATCTCCTGAAGCGCGCGGAAGATTTCGCGCAATTCGACGCGCGCCCGTGGGTCGAGGCCGGCTGCCGGTTCATCGGCGACGATAAGCGCCGGATCGTGAACCAGCGCGCGGGCCACACCGAGACGCTGCCGCATCCCCCGCGAGAGTGTCTGCACGGCGTCGTCGCGGCGGTGCGCCAGGCCGACCAGTTCCAGCAAGTCTGCTACCATTGGCTCGCGCTTTTCGAGCACTACGCCGTAGCATCCGGCGAAGAATTCCAGGTATTCACACACCAGCATCTCCCCATACAGGCCAAACTCGTCAGGGATGAAGCCGATCAAACGGCGCACGTCCTGCCGCTCGGTATCCGTCCGGTAGCCACCGACACGCACGACGCCACTGTTAGGCCGCAGCAACGTCGCAACGATGCGGATGGTTGTTGTCTTGCCCGCGCCGTTCGGCCCAACAAAGGCGTAGATGGCCCCCTCCTCCACCGCGAAGGTGAGGTGGTCGACCGCGGGCTGCTTGCCCTTGCGGTAGGTCTTGCACAGGTCTTGCACTTCCAGGATCGCTGTCATTCTGCCCCCACACATTCCACTAGCACACTGCCAACCCATTCGAATTACAAACGCCAGTATAACTAGAAATGAGAGGAACGCCAACACACAAGGCCCTGGAGAAAGACTTCCCCAGGGCCTACGCTCAATATGTGGCCGGATGTGGAGGTCGCCCAACAGTGTTTTAGGATTAGGTGATGACGAACGAGTCGTTCACACCTCTGCGTCAAGTTTTCGAGCGCCCCACACGCAGCTACATTTAGAACTTATGTTCTAATTTTAGCAGCGATTGGGGTTTTGTCAATCCTCAAATTGGTATATCTCTCGCTCACTTCCCACAGCCGACTGGCAATAGCCATATCATAAGAAACCGGTGACGACGGAACAGCCTTGCACTTCACGAAATATTTGCCTGTCACACCCTCAACCTCCGGCGAAGTCGCCAGGTAGATGCCGGTTTGCGCGCCCTGCTCCGGGCCGACGAAAAAGGGACGGAACAGGCGCACGATCAGGCTCATGATCCCGCCGCCTTTCATCGCAAAGTTCGTCGCCACGATACCGGGATGAAGCGCATTCACCGTCACACCGGTGCTCTCCAGCCGACGCGCCAGTTCATAGGTGAACAACACAATGGCGAGTTTGGAGTGTCCGTAAGCCGACAATCCCTTGTAATTCGTCCGGCTTTCCAGGTCGTCGAAGTTGATCCGCGCTCTGGCGTGTGAGCGGGAGGACGTGTTGACAATACGAGCCGGGGCGCTGGCTTTAAGCATATCAAGCAACAGGTTTGTCAGCAGGAAGTAGCCCAGATAGTTGAGAGCGAACGTCATCTCGATCCCGTCGATACTCTCCTGCCGCTCGCCAAACATAGCGCCAGCATTATTGACCAGCACATCCAAACGCCGATACCGGCTCGTGAACTGCTGCACCAGTTGATGAATCTCTCTCTGTGAAGAGAGGTCTACTCTCATAAACTCGAGTGCGGTATTGCCCGTCTGTCGCTCTATCTGGTCGATGACGATGACGCCCTTTGTTGCGCTGCGATCCACCAGGACCACCGTTGCACCGCGTTGCGCCAACGTTTGCGCCGTCACCGCGCCAATACCGGAAGCAGCACCGGTGACCATACAGACTTTGCCAAGCATAGGTTTGTCAGAAGATGTCAATCTATTGGTCTTCAAGGGAACGCACCTCAACGCGGATCTGGGTAAACCCTAACGAACGCAGGAAATTTTCCAGATAAATGACGCCGGTTTCCTCAGCCCTGTCGAGAATGTTCCGCTCCAGCGCCCAACTCACCAACTGCGCCTCGGCCAGGCGGCGCGCCGCCGTTTCCAATTCTGGATCGGGACGGCGCAACAATCCTGTTTCACGCTCGTAGACGAACGTCTTTTCGTTGTCGATGCGGCTGTAGAGGATTTCCGGTGGCGGCAAGAAAATCAGCACCGTCGTTCCCAGCACTACGATGTCATCCTCGGTCACTTTGGTCAGGTCAAAGCCCGCCACCACTTCGCCCTCGGCGATCAACATCAGCCGATCGCGCGAAAGCCGTTCCAAAAGACCCGCCGGTTCGTCCTCAATCCGCACAATGTCGCGCATGGTGTACTGGACGCTCTCCAACCGCCCAAAAGCGTTGATACCGGTGATGACGGCGATCGGCGTGGGGGTCGGTGTGGACGTAGGCAGCGGCGTGGCGGTTGGCGATGGCGTGATCGTCGGCGTGGGAGTGGCGGTCGGTGTAGGCGTCTGCGTGGGACGCGCCGTCGGCAAGACAGGCGTTCGCGTGGGGGGAAGCGGAGGCGGTGTGGGTGTCTCCGCAGCACCACGTTGCAACAATGTGACCGCGCCAACCACCCCCAGCGTCAAACTCACAACTACAATCACCAGCACCGCAAGCTGCCAAATAGGCCAACCGCGAATTTCACGACGCAATAGTTCCATGATCACTCCCAGAAAAGCCACGAATCTTCACAAATGGACCTCAATTCAATGAAATTCGTGAAGACCCACGGTGAAAATATCTTCGACATCAGGATTTGGCACCCAGGGCCACGCGGAAGCCGACGAACCAGACGCCGTGATCGGGCAGGAGACGATTTCGGCTGGCGCAGCGCGCAGCATCGCGCCCATAGTTGTACGAGCCACCGCGCAGCACCCGGTACATCGCCTTGTCTGCCTCCACATTTTCACGACCATCGGCTGGATTGTAGGGATACTTGAACAGCGATTCGAGAATGTCGACACCCCACAAAGTGCGTGTCCACTCCCAGACATTGCCCACCATATCCAATACGCCATAAGGACTTGCGCCCAGCGGATAAGCGTCAACCGGCGTGGTCGCCACACCGCGCGACTCCTTCGTGTTACAGCGCTTCGCATCCCAGAAATTGCCCCACGGATAAAGACGGCCATCCGTTCCGCGCACGGCTTTCTCCCACTCGGTCTCGGAAGGAAGGAGAAAACGCCAGGCTGTACTGTCAATCTCAATAGTCTCCCACTGCCCCACATGCCATACTTTTGCCATACACTTTTCGCTACCCAATCGCTCCGTCAGCCACTCGCAATAAATCATCGCATCATACCAGGAGACGTTGATCACCGGATGATCGGCCCAATCCTCCGGGAAACCGTCGCTCGGCCAGTGTTCCGGACAGGGATACGCACGCGCCTGTACAAAGGCCAGGTACTGGCGGTTCGTCACGGGTGTGCGCGCCAGATAGTAGGCGGGCAGTGCCAACGTGTGCTGCGGCAATTCTTCGTCCTGGACGAACTCACTTTGGTGTGGATCGCTGCCCATCACGAACTCGCCGGCCGGGATATATGCCAGTTCCCCATCGAGCGCCGGAACGGTCGATACCTCCATCTCACGCGACATATCGGAAGCAGTCAATGTGGCAGGTGTGAAAACCTGATCACGTTCCGGTCGCCCGGTCGCCCCCGCAGCAGGGTGGGAGATGACGACCGGAGTAAGGGGCTGGCGTTGCCCTGATCCGGTCTGCACATCGAACAAAACGCCATCCGCGGCGCGCATGTACAACACGGGGATCCCCCACTCCACCGAGTGCGGTGCGACATAGCTGATTGCCTGGCGTGCTTCCGTCGTCGCCGTATCAACAGGCAAGCCGTCGGCCAGCGCCTCGTAGAACGTGCGCGAAAACTCGATAGCGGCGCGATCGGTGATGGGGTATTGCATTGCCAGCACCGCCGGGAGACCGCGCCGGATCAAAATCGCTGCCGTCGCCGAGAAAATGTCCTGCGCGCTACCGCGCGCTCCCTCACAAGCGTTGAGCAACGCCAGCCGCAGATCGCGGTGATCGGCCAGCAGCCGTCCCAACTGCGTCGCGCTCAAATGGTATGCCTCGCCCGCCTCGTCGGCCAGCGCCACAAAGCCCTCATCCGTCGTCCGGCTAAAGCCGCCGTGGCCGACAAAGTGGAAGACGTGCCAGGGGCCATGGCGCAGCTCCCGCTGCAAATCGCGCCAGGTCTGCCCTTCCAGCCACGTCAATGTGACCAAACCCGCGGCGCGCAATCCCTCCAGCGCCATCTCCACACGCTGCCTCTCCTGCGCGATATCGAGCGGCGGTAATCCTTCCGGGCTGACGGCCATGCCCAGAATGCGCAAAGGTAGTTCGGCGCGCAGGGGCTGCACCGGCTGGGGCAGTTCGAGGTAGCGCACCAACGGCGTGTTGCGCGAGAGACACACATATTCCGCGTGGCGCGGGTCATAGATGAACTCCCACGGCAGCGCTGCCAGTTTCGGCGATTGCACCCGCAGCTTGATGCGCAGGCCCTTACCCTGTGCCGCCGCCTCACGCAAGCTCACATCATAACGGCTGCGCACCTCGCCATAGAGCAAAACGTCGAACAACGCCTGCCCAAAAGCCTGCACGGCATGTTCCTCCGGCGTCAACACCTGCCGCAGGATGCCGCCCGCGCGCAACAGCGCGATCTGAAGCGCCTGCAAGCGGTTTTCCAGTTCCAATTCGCCAAAGGGGAATTCGACGCGCTCACGGGCCTCACCCGCCGGAGAACGCAGCACGGCGACCGGGTAATTCATTCCGTCACTCACCCCGATTTCGAGTTCAAAGTCCAGGTAGTCCAAGTCGGTACCCCCTCGCTCGATTGTTCACACGGATTATACATTGTTGTGACAATAAACCAAAGTGTCCTCCGATCCAAGGTCCCACCATTCTCCCGGCACACAATTGACTTCACCTATAACCAGACTATAACAACAAATGTAGTGGCGACTTCGATCGCCCCGATCACAGTCTGGAGGCAAATATGCATACAACTTCCATATCACGTATGGTTCGGATCGATGACCACGGCGACAGCGTGTGGGCTTTACTTGAGAACGACCAAATCTACCGGCTCGAAGGTCATCCTTACGGCGGAAACACTCGCGGGACGCACGTCGGGACCCTGAAGACAGTTGCACTGCTGCCACCGGTTTGCCCGACGAAAATCATCTGTGTGGGGCGCAACTACGTAGCACACGCTGCCGAGCACGGCGTCGAAGTACCCGCCGAGCCGCTGCTGTTTCTCAAGCCGCCGAGCAGCGTCATCGGGCCAGAAGACGCCATCGTCGTTCCGGCACTCTCGCAGCGGGTAGAGCACGAGGCCGAGCTAACCGTAGTGATCGGCAAGCGTTGCCGCAACGTCACCGCAGAAACGGCATGGGATTACGTGCTCGGCGTCACGTGCAGTAACGACGTCACCGCCCGCGATTTGCAGCGCAAGGACGGGCAATGGACGCGCGGCAAGGGCTTCGACACATTCTGCCCTGTGGGGCCGTGGATTGTGACCGGCCTGCGCGAGGCGGATATTGCAGATCTCAGCGTCGTCTGCCGCGTCAACGACAAAGTACGCCAAGAGGGACGCACGAGCCAGATGGTATTCTCAGCCAGCACGCTCATCGCCTACGCCGCCAGCGTGATGACGCTCGAGCCCGGGGACATTCTCCTTACCGGCACACCGGCTGGCGTGGGCCTATTGACGCCCGGCGATGTCGTCGAGGTGGATATCGAGAACATCGGCGTGCTGCGCAACGCTGTCCGCTAAACGACTCAGCCCTACTTATATAGCGAAACAAAACTCAGGGTTGCTCGAACCTTCGAGGAACTTTTCTCCGACGCAGGGCGCGGCGGGAGGTCCGATGTCGGCGGGGGCGGCGGCGGTTGCATCGTCGGGCGTGGGGGAACGTTCGTCGGCACGGGCGTATTTGTAGGTGTGGGTGTCAGCGTGAACGTCGGCGTCGGCGGGGATGTGGGCGATGGCGTCAGCGTGCTGGTGGGTGTGATGGTCGGTGTCCGCGTCGCTGTGGGGGTACGCGTTGGTGTTTGCGTAAGCGTCGGGGTCTGCGTGGGCGTCGGCGTTTCCGTGGGTGTCTGAGTCACGGTTGGCGTCGCTGTGGAAGTACCGGTTGGTGGGGGTGTTTCCGTCGCCGTAGGTGTCGGAGTAATCGATGGTGTTGGTGTAAGCGTTGGGGTCGGCGTTGGCGACACAGGCGTTGGCGTCAACGTCGGCGGCAGCGGTGTAGGCGTGGGGGTAAAGAAGCTCACCGGAGGCACAGGGACAGAAGTCGCCTCTGCTGTGGCAACCAGTTCCGGCGGCAGCGTCGGAACAACAAGTGCCTCTTCACGCAGCGGAGCAATGCCAGTACCGGAAACGACAATCGGCGTATAATAGGCAGCAGGGTCGATATTCGATCCCATCCCCCCGGCAACTTCCCAAAAACCGCGCGAACGCACAGCAAAAAGCGCAGTGATCCATAGACATACAAAGCTCAATCCCAAAATGATGAGAAAGATAATGATGTCAAGTGACCACCGCTGCTTTTCATCCTGGCGTTGATACCGCTTGGAAAGTGCCATATCAGTCCCTACGTTATTGGTCAAGCAAGCGTCTGTTGAGCCTCGTGGTCTTGCGCTGCTGGAAGCGTCACTGTGAAAGTGCTTCCAACCCCTACCTCACTGGTAACCTGAATGGACCCACCGTGCGCTTCGACAATCGTTTTGGTCACATAGAGTCCCAGCCCCAGACCGCGCACGTTGTCATCGTGGCTTTGCATCACACGATAAAAGCGGGTGAAAAGGCGCTTCTGCGCCTCCGGAGCGATGCCAACACCGGTATCGATGACCTGGAAAACCACATCGTTCTGCTCGGAGAATAAACGCAACGTCACCGTACCACCGGCATCGGTGTATTGATGGGCATTGCGCACCAGGTTGATCAGCGCCCAGCGCAAGCGAGCGAAATCGGCACTGACCTTGGGCAACCCGTCTGCCACCTCCAGCTCAAAGGTAAGCGGCTTCTCTTCCATTTCCGCCTGCCACTCCTGGTAGATTTCACTGGCCAACGCTGGAAGCTCTAGCAATTCCGCCCGTAAGCCAATTCGCCCACCGGACTCGACTTCAGAGAAGTCCAGCAGAGCGTTGATCATGGCGACCAGATTGTCCGTCTGACGGCTGATCCGGTCCAGGAAATTGTGCTGCGTCTGGTTGAGGGCCGTGCCCGCCGTTGCGCCGAGGAGCGCCGTGTAACCTTTGATGGCAGTCAATGGGGTACGCAGTTCGTGGGACACATGCGCGACAAAGGCATCCTTGAGCTGTTCCGCCTCCATCTCCGAAGTGACATCACGCAAGACAACGACCGTTCCCAGGTTCTCACCCTGACCGCCCCCCACCGTCGCTGAGTGCGCTGTGTAAATTCGGTTGGCGACCTGGAAACGCCGGCTCTCCAACAGCCAGGGATTGACCCACGCATCAAGCGAGCGATCCTGTTCCAGCACGGACAATTCCCGCATAGGACCGGAGAGGAAATGCGCCGCCATATCTTCGATCATCATGGTGGCTGCCTGGTTCAAGGGGATGATGTTGCCCTGCGCATCTTCGATCAGCACACCGTCGCCAATGCTGGACAGAATCGAACGCATCTGGCTGGCGGTCTCCCGCTGCACCTGCAGCGATGACTGCAAAGCGAGCGTACGCTCGTCGAGGCGCTCCGTCATCTGGTCGAAGGCCGTCGCCAGGGTTCCGATTTCATCGTTGCGCTGGATACCGGTGCGCCGTTTCAAATCACCCTCGGCGACAGATTGCGAGGTTTCTATCAAGGTGGCCAGGGGGCGAGTAATGCGCTGCGCCACAAGGTAGCCCAACAGGATAACCGCTCCGGTGGCTATGGTGAACACCAAAACATACGTACCACGGTTGAGGACGTTCGAGGTCAAAAGCACGTCCGAGGACAAAAGCACATCAAGAACGGCCAAGCGGTCGTTACCTACCACCAGCGGGCCACGGAAAAGACGGTAGTCCCCTCCCGAGATTTCCACCGTCTCGATGCGATTTTTCGTTTCGGACCGCAGAACGTCCTCGTAAACATCCTGCGGGATCGCCAAATTGGCCAACAGTTGCCCCCGAGCTTCAATTGGTATAGCGCGGGTGAACGTAGAGGCAATGGCCTGCCCGTTATTCAGGTAGACGATGACTTCTGCCATTGAGGTCGCATTGAGGTTGAGAAGCAGTGTGTCCAGCGCTGTGCCTACCATCACCACGCCGAAAAACTCTTCTTCCAGGGCAATCGGCGCAGCGGTGAAATAATAGTAACGGTTGTCCACAGGATGCAGGCCAATTGCACGAACCGGGGAAGCATCGGCGGACCTCTCCTCCAATAACCGCTCTATCAACCACACATCGGCAGTCCTGAAGTCAAAATCGACCAGATCGAGCTGCCCACCACGCTCAAGCGCACTAAACGCCGTGTCGCCTTCGGCATCAACAAGAATGACTACATCGGTGCCCCTGGTGGTCGCCGCCGGCATTACGAGATCTGCCACGGCCTCTTTATCGCGCGCCCGCATGGCTTCGATTACCCCACCCGTCAACGCAAAGGTGCGGGCTGCCTCGAGATGATCGATTTCTTGACGCGAAATGCCGGTTAGAACCGCGCGTCCAGATTCCACGAGATGGCGGTTAAAACGTTCATCGTTAGAATTGGAGAGCAAGTTGGTAATGACATAGAGTCCAATCACAGCGACCGCAAAGGTCAGAATGAGATAAGGCACGATAATCTTACCGCGAATGTTTGAAACAAGACGCAGTAAAGTTTTTAGGAAGCGCTTCCCAACGCCCAATGTCGATTGATCCTGCATACGAAGTCTTCTCCAACGTCTATAAACCACAATATGCACTACACGCTTACAGTAAACTTCATCTCTAGTATAATCTAGCTTTAGTAAGAGTCAAAACAGGGTCACTTACCACCAACATAGATTCAATACGAATGTGCAAAGGCCTATACACAACGACACCGACCCGTTACATCCAGGTCGGTGTCGTGGATGAAAAAAACAGCCCGTCAAAACAGCCGAAACCAATCCGTACCGGTCATGACAGAACAAGCCAGAATCAGAAACAAAATCAGCAAAATTACACCGCACCCTATACCCGTGCAAGAAAATCCCCGCCCAAAACCAAACCGATCCTGCAACCAATCGAAAATAGCGTTCAGAAACGCCATTTTTAGCAACCCAGACAAACATCCCGGACGCCGGTCCATAAGTCACCTCCTCGTGTTAATGTCATCCCTTTATACGCAACGACAGCACACAGGTTGCAGGAGCATTCCTATCGCAACGGATCAGATCTCTGGCTCGTCGTCAAACGGGTAATATTCGGTTCCTTGCGCTGCCGCCCGGATGGCGGGATCATCCGAGTAATGCCCACGCCGCTCTGCCGGTAGCAATTCGGCGATATGCTGCATAATCTCATGGCCGATCCTCTCCAAGTATTCGCGGCGCTCACGTCCCCGTCCGGGAACCGCAAAGGGACCAAACGGTTTGCCGATGTGCGCCGTCACCCGCGCGCGCCGGCCCTTGCCCAGCCGGGGCAAAACGTCAATAAAACCATCCAATCCCACCGGCAGAATCCGCGCGCCCGCCCGCGCAGCAATCAGCGCCACGCCTGGCCGCGCCGGCCGCAGCACTGCCGCTGCGCTCGTTCCTTCAGGGAAGACGCCAAGGATGCCGCGCTGCCGCAGCACCGCGTCCGACGCACGTAAGGCCAGCGTCGAGCCGGTGCCGCGAAAAACAGGGTAATACCCCCACAGCTCCCGCACCCAACTGATTAACGGAGGCGCATTGGGAGTACGAAAACCGCCGAGGAACTCCATCGGCCAGGGCGCAATGCGTACCAGCGCCACGGGATCGACAAAGCTGAAATGGTTGGCGACGACCAGCAGCGGCCCTTCCTTCGGGAAATTTTCTTCCCCGACGATGCGAAAGTCGGTGATCAAGTCAAAGAGCACTTGTGTAATGCGCTGTACCAAACCACGCATCAAACGCCGCCGTGGATATTTGAATTCTTCGGTCATCGTCGAACCCCTCACACAATAAGATTGGCAGCCAATCACCCCTGGCGATGGTATATGCACCATCGCCAGGGGTAAAGGATTGTACTATTGTGGCGGCAACGTCGCGCTTGCGGTACGCGTCGCCAAAGACCGCGCAGGAAGACGAACACGTTGTCTGCGCCATAAACGCGCCAAACTAAATCGCCATTGCAGTTTCCACCAGGCCCAAACTGCCGCCCGGCGTTCCGCTCTCTCGATAACGTGCGGCGAATACCACGCGCGCACGTATAGGTCAATCAATACTGGGACTTCATCCTCAGCAGGCGGCAACAAATCCCCATCACGCCGGTCAGCAGCGATATCCAAGAAGCGCGCGACGAGCGCATGACCGAACTCGTAAGGCGTGTCGCCGGTATGGGTAGCGACCTGCAACTGCCGTCCGGCCCGCCGCAGACGATTGTAGAGCGTGGTCGCCACATCCACAGGCGAACGTCGAAGCAACAACAACAGGCTATCGATTCCGGTCACCGCCAGAACGAACAGCGCGACCGCCGCTATCCCGATGAGAATCCGCAGCAACAACAATGCGCTCGCGGGCGGCTTGAACCCTTCAGACGACGTGGGAGGCGGCACCAATGGTCCGAAGTCCGGACGCAGGTAGTCCGGGATTTCCTCAACCTCACGCGGACGGGTAATGGATGCAATGCCGGCAGTCGGCTCGAATTCGATCCAGCCGTATCCGGGGAAGTAGATTTCAACCCAGGCGTGCGCGTCAGCTTCGGTGACAACATAACGCCCGTTGCCCAGGTCGTAGCGTCCGTTGGCGTAGCCAACGACCATGCGCGTCGGCAACCCTGCCGCCCGCGACAGCACCACCATGGCAGTCGCGTAATAATCGCAGTACCCTTTCTGTAGCTCAAAGAGGAAATAATCCGCGATGTCCGGTTTCCCAACCGGCGGCGGGACATCCAATGTATAGGGGAACTCTCGCAAATAACTCTCGATTGCCACCGCACGGTCGTAAGGTGTCGGCTGCGTCGCAGTGAGATCGCGAGCCAAGGCGCGGACGCGCTCTGGTGTAGAATCCGGCAACTGTAGATAACGTTCCAACAGCCAATCCGGGTAATCGGTTCCCGCTGCCTGCAAACCCTCCACCGTGTACACCGGCAGCAGCGAATCGGCGCGATAGAGACGCTCCCCGGTCGTCACCGCAAAAACCTCGTTGGGTGGACGCCAGGCGACTTCATAGTTCTGGTCCGCCGAGACAAACTGCCCATCTACGTAGACCACACCACCCAGTTCGCCGATGATCCGCACCTGCTGGCGCAGCAGGCGCGTATTAGGAACCTCAGGCTCGACAAACAACGCTCCGGCCTCATACTGAATGATTTCCATATCACTCGTGGACCATCCCTGCCCAAAATACTGGTCATACGTCAGGCTGCGCCAATAATGACGTGGAACATCGATCTCCATCATATGGTAATCGAACGACGGATCATCCCGTATGGGCTCAATTTCACCGGTGGTGACGAGAAAGGCGACCATCCGCGAGAGTTCAGGCCCAGAGCCGATCAAGTGACGGCGCGGCAAATCTGTGCTACGCAGCAGTTGAGCCGGGCGCGCTGGTGCCGGCGGAGGCGGCTCCTGTTCAACACCCAAGGACTTGGCGATTTCCTGTGCTTGCTCCCGTTCTTCTACTTTGGGCGCGGTCATCTCATTGATCCAGTCCGCGAGCTTGCGATAGGAAAACGACGGCAGAATGGCCGATGCCAACATCAGCGCCACCGAGATGCCCGTCGCCACTACGGCGACTTCACGCCACAAATCCCGCGAGAAGTCGATGTCAGCAATCGTCCAGTGTGACTCACGTACATGGTGGCGGCTCAAGGCAATTAGAACCAACAACACGCCTAGGAAAGGCAACAGCACAGCAGATGAAATGTAGGTGTATGCCAGCAAAAACGAAAGCAGAAACCCGGCAGGCAAAATCCCGATAACAGGTTGATTCTTGCGGTTGACCCACCAACCGGCCCACAATGCGCAGAGCCACATTCCAAATCCCCACACCAACACTGAGCCGACGGGATCATAGGTAGGGTTGCCGGCAAAAATCGCTGCCAGCCAGGCGTAAGCACGCGACAACATCGTGCTCACGCCGTCCCACACAACCCCGAATGCGTCGGAGACAGAGGACCACGCCACGATACGGACCGGGGTCATGCCAAACTCGCCGGTTTCGAACGAATATGAAGTGAGGTAAAGCACGCGCTCCCAAAGCCAGGCAAACATCTGGCCAACGAGAACGAATACGGAGCGCACAATGCCGAAAAGCTCGTCACCCAACCGCCCCACGCGTATCAAGGTAAATACCACACCGATCACCAGGCCATACAGCGTCGCCAGCCAGCCAGAGATACGCGGTGTGCCCAGAAGCCATCCCGTCGTCATCGCTACGGTGATGACCAACAAGACAAAGGCCAACTCCAAACCGGCCACCAACTCGACCATGCCGCCCGCAAAGATGCTCAATGCGGTTAACAGCAGCAGCCAGAGGATCAACTTTCGGGAGTCAATCCAAGCCATAATACGAGCCCTGGGAGTAGAATGATTAACTGTTGTCGCTCGCGTATACATTACGTCAGTGACCTCCAGGGCACGTCCGATAGACGATACGTGGGCACGGCGCGTCCCGTCCCCAATACCCGCCATCCCCAACGTCCCTGCTGGCCAGGGCGCATCTCCGGTCGATCCAGAATGTCTCGGGTGATGCGATAATTGGCGACGTTCAACCCCATCAACGCGGCCTCGACAGGGGCGGTACTGCCCGTCCCGCCAAAGGAAACAGGGTCCAGCAACAAAATCGTGGGGACGGCGCCACGGCGCATCAACGGCACCAACGACTCTACCCAGTCGGCACTCGTCGAAGGCGTAATGATGATGATGCTGGTGTGCTGGCCCAGGCTGGGCTGCAAGCGGGCGATGACCTCGGTGAGTGGCCGCGCTCCCCGGGAGATCAACGCGAGAGAGCGCAAGATTTCCCAACGACGGCCCTCGCCCTGCTCCGGTGGCAGCCAGATCAAGTCATCGCTATAGGCCGCCAGTCCCACCGAATGGCGCATGCGAATACCCTGGTCGGCCAGAGACGCCGCCAAGATGATGCCATGCTCGTCGGTCGCATCCTCGTCCTTGCCCGACTGCACGTCTTTGTCCATATCCAGCAAAATCCACCAGTCGCCGGAAGGCGTGCCATCGAAGAGACGCACGTACAGCTCATCACGGTGTGCCGTCGTGCGCCAGTGAATCCAGCGGCGACTATCGCCGGAAACGTACTCGCGCACACTGGCGGCGCTCACGGTACGATCGATGGCATTGGTACGCGGCCTCCCATCGCCGGAACGCCCGCCGGGCGCGATCTGAATGTTGGGCAAAGGGACAATCGGCGGCAGCACCAGCAAAGGCATGGCAGCCTGGTACGGCAACGAGACGGAAAATAGGCCAAAGGGATCACCGGTACGCAAGCGCGTCGGCCCCAAAACAAAGAGGCCACGCCGGCTGCAGGTCGCTTCGGTATGCCAACGCAACGAATCCCGCCCTGGCAGGCCGGTTCCGCGACTGGCGTGGTAGTCGGGCAGCGTCGATTGATCGTCCACTTCAACCCAGACGCCGGGCGCCCAGCCCTCGTTACGCAAGGTGAACCGTTCGACCAGGCGGTCCCCCACCTGCGCCCAGCCAAAGCGCATCTCACGCGTGAGATCAAGTCCACGAGACAGCGAGCGCGCCCAAAAATAGCTGAAGATCAATGCACCGCCCAGGCCAATGTACAAAACCCGCCAGCCGCGGTAAGGCGACACCAGGTCCGTAATCAGCGCCGCGATCACCAACACAGGCAAGAGCCAGGAATTAAGCTTGACTTTTTTCGGCGTGCGATTTTTCGCGATTCTTTTTGCGGTCATACAAATCGACTCAATGTCCTGAACCCTGCACCGATTTGCTCTCCGGGACAGGGACAGCTTCAAGAACGGCCGCCACCACATCTTCCGGAGCAACGTTGCGCAGACGGGCGCTCGGGCTCATGATCAGGCGATGCGCCAACACCGCCGGTGCAATCGTCTTGACGTCATCAGGTAACACAAAATCGCGCGCGTAGAGTGCTGCGCGGGCCTGTCCGGCACGGTAAAGCGTCAGACTACCACGCGGGCTGGCGCCCAGGAAAATGTCGCTGTGCTGCCGCGTCTGCTGCACCAGACGCACGATGTACTCTTTGACTGCCGGAGCCACGTAAATCGATTTGATGCTTTCCTGAGCCGCAAGCACCTCCTCGGTTTCGGCCACCGACTGCAAGTCCTCTACGGGATGGTGGTACTGTTGGCGATCCAACACCTCGATCTCGTCCTTCACCGCCGGATATCCCAGGTTAACGCGCATCAAAAAGCGGTCCAACTGCGCCTCCGGCAGGGAGAAAGTGCCTTCGTATTCCACCGGGTTCTGCGTCGCCATAACCATAAACGGCCTGGGCAGAGGATACGTAACGCCATCGACCGTAATCTGGCGCTCTTCCATCGCCTCCAACAATGCCGCCTGCGTCTTGGGCGTCGCCCGGTTGATCTCGTCGATCAACACGATTTGCGCCATTAACGGCCCTGGCTGAAAGACAAACTCGTGCGTCGCCTGGTTGAAGATTGACACGCCGGTAACGTCACTGGGTAACATGTCCGGCGTGAACTGAAGACGTCCAAAGGAGCAGCCGAGCGAGCGTGCCAGACTGCGCGCCAGCATCGTCTTGCCTACACCAGGCACATCCTCAATCAATAGATGCCCCTGGCTCAATAAGCCGATAACCGCCAATTCGACCACCGCGCGCTTGCCGACAATGACGCGCTCAACATTGTCGATCACCCGCCGAGCAAAATCTTGTACACTTGCCATATCGTACCCTCCAGAACGAGATTAAAGTCGCTTACCTGTAAAAGTATAGCATATTTCACTGAATATAAAACTAACTCCCGTCGTATTGAACCATACTAGAGTCTAGCACGATAATAAGTGCAAAACCGAAGTTTGTCATCTATCCAAAGATAGAATACAGGTTGAAATTCAAGATATAGCCAAGTCAAACGCCATTGCGCTTCCCCGATTTCCAGGGTATCATACCGCCATCACAACTATGACGCCAGAGGCACAATGAAACTACATCCTACGGTCTATACGCTGCCCGACGGCCCGGTCGGCATTATACGGCTGCCCGGCATACCGGAACCCGGACCGGGACACACAGCTATGTTCGCTGCCGCGCGCAGCATCGGAGCGGTGCATGCCTTCGTCGCCGGGCCGGGTGCAACAGCGACGGCGCTCTGGGCCGCACGCGGAGGCGCAACCGTGACTTGCTGGACCGAAAATGCCGCCGAAGGGCAGTCGCTGGAAGCTAGCTTCGCCCACAATCGCCTGCCCGCCGCGCAGTGTTTCGTGCAGGTGGATTCCACCGGGATGGAACCCGCAACCTGCGATGTAGCACTTCTCCACCTGCCGCGCGGTAGGGAGATGCAGGAGGAAGCCCTGCGCCTGGCAGCTGCGATGCTGCGCCCCGGCGGGCGATTGGTCTTCTCCGGTGCTACCGACGAAGGCGTGAAGAGCGCGCTGCAACAAGCGCGAGCAATCTTCGGGCAAGCCGGCATCGTCGTCCGCAAGGGCGGCCACCACGCGGGACTGGCACAACGCCCGGATGGCGATTTTATGTTTCCACCTATCCGCCGCAGCGAACGGGAGATTGTCGTCGATGGCATTGCCACGCAGTTGGTGAGTTACGCGGGAGCCTTTGCCCCAGACCGGCTCGACGACGGGGCCGCAGCACTCATCGCCGGGATGCAGATCCCTTCCGGCGCGCGCGTCCTCGATTTGGGGTGCGGTACAGGACTGGTAGGACTGACTGCACTGCGGCGCGGGGCGCGCGTCACGCTGACGGACGTTTCAGCGCGGGCAATCCGCTCCGCACAGGAAACGCTCGCCGCCAACGGCTATCCCGCTGCCCCTCTCGTCCATGCTTGCGGTGCAGCGACCAGCGAAACGGCGACTGTCGACATCGTTGTCACCAATCCACCGTTTCACCAGGGACACGGTCTGCACTTCGAAGTCGCGCAATTCTTCATCGAAGAGGCCACGCGCGTACTCAAGGCCGGCGGTAGACTGTATCTGGTCGCCAATGCCTTTCTCGGTTACGAACCGTGGTTGCAGGCCCACTTTGGCAAGGTGCAGCAGGTGTGGAATGATCGGCGCTTCCGCGTCTGGGAAGCGATAAAATAGTTTGTGTGCCACAAAAAACCGGGATTGCAGCCTACAATCCCGGTTTTCGATACAGATGATCTATTCGCGCGCGCCCAACTGCCGGTCCAACATGAATAGGCCGTTCGGGTGATTGCCAATCATCTTGAATTGATCCACAATCGTGCGAGCATTATCCTCTTCCTCGACCTGCTCTTTGATATACCACTGGAGGAAGTTCTGCGAAGCGTAATCCTTTTCGGCCAGGGCGGCTTCGTAGAGCGCGTGAATCAAGCCCGTGACCTTCTGCTCGTGAGCATAGGTTTCCTCGGCCACAGCCAACAGCGAATCGTACTCCACAGGCGGCTGCTCAATCGCCTGCAGAACCACCCGCCCACCCCGTTCCACGATGTAGTCATAGAACTTCAGGGCATGTTCCAGCTCCTCTTCGGCCTGCTCGCGCATCCAGTGCGCGTAGCCGGGCATGTTGACCGAATCACAATATGCCGCCATCGCCAGGTACATATATGAGGAATAATACTCCGCCTGGATTTGCTTATTGATGGCTTTCTCCATAGTTTTGCTCAGTTCCATACGTCTGCTCCTTTCATTACCTACCTATGAGTTTTTACGACCAATTCCCACGTGCAAGACGCGCTTGTATGCGATCAACAATCTCCCGCATCATAGCATCCAAAGCGTCGGCACCGGTTTGTGACACTGCCGCACCCTCCAACGTCTCGCACAGATAGATGATCCAACCGGGCCATTCTTCAGGTGGTAGATGCACCAGGGCCGTTGCTGCGGTATGCATTGCGCTTTGTACAACACTCCGAGTCACCATGTCAGACTCCTTTCCCCGCACCATCCCTTCATCTGCTAGTGTAATCCAATCCATAAGTTAGTCAAAAAAGACGGCAAACGGGCCATCAAGTCCCCGTTTGCCGTCTCCAAATACAACAGTAAGATCACACAGCCTGGGCCACGTCTCGCAACATCCAATGCGGAGCAGAAATGGTGGGCTTCCCAATCCGGACGCCATCCCAGTACACGAGCTGTGCGCTAAACGCAGCAGCGACTCCCATCATGCGACAGCGCGCCAGCAACCAGCGGCGCATTTCCACGACAGCCACGGCGTTCCGGTTGCCCGCCCGGGCAAGCGACGCGCCGTACTGCATCAACCACAAGTCGGCCTCAAGGCCCAACAACGCCGGTAAGGATTCCACGATGTCGCGTGCGACCGCCCAGGTCGCTGCCTCCAAAAACGCCAGCATCCCATCGAGCAGGGAGACGTGTGCCTCGCCCAAGACGTACGACAGCCGCTGGCGAATGGGCACGATCAGGTCGGGGTATTCGGCGAGGAAATCCATCATGGCTGCGGACTCGTCGATCTCCAACGCGCGCTGCCACAAATCCGGATCGACATCCACTGGACACGGAATATCCACCGACGACAATTCAGCGAAAGCCACATCGATGCCGACCACCCGACAGCGCATCAACACCTTGCGATGCTGTGCCAGCATCTCCACAATTTCCGCATCCTTGTAACGCGCCATCAACGTCACCAGCACATCGTCGGCGACGTCCGTCAACAGTTCGCGAGGATGTGCCTCCAGCACGTGCCGCGCCTCGATCCAGGAGTCGGCGGCGACAAAGGCCTCCAAGGCATCCAATACTGCCCGCAACTTTGCCTCGAGCTGCGAGTTGACAGGCTTTTCATCTTCACTATGTGTTTGCAAGTCCGGAACGGTCATCGGGTTCTCCTGGCCCATAAAGATAAAATGGCGCGTGCATCTTGCTTCTATTCTAGTCTGGCAGGGGGCGAAAAACGTTACGGAATCATTACAAATCGGTAGGCAAATAACAGCCATTCGTGATGGTGCACTTTTGTAGTACGCAGTTGTTGACGAATAGCGCTTGATGGTATAATGGCGAAGGTCGGTTTTAAGAGGTTTTCCAGGGAGGGAAAAGCCATGGAAGTGCGTCAGATGTTGAAAATCGCGCTGCGCTGGTGGTGGCTGGCGCTGATTCCTGTCATCATCGTTGGTGGATACACGGTCCTGACGTATCGGCGACCGGGAACACCGTACCAGGCCGTGATGCGCTTTGCGGCGGGTAGCGAACCGGCGGAAACGCTTTCGGCGGACTATGACCGCTATTACGCGTGGCTTTCGTCCGAGTACATCGCCAACGCGTTGGCCGACATCGCTATGACGGGCACCTTCGCCGAGAACGTCGCTGCGCGCCTCAACGCAAGCGGACTGGTAATCGATCCACGCGCTATCCAGGGTGCGATTGCCAGCGATAACGCGCAATCAGTGTTCCTCATCTATCTCAATTGGCCCGATGCAGCGCAATTGCCCCTTGTCGCCGACGCCGTTAGCGCCGAGTTGACGGAAAACGGTGCGGCATACTTCCCCCAAATGCGCGCAACCGGCAGCGTCGCACGCCGCGTTGACACGCCGACGGCTACAGCACAGCCCCCTTCGCTGCGCGCGCAACTACTCGGGCCGGGACTGCGCCTCGCCCTCGCCCTCGCTGTCGGCATCGGACTGATCGCGCTGGCCCACTACTTCGATCCCATGGTGCGCGAACGCGCAGAGTTGGAAGCCTTGGGGATCAAAGTGCTCAACACCATCCCCAAACAACGCGCCTGACCGCGGTTTCTGTCTGAAAAAGAAAAGCCGCGAAGGTGAAGACCCTCGCGGCGTAACGAAAAAAGCAACGATTTATTTCAAATCCAGCAGCCGATCGATCTTGGGCCGGTCGAAACCGACGACGGTATGGCTGTCGATGCGGATCACCGGCACACCCTGCTGCCCGCTCATCCGCTCCATATCACGCGCGGCGGATACATCACGCGAGACATCGACGTCCGTGAAGTGGATGCCGCGCGTGCGCAGATACTGCTTCGCGTGGCGGCAGTGCGGACAGGTTGGCGTCGAAAACACAATGACTTTGGGTTGTCGCTTTTTCTCAGTGTTCATCTTTCACTCTCCAACAATATAGTAGACTATCATATTCTTATTATAAATCCACGTGGCGTTTTGTCAAACACCGTGTAAAAGAGCCGGTTTAGCGCCCCCTGCCTCTACAACTTCGAATCACAATAGCAGCACATTGAGACAAGATCTCCAAACACGATAGCTCTGCACAACTTGCCATCTCTAGGGAGTATGCTATAGTCACAGCCATGCAGGCAAAGGCGAAAGGAGAACCCGATGAGATGCCCGTACTGTAGCTCCAACGAGACCAAAGTCATCGACACACGCGGCGACGCACAGGGCAACGTGCGCAGGCGGCGGGAATGTGAAACCTGCGAACGACGCTTCAGCACCCTCGAACGGGCCATCTTGACCTCGCCCCTGGTGATCAAGCGCGATGGGCGGCGCGAGGAGTTCGATGCCCAAAAACTGACCTCAGGACTGCGCATCGCCTGCGCACGGCGGCCCATCTCTGCCGAGGACCTGGAGCGCATTGTGGAGCGGGTGGAGTACGCCATCCGCCAGACCGGACGCACCGAAGTGCCCAGCCACGTCATCGGCGACATCGTCATTGATGAATTGCGGCAGCTCGACGAAGTGGCGTATATCCGCTACGCCATCGTCTACCTCGGCTTAAGTGACCTGGAATCCGTCCGCAACGAAATGGAACGCTTGCGCGCCAACCGGCGCTGAACAGGCCAGATAACAATACAGGGCGGGACATTAACCCGCCCTGTATTTTCGTCGCACAGCAACTGTCAGGCGATTTTCACGATGCGGAATTCGATCTCACCAGCCGGCGCCTGAACGAGGACTTTGTCACCCACACGGCGCCCCATCAGCGACTCCCCCAACGGCGATTCGTACGAAATCTTGCCCTTCGTCGGATCAGCTTCCAGCGGGCCAACGATGTGATACGTCTCACGGTCATCGTAGCCTTCTTCGACCACCGTCACGAGGCTGCCGAGCGCGGCCCGGCCATCGGTTGCAAGCGGCTCTTCGATCAACACGGCATGGCGCACAGCCGCTTCAAGTTCCCGGATGCGCCCTTCGAGAAAGCCCTGCTCCTCTTTAGCCGTGATGTAATCGGCGTTTTCCGAAAGATCGCCCTGTTTGATCGCCACGCTTAATCGCTGCGCCAGGGCTATACGACGAACGTTGACTAGTTCGTCCAATTCGGCCTTGAGCTTCTCCAGGCCTTCCGGGGTGATGTATACAGCATTGTTTTCTACCATTTCAGTACCTCCAGTTTACCTCCTTATGGTTATCCTTGTGCAGGTTTTGGACCTCCGCAAGGGTAGTCTAACACGTACAAAAGAATCAAGCCCCCGGTCTTGGATTATGGCCGGGGGCTTGATGTAAGTTACAATCAATCCGGCCTGACGATAAAAGGACTGCGCGGTAGCGTTGTCAACGTCTGCATGCCTGCAGACGTGACCACAACATCGTCTTCGACGCGCACGCCGCCCACGCCTTCGAGATAAATGCCCGGCTCTACCGTGAACGTCATCCCCGGAGCAAGCGGCTGCGCATTGCCCGCGACGATGTACGGCGGTTCGTGAACTTCCAGCCCCAGGCCATGCCCGGTACGATGCATGAAACTGGCACCATAGCCAGCCGTGGTGATGACAGCACGCGCTGCCGCATCGACGGCCTGGGCC
Source organism: Chloroflexota bacterium (assembly GCA_036845725.1). GTDB lineage: Bacteria > Chloroflexota > Anaerolineae > B4-G1 > SLSP01 > DSWT01. The sequence goes on from DAIUDK010000030.1 coordinate 26,354, forward strand.
TCGACGCCCGGAGCGACTGCCGCACGGCCAGCCTCATTAGCGCGCAACACAATCTCGTGGACCTCCGCCATCTGCCCAGACGGCTCGCCAAAAACGACCATACGCGTTAGATCAGAGTCGTAGCCATCCGCCACCGCGCCCCAATCCACCACCACCCAATCGCCTGGCTGGAAAGGCCGGTTTCCCGGATGCGCGTGAGGCATCGCCCCGTTTGGGCCACCACACACAATCGGATCGAAGGCCAAAGCGTCGGCTCCGTTGGAAAGCAGAGCGGCGATCAAGCGCGCCGCCGCCTCACGTTCGGTCATACCCACGCGCAATTGCGGAAGCCACAGGGCGAACGCGCGCTCTGCGACGGAGACCGCGCCCTGCATCGCGTCCAATTCGGCAGTGCCCTTGACCATGCGCAGTTCGGCAAACAGATCGTCGGCGGAGGTCAGCTCAACCCCTGGCGCGTACCGCTGCAGGATGCGCGCCTCCAGCAGACGCATTCGCAATGCCTCCACGCCCAAAAGAGCATCCGCCAGCTCCAACGTAGCGCATGCCTGATGGAAGGCCAGCGCGTAGCCCTCCTCATCGGTGTAAGTAAAAACTTCGAATCCGGCGGATGTGGCCTTCGACGCTTCGAACTCCGGCAGGACAAACGCCGGTGGCGCGTCCACGGGACATAGCGCCACGACCGGCCGCTCGCTGACGAAGAACGAAAGCCCGGTCGCATAGAAAAGATTCGGCCCCGGCATCAACGCCAGCGCATCCAGCCCGCAACCTTCCGCCAACTGTGCCATCCGTTCAACGCGCGTCATACATCCTCCAACAATGTGATAAAATAGTCAACGAATTACAACAAGTAACCAGTTTCAAGCATAGAGGAGCACCCATGATTATCCAAATACCTCTCGGCATCCTGGAAGCCAACTGCTATCTCGTCTACGACGAGGCCAGCGGCGAAGGCGTCATTATCGACCCAGGCGGCGATACAACCCCATTGCGTCAGGAGATCGAACGGCACCGCGTCACCATCAAGGCCATCCTCAACACTCACGGGCACTTCGATCACAGCGCCGGCAATGCCGAACTGGCTTCTTTCGGCGTCCCGCTGGGCATCCACCCGGATGACCACGATTTACTTATGGAAGGGGGTGGCGCGGCGTGGTTCGGTTTTCCCACAGTCCCAACAATGCAGCCCACCATTGCGCTCACCGAAGGTTTTGAATACCCGGTAGGGAATCTGTGCCTACGTGTGCTCGAAACGCCGGGCCATACACCCGGCAGTATCTGCCTCTATGGTCCCGAGGAAAACGCCCTGCTCACCGGCGACACCCTCTTTGCAGATGGTATTGGGCGGACAGATTTACCCGGTGGCGATCCCCGCGTCATGACGGCAAGCCTCGCCCGTCTGTTGACGCTGCCACCCGAAACCACCATCTATCCAGGGCACGGACCAACGAGCACATTGGCGCAGGAAAAACGCCGCAATCCCTGGCTTAAGTGGATTATTGCGCGGGAGCAGTCAGTCTGAAGATTATCCCGTAATCAGACGCAACACACCCATCAAGCTCAGACCGAGCTTGACTGCATCACCCGCCGATGGGATAGGAAGCTGTTCCTCGCCCGCTTCGTTCATCTTAACGTTACTGTTGAAATACAAAAACCCCGCCAGCGCACCGACCAATGCGCCGATCAAGCCGCCAATCAACAAAGTTCGTGTCCGATAGTTCACAGCGACCTCCTGGAAACGATTTTCTCGACCATCGTCGTCGTCATACGCGTCTTTGTATGGACGCCAATCAAAGGGTTAACGACCTTTCTGGACACCTGTTCAACATAATCGTGCGCCTTGTGCGCGTAGACCTGTCCCAGCTTTAGGTATTGTTTGGCGAGCTTCTGCAAGCGGTACACGCCATACGCCAGCGCCGACAGGAGGATTAATGGTATTAGAGCAATAACCAACGCTTCCAGACTCAGAAAAATCAACGCAATGTCTCGCGCAGTTCCCATATTCCCTCCCCTAAATCTCTGAATCTTCAATCAAACAATTACAAGTATACACGGTTCGATAATACAAACAAGTCGCAGAATCAGGTTGCGATTATGCGTCTCTGCGGTAACATAGACGCCATGAGCAAGAACGAAGGAGGCCTAGCGACAACGAATGCAGTAAAACGGCTTCGCGCCTGGGAACGCTGGGCCGTTGTCGCCCTGCTCCTGCTGACATGGGGTCTGCGTTGGGTGGTGTTGCTCGAGGTTCCCCCTGGCTGGCGGGATGACGATCTCATCGAGCTATACACCTTTTCATGGGAAATTCTGGAAAGCGGGCCGCAGCTCTATTTCTCCGGAGCCTCAGGCCACGAACCACTCTTCCACACGCTTCGTGCGCCGCTACTCGCCCTGGCAGGACTAAATCAGGCCTCAGCACGCTGGCTCCCCGCCGTCTGCGGAACCCTAGTCGTGTTGCTGACGTGGGCCATCGGGCGACGGCTCTTCACCCGCGAAGTGGGATTGCTAACGGGCGTGTCGGTCGCCGTCTCCTTTTGGGGATTGATGTACAGCCGCGTTGCCATCCGTCATATCGGCGTGCTGCCGTGGACGCTACTGGCGATTTACTGCGCATGGCGATTGCTCCAAGACGAAAGCCCGCCGCGCGCTGTCGCGTTTGGTATCGCCATCGGCACGGCCGGAGCGATATACACCTACTACGCCGGGCGGATCGTTCCGGCGCTACTGATCGTCGCGCTGCCGTTTGTCGGCGGGCGCAAAGGGCGCTGGAAGCCATACCTGGCGGCGCTGGCAGGCGGGGTGCTCCTGGCCGTCCCGATGTTCTGGGCTGCGTCACACATCCCCGGAGCGGACGCGCGCGTGAGCGAGTTGGCCGTGCCGCTCACGGCGCTCGCGGAGGGCGACATCCGCCCCTTCGTCCAGACCACCTGGACAACGCTCGGTATGGCGCACGCCAAGGGCGACCCCGAATGGTTGTACAACATCAGCGAGCGCCCGGTGTTCGGCCTCGCCGGGGCGCTGCTGCTGTACATCGGCATTCTGACGCGGCTGGCGCACCTGAAACAGGCCAACGCGCGGCTGTTGTTGCTGTGGCTCGGCGCGGGAATCGCGCCCGCGTTCATCAGCCTGCCGCCGTCGAGCTATGGGCACACCATTCTGGCGCTGCCCGCCGTCTACCTCTTACTAGCGATGCCGATGAAGGCGGCGGCGCGGCGTTGGCGGTGGACGACGATCCCGCTGTGCCTGCTCACGTTTGCGCTGGTCGCCGGACGCGATCTACCCGATCATTTCGTGACATGGCCACAGCATCCGGCGGTACGCTTCCTCTACCGGGCCGACTACCGGGCGCTCGCAGGTCATTTCGATGCCCACCCAGAGATCGAAGAGGCGGTTGTATGGAGCCTCCTCTTTGGGACATGGGATAGAGTCGCAGTGGAAACCGATATGCAGCGCCAGGACATGGCGCTGCGCTATGCAAATCCAGAACGAGCGTTGGTTGGACAAACGGACCAAATCCGTTTCTATTTACGGACAGGAGAGCGATGCGCGCCGCAGTTCCAGATCCTACTCGATGCTGCACCACCCATCGAAGCGCCGCCAGGGATGCAGGGGTTTTTACTCACGCTACCGGAGCCACCGGAGGATACGCTTACAACAGACGCCCTCGGGACGCCATTAGCGGCGCAGCCCTTCGCCGATGCGCTGGCGTTGCAGGCCGCAGCCTGGGATGGCGCGACACTGACGACGTGGTGGCTCGTCGTCGGTGATCTTCCGCTGCCGCCCGAAGTGCTGATCCCCAATCCGCCGCCACCGGGCGTCTACAACGGGCCGCGGTTGAGCGTGTTCGCGCACCTCTACGCGGCGGACGAAAGCTTCGTCACGGGTGACGACGGCCTGTGGGTCGATCCTTACACGTTGCGTACCGGCGACCGCGTGGTGCAGGTGCACCGGTTCACCATTCCAACAGACGCACCCGGCGGACCGTACACGCTCGCCATCGGGTTGTACGATCCACTGACCGGCGAGCGCTGGTTGCGCCCCGACGGCACAGACATGGTTGTGTTAGCAGGGCCGTCGAACTAATCACATCATTTTTGGCGCAAGTAATAGAACGCCACTACACGGGCAACGACCCGCCCACGTTCGTCCTGCACATCGATGGGCAGTACGACGTCGGCTTTGCCCTCGGTTTGCACGGCGGCGCGGCTTTCGGAAACGACGGTATCGGGCAGCGCGACATCACACAATAAAGCGCTGCGCGAAGGGCGCACGTAGTCGATCTCCATCCGGCGGGCCAGCACGGTGCAGCCATCCTGCTCAAACGCGGAGAGCATCGCCACGCCGCCGGAGATCTCCGCCAGAGCAAAAATCGCGCCGGCATAGACAATATCCAGATGATTCTTTACCTGCGGGCTGAAGGGCATCCGCAATCGCGCGCGCCCCGGTTCTACGGCTTCAACCTCCAGTCCTACAAAGCCAGCTAAAGGCACTTTTTCTTCGATCAGAGACTGTATATCATAGACATCCACCTTGCATACCTCCACGACACAGATGGGGATTACAACTTGCCAAATACATAACTTCGATGCACAATACACCCAAATGGCTGACAAACAAGCCTGTTCTTTACTGGAAGTTGGTTGAAGGCAACGTGCCATCGAAGAGGAAGGTTATGACCAAAAAAGTCCTGGTTCCCATAGCCAACGGGACCGAAGAAATCGAAGCGGTGAGCATCATTGATACTTTGCGGCGGTCGGGGGCGGAGGTGACGGTAGCCTCGGTGGAGGCGACGCTCATGGTGACGGCTTCGCGGGGCACGAAGCTGGTCGCCGATATATCCATCGCCGAATGTGCCGATGAAATTTACGATTGTATTGCCATTCCCGGCGGGATGCCCGGCGCGGAACACCTGCGCGACTGCGAAATCCTGACGGCGCTACTGCACGCGCAACGCGACGCGGGCCGTCTCTACAGCGCGATCTGTGCTGCGCCGGTCGTCGTGCTGCAACATCACGGCCTGCTGGCGGGACGCACCGCGACGTGCCATCCCTCTTTCGTGTCACAGATCGTAAACCCGGTGCATGTAGAAAAGCGCGTGGTTGTCGACGGTAACTGTATCACCAGTCGCGGCCCCGGCACGGCCATCGAGTTCGCGCTGGCGCTGATCGAGGTGCTGTACGGCGCGGAGAAGGCGCGCGAGATCGGCCAACAAATGTTGGTAAAATAGTCAAAGGAGGAGTCAATGGACATGCACGGCAAAGTGGCCCTGGTGACGGGCGGAAGTTCGGGAATCGGCAAAGCGACGGCGCTGGCGTTCGCACGGCGCGGAGCGAAGGTCGTTATCGCCAGCCGCGGGCAGGAGCAAGGTGAGGCGGTCGTCGCGGAGATCAAGGCGCTCGGCGGCGAGGCGCGCTGGATTCAGACGGACGTCTCGCGGGCAGAGCAGGTCGAGGCGCTGGTGCGGGGGACCATCGAGGCGTATGGGCGGCTGGATTACGCCTTCAACAACGGCGGCAGCGGCGGTGAAGGGGGGTGGCTCGTCGACGTTCAGGAGGCTGACTGGGATTTCACCATCGATACCTATCTCAAGAGCGTGTGGCTGTGCATGAAGTTCGAGCTGATCGAGATGCTCAGACAAGGCAGCGGCGCCATCGTCAACAACTCGTCGGTGGATGGGCAACGCGCGTTCCCCTGGAATCCCGTCTACTCCGCCGCCAAGCATGGCGTCCTGGGCCTCACAAAATCCGCCGCGATGCAATATGCCGACAAGGGCATTCGCATCAACGCCATCTGTCCCGGCTGGATTCGCACCCCGCCCGTCGAGGATATGCTCAAGCACAATCCCGACGCTGAAAAGGGCATGTTGATGCACCAACCTATCGGGCGGTTCGGCAAACCGGAAGAAGTCGCCGAAGCCGTCGTGTGGCTGTGCTCGGACAGCGCCTCGCTCATCGTCGGTACGGCGCTGTCGGTGGATGGCGGATATTTGATCGTATAAAGCTGGTTGTTTCACACTTTTGGTACACGGATGAACACGGAAAACACGGATTTCTCTAACAAGACAAAGGCATTGGACTTCTGGAAAATCGCCGCCATCATCATCTTGATCTTGGCGGTTGTCAGCCGATTCTACGCGTTGGGTGACCGCGCCGTCAGCCACGATGAGATGACTCACGCCAAGTTCTCGTGGAACCTCTACACGGGCCAGGGCTTCCGGCACGATCCACTGATGCACGGCCCGCTGCTCTTCGAGGCGACAGCGTTGATCTACGCCCTTTTCGGCGTGAGTGACTTCACGGCGCGCATCTACGCCGCGATATTGGGTGTGGCGCTGGTGATGACGCCATGGCTGTTCCAAAAGTGGTTGGGCAAGCGCGGCGCGTTGTTCGCCTCCATCATGCTGCTGATTTCACCCGCGATCACGTACTACGCGCGCTACACCCGGCATGACACGCCGTTGATGTTGATGTCGACGCTGCTGTTGTGGACAGTGCTGCAATACCTGGACACGGGACGCACGCGCTGGCTCTACGGGATGGCCGTTTTCTACCCGCTGATGTACGCCTCCAAAGAGAACGCTTACATCTACACCGCCATCTTTCTCGTTTTGTTAGCGCTGCCCTTCCTTTGGCAGGTGTTACGCGCACGCTGGATGCATCCCAGACTTGTCATCCTGTTGGTGGTTGTGGTAATTGTGGCGCTGCTATGCGGTGGGGGTTTCATCAAAGCTTTGGCCAACGCACAAGTCTCTGAGGTTGAGGACACAGGCAACACCGCCATCGCCAACATCGCCATCCCCTGGTGGGGGCGGCTGGCTTTGGGGATTGCCTTCATCGCTGTGTTGAGCACCGTCGTCATCATTTACTACGGTGTGGGCGGTGAGACACTGCGCGCGCAGCGCCTGTTCGACGTGCTGATGACGTTGGGAACGCTGACGCTGCCGCTAGGCTCGGCTTTCTTGATGAAGTTCGTAGCAGGCGTGGATATGAGCCTCTTCTATCCCGCATTGATGGGGCTTAGCTTCAGCTCACTTCCGCTGCGGATGACGCTCGCGGCGTTTGCCACGTTTATTGTCATAGTTGCACTCTCTATCGCCCTGGGGATGTGGTGGGATAGGAAACGCTGGCCCGTCATCGCGCTCATCCACTACGGCATCTTTGCGACGCTTTTCAGCACCTTTTTCACGTACGGGTGGGGTGTGATGACGGGTCAGATCGGCGGGTTAGCCTACTGGATCGCCCAACAGACTGAAAATCGGGGCAAGCAACCGTTGTACTACTACGCAGTCATCGGGCCGCTGTACGAATATATGCCACTGCTTCTTTCGTTGGTCGCAGGGCTTTGGGGCTCCATTCGCCCTTTCCTCAGGCTCGCTCCCCCCCACCCTGTCTCTTCCGAGGAACGCGATACGCCGAAACCGCTCAATCTCGATCTCCTCTTCCCGCTCTTCCTTTCGGGTTGGGCGGCCATGTCCTGGGTCGCCTACAGTTACGCGGGAGAGAAAATGCCCTGGTTGTTCGTCCACATCGCTTTGCCGCACGTGCTTCTCGCGGCCTGGGGGCTGGGGCAATGGCTGCACGAGCTAAAGTGGCAGGATATCGCCCAGCGCGGCTGGATGCTGATCATAGCACTGCCCCTGTTGTGGAAGGCGATCAGGGCGTTCGGAGAGGCTGCGAACTCATCGCAGCGGCTCTTCGGAGCAGCGGAAAGTACGGAAACCGGGTGGACACTCGTCGGGCTGGAGCCACTCGTGGGATTGCTCTGCGCGACGAGCGGGGTTGTGCTCTTGGGCGGTCTCCTGATCTGGATTATCGACAGAATCAGGCCGCGTCGCACGTTGCAACTGACGCTGTTGACGGTCTTCGGGGCGCTGGCAATGTGGACGCTGCGCACGATGTTTATGCTCAACTTTGTCAACCCCGAGATGGCAACCGAATTCATGGTCTACGCGCACGCGACGCCGGATGTCAAGGTTGTCCTTGCGCAGATTGAGGACATCTCCTGGCGGACCACCGGCACAGCCAACGAGGTCAAAGTAGCCTACAGTGAAGAGGGCGCATGGCCGTTCTACTGGTACATGGCGACCCGCTTTCCCAACAATTATTACTACGGGGCTGTACCTGAAGCCGAGCGTTTGCTCGAATGTCCGGTGATCATCGCCGGGAAACCACATTGGAGCGCTGTCGAAGCCATCCTCGGGGATGATTACGTCGCCCACGACTACAAATATATCTGGTGGCCTATCGAGGACTACAGAGATCTGACCTGGGAGCGCATTCGCGCGGCGCTGGATGATCCGCAGATGCGCGCGGCGCTGGGGGACATCATCCGCAACCGCGATTACCGTGCCTACGCTCAACTCACAAAACCTGAGAACCCTTTCACTCTGAAGACATGGCCGTACCGCCTGGATATGCACCTTTACGTACGCCGCGATCTGGCGCAACAGGTATGGAACTACGGCACAGAGACATCCACTGACGGCGGCGTGCAGCCCCCAGACAACTACACCGCCAGCGAACGAACGCTGCCCCTCATTTTCAAGGCACAGCTCTCCAACACGGTAGGGCGCGGCGTCGCCATCGCGCCGGATGGGACACTCTACGTCGCAGACACGGCCCAGCATAGCATCTGGCGACTCTCATCCGAGGGCGATTTGCTCAACACGTGGGGTGAGTACGGCGTCGCGCCGGGACAGTTCAACGAGCCATGGGATGTAGCGGTCGATCCATCCGGCAACGTGTACGTCGCAGATACATGGAACCACCGCATCCAGAAATTCACGGCAGAGGGCGAGTTCGTGCACAGTTGGGGCCGCCTGGGACAGGTCCGGGCTTACGATCCCGCCGGGAACGGCCTATTCTACGGGCCACGCGGCATCGCCGTTGGGCCGGATGGTGCCATCCACGTCGCCGATACGGGCAACCATCGCGTGCAGGTCTTCAACGCAGACGGGGTTTTCCTGCGCGAGTTCGGCGGCTCGGGAGATTTGGCGAGTCAGATGAACGAGCCGGTAGGGATCGTGGTGAGCGAGACAGGCGAGGTCTTTGTCGCCGACACATGGAACCGGCGCGTGCAGGCCTTCAGCCCAGAGGGCATTTACCGCCGCGAGTGGAGCGTCCCCATCTGGAGCGGCAACCCCGCCGAAAAACCCTTCCTCGCTCTCGGCGCTGAGGTTGTGTACGTCGGCGTACCCGTCAGTGGGCGCGTGCTGGCGTTCGACTATGCGGGCACTCTGCTGTGGAACCTACACGACCCTGAAAACCTGTCGTTCCCGGAAGGCATGGCCGTCGATGAGAGCATCCTCTACGTTGTCGATGGGAATACCGGCGAATTGATCGGGTATCGCACGCCAAAAGACCAGTAGTACCCCGCTAAAGGATGGAATTAGAACGCAGATTATCGCAGATCTATTGCTAAAGATCAGCGCTCATCTGCGCGAATCTGCGTCCAAGTTCATCGTCAGTACTGCGCCTGAATCAGCGCGTTCTCCACACACTGGAGATAGGCCTTCGAGGTGAGCGTCGCGCCGCTGATCGTGTCCGCCTGAAGTGACTGCGCCGCGATGACCCGCTCGTAGAGCATCTCGTGACCCGTATTCTCGGCACCGGGGTCTTCGCTACCAACCAATACAATACCGGTCACTTTGCCGTTCGTCACCGTGACATCACATGCGTTGGCCCGCCACTTGTACATGCCGCCCTCGTACAAGCCATGATAAGCGCCGTCATGCAACTGGCCAAAATTCACGGCATTCAACGGCAGACTTCGGGCCTCACGATGCTCTTTGGATAAATACGACCAACCGATCCCACCCCCGCCGGCCGCTGCCACAACCAGGACGAGCGGCACGATCAAACAGCCTTTGGCTTTCCGCTTTGGTTTCCCTGCGTTTTTCATAGCTCATTCACGCTGCGCCTGGACGAGCGCATTCTCCACCGCTTGCAGATACGCCTTCGAGGTCAGCGTCGCACCGCTGACGGTGTCCACATGGAGCGACTGTCCGGCGATGACCCGGTCGTAAAGCGTTTCGTGCATCGTATTCTTGCCATCCGGGTTTTCCTTGCTGACCACAAGCTGGATGCCGGTCACTTTGCCATCCGCCACCGTGACGTCACACGCGTTGGCACGCCATTGGTACATGCCGCCCGCATACGCGCCACGATAGACGCCGTCATTGAGCTTGCCGAAATCCACGGCGTCCAGCGGCAGACTTCTGGCTTCCCGGTGCTCTTTGGACAGCTTCGACCAGCCGATCCCTCCGGCAATGCCTAAACCGGCCACAACAACCAATGCAATGATCCAACCCATTTCGTTCTTCTCCTTTTCGTTCAATCTAGAATGGTGACTGCAATGCCGCGCTCCACTTGAAAGCGACCTTCCAGCCCGCGGGTCACGTAAACCTGCAAGCCGGAATCCACGAGAATGGCTTCGGTTCGCGGAAAACTCCGCAAGTATCCAAGCCCCTTCTCCATCCCAGCCACGAACACGATTGTAGATAGAGCGTCTGCGGCTAATGCATTCTCTGAAACAATCGTCACGCTGATCAGGCCAGATTCGGCAGGATACCCGGTCTTCGGGTCCAGGATGTGATGATGCCTTTTACCCTGTTTATCGACAAAATATCGCTGATAATCGCCGGACGTCACCACAGTCTGGTCGACCACAGCGACCGCCCCAATCAACCCTGTCTCGGCGCGGGGATGCTGGATGCCGACGTACCACGGCGAACCATCCGGTTTGGCTCCAAGCGTGACGACGTTGCCGCCGAGATTGGAGTAAGCCGAAGCGATGTCAAAACACTTGTACACTTCCCGAATCCGGTCGCCGGCAAACCCTTTCCCGATCCCTCCCAGGTCAATGGATTGTCCTGAAGTCCTGAGTCCGGCAGTCATGGCGCCGGAATCCAGGAGCACGTCTCGATAGTTCACCAGAGGAAGGACCTGCTCGATACTAGCTGCATCCGGTTGGGCGGACGAGGCCCTGGCCTTGCTCCACAACGCGACTAAGGGCGTGATCGTTAAATCGAAGCAGCCTGGAAAACGGCGTGAGAATTCGATAGCCTCTGACAGCACATCGTAGGTGCGCGGACTGACGCTTTCGCTTTTGATCCCTGCCGACAGGTTGACGCGACTGATCTCGCTATCGGGTGAAAAACGACTGAGGAGCGCCTCGATCCGCGCGATTTCGCTGTAAACGGCCGAGAGACTGTCTTCGGCGTACAAGCCGAGCGCTTTGTGCGTCATCACCGTGCCCATCGCGTGGTGGGTTACCTGTGCAACCTGTGAATTGTCCATACGTGCTTCTACCTGGCTTTCGTCATGCCGGCGAACAGCGTGTCGAAGAGCTTACCAGCACCCTGCATCAACACCCCCATGCGCGTGGGATAGTAGTAGCCGGATTCAAACCAACCCTTTTCGGCATAGTAGGTGTAGTCGCGGAAGGTATCGTCAAGCTCCAGCCGCACTTTCGTCCGCCCCATTCGGAACATCATCAGCCCGAACAATGTCGCCGCCGGATAGGCCGGCTTTTCCAATCTGGCATAATACCGCCGGGCGTGCGCGGCGAGCGTCTTATCGATTGCGCGCTGCTGCTTCTCCGTCATGGGATCAAGCGTCATCAGGCAACTGCCCTTCACGCTGTTGAAGCCCAGGGCGTTGCCCACGAAATCCAGGTAGCCAACGAGCTTTTTGCCGCCGTAGATGCCCTGCACAACGATGCTGGTAAAGGTCTTGCCGAAAAAGCGCGGGCGATGAAAGGCAAATCCCAATCTGTCGAGAAACGCCTTCATCAGGGCAGAGACCTGGAACGAGTAATTCGGCGAGGCGAAAACGACACCGTCCGATGCCATCATTTTCTCAATGAGAACGTCCCGGTCGTCCTTCAGTGGACAGTGTTCCTCGCCTTTGCTAAAACACACCTGACAGCCTTTGCAGACCCCGATGCGGTAGTCGCTCAGGCGGACGATTTCGACCTCAATATCGCCGAGTGACTGCAAATTCTTCAGAAACTGCGTGACGGCATCATACGTGTGCCCCTTACGGGCGCTGCCAACGAATGTAGTGATTTTCTTCATGAACTCTCCTCTATCTCAATGAACGACGGTTTCATTCAAGGTTGACACGATCTTATCCGTCAGATATCTCACATCGCTTTCGGTGATGCGATAAGCTGACGTGTCATCACGAGTCGGTTTCGGTTCTGGCGACAAAAGATCTGCAATGTGCAAATCGATCAATGCGATAGGTTCTTTGCCAAGCTTTTTCTTGAGTTCGCCGGCAATCTTGGGGTTTGGTCCATCGGCGCCGCCGCTTATCGATATGAAAGCGTACCTGGAAACCTTCTTTCTGAGTTGCTTGAAACACGCACGGAACGGCGTCGCAATCTGACCCATCCACACTGGTCCGACAAAGAACACTAGATCATGTGCATCAGTTTTCTCTACCGGCATGACGATTTTCGGCGTGCGGTTGAAAAGCATATCCAAAACCGTCGTGCGCATCGTGCGGGGCTTTGGTTCTGTGATTCTGACATGCTCAGCCCCAAGTGTCGCAGCCAGGCTTGCCGCCAGATCATCGTTATTACCGGTCAGCGAATAGGAAACAATCATTTTCTTCATGCGTGAACCTCCTTAAAA
>DAIUDK010000031.1:0-36812 GCA_036845725.1 Chloroflexota bacterium
TTGCCGATTTCCCCCAACACGTTACAATACGCTCCGTTGAACGTACACATTACACAGGGAAAAAGTGGATGAAATGAGAACAACCGTCATCGTCCCAACCTATAACGAAAAAGAAAACATCGAGTCGCTTGTCACGCAGCTACTCGCGCTGCCCGTGACCGTCGACGTTATCGTCGTGGACGACAACTCGCCCGACGGCACCGGTGCCATCGCCGACCGGCTGGCAGATGAGAATTCAGGCCGCGTCCACGTGATTCACCGCGCCGGCAAACTGGGATTGGGCACGGCTTACGTCGCGGGTTTCCACAAGGCCATCGCTGCCGGATACGAGCTTATCATCACAATGGACGCTGACTTCTCACATCCGCCCAAAAACATCTCCGATATGGTTGCCAAGATTGGGCAGGGCTACGATCTGGTCATCGGTAGCCGCTACGTGCCGGGTGGCGCTGCTATCGAATGCACACTGCCACGCAAGATGTTGAGCTGGGGGGCGAACGCTTTTGCGCGCATGTTGCTTGGTCTGCAAGCCAACGATACAACCGCCGGTTTTCGCTGTTATCGTCGCCAGGTGTTGGAATCCATTGCACTTGACCAAATTTTCTCCAACGGCTATTCTTTTTTAATCGAGATGCTTTACCGAGTACAACGTGCCGGCTGGAAGGTCGGCGAAGTTCCCATCGTCTTCCAAAACCGCCAGCAGGGCGTATCGAAAATATCACGGAACGAGATTGTGAAAGCCTTGTACACGGTGTTGCGTCTTTTCCGCACGCGCCTGTTGGGGAAGGCGGCATGACGTCTTTGCGGGAAAGTGGAGTATCGCCAACTGAGTTAGTGCCTTCGATGGAGCACGTGCGTTGTAACTTATGCGGCGCAGATGATGCGCGGGTGCGCATCCCTTCCACGTTGAAAAGCCGCCCGCATGAGGTTTGGAACGCCTACGCCTGTACCAGTGGTGGCTACGGCTACCACGGCCCCATCGTCGCCTGTCAACAGTGTGGCTTTGTCTACGCTGATCCCCGCCCCCAAAGTGCGGAAGTGCTCGACATTTACGAGGCCGTGCAAGACCCGTTGTATGTCGAAGAACGTGAAGGGCGCGTGTTGACGTTCGAACACCACTTGCGCCCATTGGAGCGTGTGACTGGTCCGGCTCAGGGCCGCCGCTTGCTCGACGTGGGTGCACATACCGGCGTCTTCGTGGACATCGCCACGCGCCACGGGTGGGATGCCTGGGGCGTCGAACCAAGTACCTGGGCGGTTGAACAGGCCCGCGCGCAGGGTCTCCAGATGCATCTGGGCACGCTCGAAAACGTCACGTTTCCTGCCGGACACTTCAGCGTTGTCACTATGTGGGATGTCATCGAGCATGTCCCTGATCCATTCCGCACATTGCAGGCCGCCTGGCGCGCGCTTGAATCCGACGGACTGCTCGTTGTCCATACGATGGATATCGATAGCCTTTTTTCGCGTTTGATGGGCCGGCGCTGGCCCTGGTATATGGAAATGCACCTGTTCTACTTCTCGCGCCATACGTTGTCCGCCATGTTGAACCGGGCCGGATTCCGTGTGCTGTGGATGGGGGCACAGGGCCGTTATCTGCAGGCCGGATATTTGGCTAGCCGGGTTGCGGCGTTATCGTCACTGGTGGGACAACCTCTGGAACGCCTGGTAACGTGGTTGAAATTGCGCGAGCTGGCCCTGCGCATCAATTTAGGCGACCTCTTCACCACATATGCGCAGAAAGTCGACAATTAAGCTTTGGAGACAGATCGCTGTAGTTTAGGTCCATTTTGCACCATGTTTGACAACATCAACCGCTATGCTATAATTTCCGGTATCCGATACTTCGTTCATCCTACCGCCGGCGCTGATTGACTACAACGCTGGCGGTTGTTTCTGTAAGGGAATGGACGAATCATAAAACTGTGCTGCGAATTGTAATAAGGAGGCACAAACCGATGAAAAACAAACGTATAAAAGGATTGGGAGCGTCGTTTTTATTGACGTTGACCTTGTCCACGCTGATTTTGGTTCCGCTGGCCGCTGCGCGTGAACTACAATCGGCTCTGCCGCAGGAAGTGGGCACGAACCTGTTGGTAAACCCTGGATTCGAGGGCATTGGCCGGGCTATCGATAATTCGTCACCCAATTGGAACAACTGGACGCGTGACACCTATACCGGTGTGCAGTATGGCGAGATTTACACGCCCGAAGGTTGGGTCACCTGGTGGCAGGAGGGCAGTGGATTTGGCCGTCCGGAATGTTTGGTTATTGCCAAGGAACATCCATTCTTGGACCCAATGCGTAGTTACAGCGGCTACTACTCGACCAAGTGTTTCACGTTCTTCCGAAAACAAAACGCCGGTCAGTTGCAGGTGGTGCGCAATGTTGCACCCGGCACCGTGGTTGAGGCTTCCTACTATGCCCATGCCTGGTCGTGCGATGTGGATTCCGAGAAGGCACTCTCCTGCGGAGACCCGTACGCCTTCGGTTTCCGGGTTGGCATCGATCCAAACGGGGGGACGGACCCCTTCAGTTCTAACATCACCTGGAGTGCGCCCTATTATCACTACGACAAATTCGGACTGGTGGGGCCGGTCCAGGCTACCGTCGGACCGAGCGGTGCGGTAACATTCTTTACCCGTGCTGAGGCCAAGTGGGAGTATAAACATAACGATGCGTATGTGGATCATACGGCTCTGAAAGTGGTTGCGGCGGGCACGCCCGCCGAGCCAACGGCCGCACCCCCTCCGCCAACCTCGGAAGTGCAGCCTACTGCTGTCGTTGTCGTTCCGCAGAGTACGCCTACCCCACGATCTGATGGCTCGGTAGTCCACATTGTCGTCCCTGGTGATACAATGTTCGGATTGGCGATTCAGTATGGTGTAGACCTGGACGAGTTGCGTCGTCTCAATGCGGGCACTGTCATCAACGATTTCCTCTCTGTTGACCAGGAAGTCATCATCTCTGGGACGCCCCTGACGGTTGCGCCTACCGCCACGCCTGAAACGCAATCTGAGACGCCCGTTGAGGCGACAGAGCCAGCGCCTGTGGAGACGCCCGATCCTGCCGGCAGCGGTAATCTACCGGCGGCCCCCACCGGTAACACAGCTTCACTGTGTGTGCTGGCCTATTACGATGCCAACAACGATATGTTCAGGCAAGCTGATGCTAGTGCTGGTGAGATGGCGCTGCCGAACGCTGAAATCACCCTCGTAGGGATGTCTGGCCCGGCGGGAACGTATCGGACCGATGGAATCAGCGAGCCATACTGCTTCCAGAATCTCGAACCGGGGAACTATATCTTGCGCCATACCCCACCCTCGGGCTATACGCTTACCGATACCGGACAATGGAATATTCCGTTAAGCGCCGGTCAGGTTTCTTCTCTGAACCTTGGATACGCGCGAGATGAGAGCGCCGCCGAACCCGGAACGCCTCAACAGCAACCAGAATCACCGGAAGCCACTGAGGCTGCTCCTGAAGAGGAGACTGAAAAACCCGGTGGCATCACCAGAGTGCTCAACACAGTGCTGCGAATTACCGGCATTATCGTCTTTATTTTGGCGATTGCCGTTGGGGCGCTCTTCTTCCTGTCGCGCCGGGCAGCGTGATCCCTTCAGTCGGATAAAAGAAACAGGCCATCGAGATCCCGATGGCCTGTTTTTGTCTTTGTTCACGCATGGCGATGGTTAGAGAATATTACCATTCTTCATCGTTCTCATCATCATCGTCCTCATCATCCCATTCCAAATCGTCTTCATCCTCTTCCAACTCGTCCAGAGCGTTGTCGTCGTCTTCGAAATCGTAGACGGCTTCAAGTTCCAGCGGATTGACATCCACGACTTCGAGTTCAATGCCACACGCTTCGCAGAAAATGCGATCCCATCGCTCAAGGTCGGGAGGGACGACTAATTTACCATTACATTCAGGACATTTTGCCATTTTCTTACTCCTGTGAAGATTGATGCACACAACTTCACCCTAGACTATAACGAAAATTTCGATAATGTCAACATTTTGACATTTCTTGTGACCGTGCTAAGATTGAACGTAAGCAACTTAAAATGCATTTATATGTTATCATCCTTGCTCTTTATGGAGAACTTATTTATGGAGACAACGCTTATACTCCGTATCATTGGCCTTTTTGTTTTCGGTTCGGCAGGAGCAGCCCTAGGCATTCAAATTGTAGAAATTCCCGCAATACCTCAATCCATTCACCTTTACATTACCATCGCTGGCGGTATCATTGGCGCGATTTTTGGTTTCATTGCTATGCCCCGGTTGACGCTTAAACCTTTCAACCGGCTGCGCCGTGCCATCCAACAACTTCCGGCACCGGTCATCTTTTCGGCGACAGCGGGCCTCTTCCTGGGATTGGCGCTAGGTGCTATTGCAGCCTATCCCTTGTCGTTGTTGCCGCGTCCTTTGGGGCAGCTGCTCCCCTTTATTGTCGCTGCCGCTTTTGGATATGTCGGCCTGACGGTTACGACGATCCGTCCTGACCTGCTGCAAGGTTTGCGTGGGCGTTTTTTCCATAGTGAAGCTGTGACTGCCCCCACTGATGAAGCGGCAGAGCACTGTAAACCGGCAGTGCTGCTGGATACCAGCGTTATTATCGATGGCCGGATTGCCGACATTTGTCGTACTGGCTTTATCCAGGGCGAATTGATCGTGCCTCTATTTGTGTTGAACGAGCTGCAACATGTCGCTGACTCCGCCGATACGTTGCGCCGCAATCGCGGGCGGCGGGGACTGGAAATCCTGCGCCAATTGCAAGAGGACTCCCCCGTGCCGGTGCGCCTCACCGATGCTGATGCGCCAAGCGTGCGCGAAGTTGACGACAAACTCATCGCCCTGGCCAAAGAGATGGGCGGATCCATCCTCACCAACGATTACAATCTCAACCGGGTGGCTGAACTTCAGGCGGTGACCGTGCTAAACGTCAACGAATTGGCGAATGCTGTCAAAACCGTCTTGCTTCCCGGGGAAAGTTTTGCCATTCACGTCCTCCAGGCTGGGAAAGAACAGAACCAGGGGGTCGGCTATCTGGACGATGGCACCATGGTCGTGGTCGAGGAGGGCGCGCGTTTCATCGGCGAAACTATTGACGTGACCGTGAGCAAAATTCTGCAAACGGCGGCTGGCCGGATGATTTTCGCCCGGCCCGACAACGGCGAATAAGCGGGGAGTTGTGGGATATGGCCCTCAAAGTCTATAATTATCTCAACCGTGAACTGCAACGGTTCAAACCATTACATCCAGAACATGTAAGCCTTTATGCCTGTGGCCCGACCGTCTACGATCATGCCCATCTTGGACACGCCAAGACGTATGTTGCCGTGGACGTTATCGTGCGCTACCTGCGCCATCTCGGTTACAACGTCCGTTATGTGCGTAATTTCACCGACGTGGGCCACTTGTTGGATACTGGCGAGGATCGCATCAGCCGGGGCGCACGCCGCGAGCGTGTTGAGCCAATGGAGTTGGTGGAAACCTACATCAACAGTTTCAACGACGATATGGATGCATTGGGCGTCGTCCGTCCCAATATCACCCCACGTGCCACGTGTCATGTCCTTGAGATCATTGTCTGGGTCGAAGACCTGCTCAACCAGGGTTATGCTTACGAGGTGGACGGCAACGTCTACTTCTCCGTCGAGAAGTTCCCGGAATACGGCAAGCTCTCCCAACGTCAGGTCGACGAGCAGCAGGCCGGGGCGCGGGTCGAAGTGCGCGAGGACAAGCACCATCCCGCCGATTTTGCGCTGTGGAAACGCGCCGATCCCGAACATATCTTGCGCTGGCCCAGTCCGTGGGGCGAGGGCTATCCCGGCTGGCACATCGAGTGCTCGGTGATGGCGACCAAGTATCTGGGCGAAACCTTCGACATCCACGGTGGTGGTCTGGAAAACATGTTCCCCCACAACGAATGTGAAATCGCGCAGGCCGAAGCCCGCAACGACGCGCCTTTCGCCAATTACTGGCTCCTTGTTGGTTCGCTCACCGTCAATGGTGTGAAGATGAGCAAAAGCTTGGGCAACTTCCTCACCATCAAGGACGCCCTTAGCCTATACTCCCCAGAAGCGATCCGCTATTTCATCCTAAGCAGCCACTACCGGGGACCCATCGATTTCAGCCGCGACGCCCTCCAGGCAGCGCAGCGCGGCGTTGGTCGTCTGCATAACACGGTGCGCAAGCTCCGCTACGCGATGAAAGACGCGGCTTCGGCGGCTGGGACAGCGGTGCTGGCGCAGGTCGGCAGTTTGGACGATTACCGCGATGATTTTCAGGCCGCTATGGATGACGATTTCAACACCCCACAGGCGTTGGCGACGTTGTTCGAGTTCGTCAAGGAGGTCAATCGCCAACTGGATGAGAACCCGCGCCAGGCGATGGGGACGTTGGCTGCAATGGACCGCATCTTCCGCGACCTGGGCGGAAAGGTGCTCGGCATTGTGCCCGACAATCTGGAAGAGCGCGAGGGTGGACCGACCGTCGCGGGTCTGGTGGAATTCCTGTTAGAACTGCGGCGTCAGGCCCGCGAGGCACGGGAGTGGGGCCGGGCGGATGCCATTCGTAGCCGCTTGACCGAGTTGGGGATTCTCATCGAAGACGGCCCCGACGATACGACGTGGCGGCTGGCCTGACGAGGTAATGCCCGTGCGTGAGTGGCTTTTCGGGCGGCAGGCAGTCCACGAGTCGCTGCGCGCCGGACGCCGGCAGCCCGTACGTTTGCTCTTGCTTGAAGGCACCGCCCGCGCGCCTATCATCGACGAGATTACGGCGACAGCGCAACAACGGCATATCCCCATCGAAAAATGCTCGCGTCAGGTCATCGGCCGCGTCATCGGCCACGACGATCACCAGGGCGTTGTCCTCGAAACCTCCGGCTATCCTTATGCCGACATCCACATCATGCTGGACCTGGCCCAGACGCGCCAGGAGACCCCGCTGCTGTTGCTACTCGATTTGGTCCAGGATATACACAATCTGGGCAGCCTGTTGCGCACATCCGAGGCCGTGGGGGTTCACGGTGTCGTGATTCAGGAACGTCGTGCGGCTGGCGTTACACCGGCTACCGTCAACACCTCATCGGGCGCAGTGGAACACCTCCTTGTGGCACAAGTCACCAACCTGGTGAAAGAAATCGAGCGGTTGAAGACGGCTGATCTATGGATTGCTGGCTTGGAGGACGTGCCCGACGCACGGTCTTACACGGAGATCAACATGATTCTGCCGCTGGCTATCGTCGTGGGGAGCGAGGGAGCGGGGCTGCGGCGGCTGGTCCGCGAGCGCTGTGATTGGTTGATGTCCATCCCTATGCGCGGGCAGATCAATTCGCTCAACGCCGCCGTCGCCGGTTCGTTGGCCCTTTACGAAGCTCTGCGCCAGCGCGCTCTATAGTTCCAACACCATCTGCGTCAGGGAACGGTGCAGTTTGAAGCCTACATTGTACAATGCCTGTGCTAATGGCGCTTGATCGGCGACGAGCGCGATCACCGGCCACGGCGCAAATCGTCGTGTTGCGCGCAATGCCTGCGCCACGACAGCCTGTGCACCGGCTTCCCCGGTTTGCGGATGGGTGAGTATATCCCACACATGATACTGGCTGCGTTTGTCGGTTTTAACATGCAAGGCCAGCTGCGCTTCGGTTTCCCCGTATAACCAGGCCTCTTCGTGCTCGCCGGAAAACCACAGATCGAGCTTGCGTTCCAGGCCGCCGTAGTTGTATTCATTGGGCCGGATTTCGAGTACCCACTTCTGGCGGCGGCTATAGACTGCGTCGGCCAACTGCATCCAGCGGAGACGATCTTTCGGCCTGCTTGCTTGCCATGTTAACGCCGTCCCCATTCCGTTGGGCCAGGACGTGCCCACTGGCCGGATGAGATGCAGTTGCCGCCCCACCGCCTCGAATCCCATATGCGTGTACAGTCCGCACGCCACCGGGTTGTCCTCGCGCACTTCCAGGCCGATCCACCGTGCGCCTTGCTGTTGTGCTGCGATGATCGCCGCTTTGACCATCGCGCGGCCGATACCCATCCCGCGATACTCTGGGTGGACGACCACGTTGCCGATCATCTGTCCCCGGGTGCGGCTGGGGAGAGCGTAGCGCAGTGAAAGATTGCCGACGATGCGATCCGCCTCGGCCCACACGAAGCCGGTCGGTTCCATATCTGTGCCCAGCCCCAGTGGAGATAGCGCGCGGCGCTGCGCGGCCTGGCGCATCTGCGCCAACATCTTCTGCCCTTGTGGGTCTAGCTCATTCTCAAACCCAAGCGCGATCAAGTCTACTATGGCCGACATGTCTCGCTGTGGATCCACCGGCCTGACACCGCTGTGTGCTCTTACGTTAACTGCTGTCATCCTCGTTGCATCCTGTTGTAGTTAGTCCTAAAATTATACCATTTTGAGCGAAGTTTGCTTCGGCGCGTCGATTGCATTAACTGCGCCTCAGTCTATAATGAGAAAGAATTGGAAGTACTGATGCTCGATTGAACAAGCTGACAATCAGATTGAAGACTACCGGACTGTTCGAGGAGGAAATCCGATGAAACGAATTCGCGTGTGGCTGTGTGCGGCGCTTTTGGGGCTGCTCCTCATCTTGACTGCGTGTGTCGATCCGATCCTGACCCCGCAAATCGTCGCTACACCAGTGGCGGACACACCCACCCCTGTTCCACCCACGATGACACCTTCGCCGACGCCGGAACCACAGGCGGCTTTGGTCAACGGACAGCCCATTCTCCTCGCCGATTATGAACGCGAGGTGGCTCTCTATGTGGAATCGATGGCGGCAGCAGGCCAGGATGCTTCCACCGATGAAGGCCAGGACGCATTGGCACAGGGACGCGCGTTGGTGTTGGAGATGATGATCAACCAGGTGCTGATTGAGCAGGCAGCCCAGTCCGCCGGCGTCACGGTCGGTGATGAGGACCTCGACGCCACCATCCAGACGCTCCGTGAAGAGACTGGGGAGGAGGCGTTCCAACAGTGGCTTACCGATCAGGGGATGTCGTTGGAGGAATTTCGCGTCCGGCTGCGCAGCGATATGATCGCCACCCAGATGGCGAACCGCGCCGTCGAAGTTGTGCCCACACACAGCGAGCACGTCCATGCGCGGCACATCCTCGCTAACAGCGATGAAGAGGCGCGCCAAATCCTCAGCCAACTCCAGGCCGGTGATGACTTTGTGAGCTTGGCGCGTACCTATTCGCAGGATACCAGTACCCGCGATACCGGTGGCGACCTGGGCTTTTTCCCGCCGGGCATCTTGACCTCGTCGGAAGTGGAGGCGGCGGCCTTTGCCCTTCAGCCTGGGCAGTTCAGTGACGTGATTCAGAGCAGTATGGGATACCATATTGTCCAGGTCGTTGAAAGAGTCCCGGATATGGAAATCGACCCTGAGAATGTGCGCTTACTGCGCGAAAAGGCCTCACGTGATTGGCTGGAAGGACTGCGCGCGGCAGCCACTATCGAGCGTTTTGTTGCGTCTACACCGTAGGAGAGAACCATGGGAAGCAGAGATCGGTTATTTAATGTTTTGAGTCTGGTGATGCTGGCCTTAACCGTTATCACAGTCCTTTGCTACATCCTGATTGCGGTCAACCCTTACCTGCCCTTTAACCCCTTTCCCCCGCCGCCCCGGCAGATTGCCGTCGTTGCGACCAACACTCCCACGCCGACGCCGGGGCACACACCGATAGCGACGTGGACGGCCACCAGCACGCCTACCGTCACACCGACGCCGCCGGCGACGTTTACGCCTACGCCAACCCGCACACCGACGCCCATCACGCCGTCCGCCACGCCAACCAATACGCCAACGCCGACGCCGCGCGTTACCCGTTCGCCGTGGGCCTTCACCTACGAGATCACCTATGAAACACCGTTATATGGCTGCAACTGGCTCGGAGTTGCCGGAAATGTGGTCGATATCGATGGCAATGAATTGCGCGGCTATCCCATCCACGTCTGGGGTGGGGGAATCGATGTGGTTGTCAATTCCGGTGATAAGCAGAATTATGGGGATTCGGGATGGGAACAGTTCTTCCTCAATAATCCGCAGGAACTCAACGGTGTTTTCCGCGTGCAAATCCACGACAAGAACAACCCGAACCATCCACCGATTTCGCAGGAAATTGTCTTGAACTTTTCTGGTTTGTGCTCGCAGTCGCTGGCGCGGATTACCTTTACCAAGAATCATTAGATCGGGTTTATGGGGACGTTGTACGTCGTTGGCACGCCTATTGGCAATCTGGAGGATATCACGCTGCGCGCGGTACGTATCCTCCAGGATGTGCAGCTTATCGCGGCGGAGGATACACGCAAGGCCCGCATCCTGCTGGAGCGGCACGCAATCCGCACGCCGGTTACATCTTACTTTGAGGGGAATGAACGCTACAAGCTCGACGCGATCCTGGAGGCGTTGGCCTCCAACGACGTGGCCCTGATTTCGGAAGCGGGTATGCCCGGCATCTCGGATCCGGGCTATCCGTTGATCCAGGCTGCTATCGCACAGGGGATCGCAGTCGTCCCGGTTCCTGGTCCATCGGCGCACACTGCGGCGCTGGTCGTATCGGGCCTGCCCACCGATAGCTTCTGTTTTCTGGGATTTCTACCCCGCAAAAAGTCCGAGCGTGTGGCGCGTCTGACTGAAGTGGCAGCGCTTCGGACGACGCTGATCTGCTACGAAGCCCCGCATCGCCTGCACGCGACGTTGGAAGCATTGCACGTCGTCTTGGGCAATCGTGCTATCGCCTTGTGCCGCGAATTGACCAAGCGCTACGAGGAGGTCTGGCGCGGCGACGTGGCGGGCGCGCTGGCCCACATCGCGGAGACGCCGCCCCGTGGCGAGTATACCCTCGTGATCGCCGGCGCGTCGGAAGATTCGGTGCGGTGGGAGGCTGAACAAGTGCACGCGGCGCTGGCAGAGCGTATCGCGGCGGGACTCTCGCGGTCGCAGGCAGCGCGTGAGGTCGCAGCCTTGTCCGGCTGGCCCCGGCGCGATATTTACGTTTTAGAGACATAACCGCGAAGAAGGCATTGAGCGGATCATCACTCAGAGGCAAGGTCATGATGCTAGATACGCTTCCCGATGTCGAAGCGCGCCCATACTTACTGCAAAACAGTATTCAACACTATGCCTGGGGTACCCGTGGAAACCAGGCCTTTATCCCGAATCTACTGGGTTTTAGACAGGAACCTGGGTTACCCTATGCTGAATTGTGGATCGGCGCTCATCCCAAAGCCCTCTCCACTGTAGTGGTCGGGGACATGCCAGTCCCTTTAGATCAATGGATTCAAGCCTACCCGGTACAAATTCTGGGAAGCAAGATCGCGGACAGGTTTTCAAATCAACTGCCGTTTTTATTCAAGGTCTTATCTGCGAGTGAACCCTTATCCATACAAGTGCACCCCAATAAGGCACAGGCAAACGCTTTGCATCTGCGTGATCCTATACACTATCCAGATGCGAATCATAAACCCGAGCTGGCCATTGCGCTTGATTCGCTAACGGCCTTGATGGGGATCAAGCCCTTCGCTGAAATTCAAGAAACCCTAAGACGTTACCCGGAGATCGCCGACTTTATCGGAAAGCGTGTGTGCGCCAGCATACTTAATGCGCTGACGCCAGACCTCCAAAGGCAGCAGGCACTCATCCAAACTTTATTCTCGACGCTGATCAAGCGTTCCATTGACGCCGAGAAGGAACTCGTGCGTGCTATTGCGCAATTAGCCGAACGGCTAAGCAGAGTTTCCTCTTTGGAAGAGATTGAGATTCTCTTTCTGGATCTTAGAGCAAAGCATACTGGGCCAGATGTGGGATTATTTGTGATGTTCTTGCTAAATTTGGTTCACCTTGAAGAGGGCCAAGGTCTCTTTACGGATGCAGGAACTCCGCATGCCTATATAAAAGGTAATATCGTTGAATGTATGGCTAACTCCGACAATGTTGTGCGGGTTGGTTTGACGGATAAATTTACAGATCCTGAAAGTTTGATAGAGATCATCGATTATGCACCTGCTCCCCTTTCTGTCTTGGGGAATCATTCGGATTTAGGAGAGAAGGTCTATCAAACGCCGGCCTCTGAGTTTCGTGTCAGTAGACTAAAGCTCAATCCGTCAACGGCGCGACAAGAGATAACTGAAAATGGGCTTAAGTTATTTTTGGTGACTAAAGGTACAGTTGTTGTACGTTGGAACTCTGGTTCCGAAGATGGTAGAATGATTTTGCAGCAAGGTCAATCTATCCTGGTTCCTGCTTGTCTGCGTGAATTCCAGTTGAGCGCGGAAGCACCGGTCGAATTGTTTAAGGTGGATGTGCCGATTTTTGATTGAGGTGGTTAGTATGCAAACCGAACCGTATTTTCACAAAGACGCTTATCGCAAAGTTTTCGAGGCTAACGTGCTTGCCGTGGAAGGCCAGGATGTGGCGTTGGATGCGACAGCCTTCTATCCCGGCGGCGGTGGACAGCCTCACGACCTCGGATTTTTACAGGTTGGCGATACACGTTGGCCCGTTGTTAGCGTGCGCCGTCAGAATGACCTGATCTGGCACACCGTCGAAGGCGCGCCGCCCCTGGTGGGGACGCGCGTTCAAGGCATGCTGGACTGGGAACGCCGCTACGCGCTGATGCGCACGCACACGGCGCTGCACATCCTCTGCGGCGTCGTCTGGCGCGATTACGGCGCAAAAGTGACCGGCGGCAACATGCAACCCTTGCAGGGCCGGCTGGACTTCGAGTTCGAGAACTTGCAGCGCGAGCTGGTGGACGAGATCGAGACCAAGATCAACGCCGAGGTTGCTGCAGCACATCCTGTGCGCGTCGATTTCCTCCCGCGCGCCGAGGCAGACCTGCATCCCGACCTCATCCGCACCAAAATCAATCTGCTGCCTTCGGGCATCACCGTCGTGCGCATCGTCGAAATCGTCGGACTGGATGTCCAGGCCGATGGCGGCACCCACGTGGCGAACACACAGGAAGTCGGCCCCATCCGCATCAGCGACTACAAGAGCAAAGGTCGTATCAACAAACGGCTTGAGCTGACGCTGGAAGCGTAATATTCCACGCAAAAGCCCCGCAGATGTCCTGCGGGGCTTTTGACTGCCATAGCCATATGATACGCTTGCGTCGAATCACAATCCGACGCTCTTCACAGACGCGGATTGTGATCCGCGAAAAGCAAGGTGTGGGGTTTTTTATATGCCGGCACGTTGTGCCGCGACCGTCTGCACTTCCTTGAGCAACATGTGTGCGTGCGTGTCGATGTCCTCAAGTTCGGCGAGCCACGCCTCTTTCCGTGCTGCATCCTGGATACTGGCGGCATTGACCCGCACATTGAGCGCCGCGCTCTGGATGCTTGCCATCGCCATCCACGCGGCGGTGGCGGCGTCAGAAGCCGCGTTGACATTGCCCTTGCTGGCGACGAGCAGCGCGAGTTCCAACGCCTCGAGCGCGGCCCGCGCCGTCGCCAGCGGGACTTCGGCGGCATGCGTCATCGCTTCTTGAATCGCTGCGTTGCGGGTAACTTGTTCTTCCTCGGTGGATTTCGGCAGCTTGTAGGCCGCCATCACTGCTTTGAACGCGGCGCTGTCCTCATCCATCGCCGTGGTCAGCGCGGCCCGGAGCTTCTCCGCCCGCGCCACGGCCTCGGTTGCTTCGTCTTGCACGTCGGCGTAACGGCGTTTGCCCACCGTCAGTCGCCCGACCATCGCCACGAGCGCCGCCGACAGCGCACCCGCCAGGGCTGCGACTGCGCCGCCACCGGGCGCGGCAGAGTTCGCCGCCACCGCGTCCAAAAAGCCGATCGGCGCGCCTTCGTCGAGCGCCGCGAGCTTGTTTTCCAGGATTTGCCCCGGTTCGAAGAGATCGAGCTGCAAGTGCCACTGCGCCGCATCGACCAACGCCTGTTGCGGAATCAGCCCGACCAGCTCTGTGTGGGTGACTGAAACGCCGTAGCGCGCCGCCTCGCTGCGTATCGTTTCCACCACCCGATGGATCGGCGTCTGCGGGAAGTTGGTCAGGTTCATCGACACCTGCGCCTGCCCGGCGACGAGCAGCCCGATCGCCTTGACGTAGCGGTAGCCGCCGTTGGAGTGGCGCAGCGCCCGCGCGATCTTCTGCGCGATGCTGACGTTATCCGTGTTGAGGTAAGCGTTGAAGGCCACCAGGAAAGGCCGCGCGCCGATGATCGTCGCCCCGGCCTTGCCCACGGTCTTTGGACCAAAGTCCGGATCGCGGGTGGGATTTTTGCCGATCTCGGCCTTGAGCGTCTCGTATTCGCCGCGCCGCACGTCCTCGAGATTGACGCGTTCCGGGCGCAGTGCTGCCTGCTCGTAGAGGTACACCGGGATGCCCAGTTCTTCGCCCACGCGGCGGCCCAAGTCGCGGGCCAGCGCCACACAATCCGCCATCGTCACGCCGCTAATGGGGACAAACGGCACCACGTCCGTCGCGCCCAGCCGGGGATGTTCGCCGCGATGCACGTCCAGATCGATCAACGCCGCCGCGGTTTTGATCCCCTGGAACGCGGCCTCTTGCACCGCGCCGGGCGGCCCTACCAGCGTCACTACCGAGCGATTGTGGTCCACGTCCGATTCGAAGTCCAGCACGCGCGCTTCGGGCACGGCGCGCATCGCCTCCACGATTGCCGCGATCACATCAGTGCGGCGGCCCTCGCTAAAGTTAGGGACACATTCGACCAGGGTCTTCATGGCTTACCACACGTGGGGGATGGGCTGTTTGGGTTTTTCATCTGTGTCCGCACCTGTGTTCGTGTCAGTGTCGCCGACCATTTTGGCTTCCAGGTCGATGATCTGGCCTGTGGGCGGCACCCAAGTGCTGGATGACGGTCGCTGGGCCACTGCTTTATCTTCGGATGGCGGCGCGGCGGTCATTTCGAGTTGGTCTTCTCCTTGGTGTTCGGAGACTAGAGCCGGCGGGCACACATCGACGAAGAGCCGCATGCCGATCAGCAAAATCGCCAGGTCATCTAGCTGGCCCAGTCCCAACGCCACGTCGGGGATAAGATCCACGGGCGAAAGTAGATACAGGGCGGTCAGAATTGGCACCAGCTTGGTGACAAACGGCACGCGGCCATCCCATAGCAGTTCCCAGGCCAGGCGGAAATGGCCAAAAAATTCTCTCAGCCACCTCATCAGCGCGCCCACGTCGCTGGGGCGCTCCGGATATTGCATTTTATCGTCGGACATCATGCCTCCTTTGTCAACGGACCTAACGGATGAAACGGACTAAGAACTGTCACTCCTCAATCTCGCGAATCCGTTTAGAAAATTGTAAGCCTCCAGTATCATCTATCAGCGTTTCGCCTTCGAGTGAATCTGGCTGAAAGCTGACGACTGAATGCTGAAAGTTACTATGGAATTAAAAGCATTATAGTCATAGCGGCATAAGCTGCAAATGCTGCCGCGCAAATTGAGTTATAATATTACGATAAAGATATCGAAGAGGTTGCTATGCCATTTCTGATCGACGGACACAACGTGATCGCTGCCCTGCCGGACATCAACCTGGAAGACCCGGACGACGAGGCCAAACTCGTCGTCAAGCTGCGCGCCTGGAGTGGGCGCGGGCGACGCAAGGCCATCGTCGTTTTCGACGGTGGGATTCCAGGCGGGCCGTCGCGGGTGCTTTCCTCGCCGGAAGTGCGCGTCGTCTTTGCGGCGCGACATCACAGCACGGCGGATCGCATTATCAAAGAGCGGCTGGGTGCATTGCCCGATGCGCCCAACTGGACGGTGGTTTCGTCGGATCGTGAGGTGCTGGACAACGCGCGCATGACCGGCGCGAAGACGTTGTCGGCGCAGGAGTTCGTGGAACGGCTGAACCAAACGCTGGACGTGGAAAAGGAAAAGCCGGAAGGTGTACCGGCGGCGGAAGTTGAAGTGTGGTTGGAGGTTTTCGAGGCCCAGGTTGCGTCAGAATCGCCCGCTGTGTTGGAATCGCCTTCCGCGTCAGAGGTGGTCACAACGCCAGAGACTGCATCTGTACCGGAGTCACCGCCGCCCACCGTGCATACCGTCTCCAAGAAACAAGCGCAGCGGGCAAAACAGCGAGCATTGGAACAAGCCACGCCACAGATGCCACCATCACGCACCACGCGCTCCATCGCCGAACAAATGGGGGAGTCCCTGCCTGCGCCGCCCAAACGGGAAAAGCCTGCCGGGTATGGGGAGAAGCCCGACGAGGCTTCCCCCGAAGAGGTAGAATCCTGGCTGGAAGTCTTCCGCGACGCGCCCGAGAGCAAAACTCCGCCACCCAAACCCAGACCGCCCGCGCCGCCGCGCCAGCCCAAGCCGTTGGTCGTGAAAAAACATGGGGTGCTTTCTGACGAAGAAGTCGAAAGCTGGTTGGCAGTTTTTGGCGATGTCGTTGAAACGCCTGCGTCTGCGCCTGCTTCCGAAAAGCCAGGGAAGCATCCGCCCGCGCAGGATCAATCCAAACCGTCGCAAGCCCGTCTGGTCAAACGTAAGCGCCAGCTCATTCCGACGAAGGATGAGGAACCAAGCGGACTATCGAAAGAAGACGAGGAACTGTGGCTACGTCTGTACGGCCACGGTGATCGCTAAATGTATCCGATTTTTCCGTCAGCAGATCAAGCAGATGGAGCAGATTTTGGCGAATGGTAATTGAAAAATCTGCTCCATCTGCTGACAAAACTTGCACCCTATTCCACGAGCTCCAGTAAATCCGCTGTAGACGGCAGCACCAGATGCGCTCCGGCCCGCCATAGCTCAGCCTCTTCGCCGAAGCCGCACAGCACGCCGACCGTCCACGCGCCTGCGCGCCGTCCCGAAAGCACGTCCATCGTCGTATCGCCGACCATCACGCAGACATCGGGTGAAAGCCCTAACTGCTTTGCCGTGTATAACACCGGTTCGGGATGCGGCTTGAGGCGTTTCGTCGTCGTATTGGACACGATGAGTTTGAAGAAATTGGCGAGGTCGTGCTGGCGCAGGAATTCCGCGGCATCCTCGTCGGAACGCGTCGAAACTACTGCGAGCGTCGCGCGTTCGGCCAGATGCGCTAACAGCGGCTTTACCCCTTCAATGAGGCGAAACGTGGGATTGGTGCGCGCGTGCAACATCCGCTGTACGCCAAAGAGCACGGCATCCAGCCCCACCATATCCACCGCCGTTATCGCGTAGTTCATCGGTGTCTCCCCGGCCATAACCATGCGCCGGGCCAGCCGCTGTGCGCGCGTGTTGCCGAGGAAGCGCAATCGCTGCGCCAGCCGCTCCACCGTCTGATCGTCGGTGTCCATCAGCGTGCCATCCAAATCGAAGAACCACCCCTGAATTTTGTCGAATGGAATTGGTGTTGTTGGCTTCATCTACGATTCACCCTCTCCTGGATATAGCGATTGCAGCAGCGACTCCGCCACCGCCCGGTTGATTTTGCGGAACTGCCCTTCGGTCTCCATCGTCACGATCCCCATGTCGGTCAGTTGTTCCACCAACCGCGCCGAACGCGTGTAGCCGATGCGCAGACGGCGTTGTAGCAAAGAGACCGACGCCCGGTTTTCGTTCAGGAAAATCTCTACGGCTGTGGGCAGCAGTTGATCCTCGAATTGCCCGCCAAGCTGTGACTCTTCCTCGAAGTCAGGGAAAAGCGCCGGTTGGCTCGTCTGGATTTCGTCGGCGTGCGCGGCGACCATCGGCTTGGGGAAGTCCACTTGCTGCGGTTTTTGCCCTGGCTCCACGGCGGTGCGCCAGAAGTGGATCAGACGATCCAGCTCGTGGTCGGAGACGAAGGCCCCTTGCAGCCGCAGCGGCTGGCTGACCTCCGGCGGCATAAACAGCATGTCGCCGCGCCCCAGGAGCCGCTCTGCGCCCGGCATATCCAAAATCACGCGCGAGTCCACCGACGAGGCCACGGCGAAGGCGACCCGGGAGGGGAAGTTGGCCTTGATCAGCCCCGTCACCACGTCTACGCTGGGACGCTGCGTAGCAATGATGAGGTGGATGCCTGTGGCGCGCGCCATCTGCGCCAGACGGCACAACACGCGCTCGGTCTCCTCCGGCGATTGCATCATCAGATCGGCCAATTCATCGACCAACACGGTGATGTAGGGGATGGGAGTCTCTTCCGTCGATTTGCTCACCCGCTGGTTGAAGTCCTCGATGTTGCGCGCGCCGACCTGCGCGAAGCGGCGATAGCGGCTGTCCATCTCGCGCATCACCCACTTCAGCGCGGGGACGACCCGTTCCACATCCACGATCACCGGCGACAACAGGTGTGGGATGCCGTTGTACTGTGTCAGTTCAACCCGTTTGGGATCGACCATTAACATCCGCAGTGTGTCCGGTGTGTTTTGTAGCAGCAGCGCCGCGATAATCGAGTTCACGCACACCGACTTGCCTGCGCCCGTCGCGCCGGCGATGAGCATGTGCGGCATCGCGCGCAAATCCGCCGCCACCGCCTGCCCGGAGACATCCTGCCCCAGGCCCAGACGCAGCCGTCCCTTGAGCTTGCCGAAGGCCTCTGCTTCCATAATGTCGCGCAGGGAAACCACAGCCGGCTCCTCGTTGGGCACTTCGATGCCTACCAGCCCTTTGCCGGGGATCGGTGCCTGGATGCGGATGCTGCGCGCGGAAAGCGCCAGCGCCAGGTCGTCGGCCAGACTGGCGATTTTGCTGACCTTGACTTTGGTCGTGCGACCGGTCCGCGCGGTGATGAAGAGCGGTTCCGTGCCAAACTGCGTGACCACCGGTCCCTGGTTGATTTCGCGCACGCGTACGGGCGCGCCCAAGCTTTCCAGTGTCTTCTCGATGCTGCGAACCTGCTTGCGGATCAGATCTTCGCTGTAATACTGCTCGCTGCCCTCTTCCAGCACATCGCCAACGCTTGGCAAGCGCCAGGATTGCGTCCCGACGGCCATAGAGACATGATCGAACTCTATGCCGCCGTTGCCGTTGCCGTTGCCATTCGAGGGCCGGGAAGCGACGTTGATGCGCAATTCGTCCTCTTGTTTTTTGCGGCCACGCGTGGCTTTGGGCGGCGCTGCATCATCGCTGCCCCCGAGAATCTTTGGCCCCACGGGTGGACCAGTGGGCTTCATTGTGGCAGATGGCAGCGGCAGTTGCGTAATGTCCATGAGCGGTGCGGCGTTGCGCTTTTCCTTGCGCTCGGTCAATAGGCGGACTGCGTCGGCGGGCGAGATGCCGGCGATGAATGTCACGATGATGAGCCAGACCAGGATGAGGAGGATCGCGGTGCCGGCTTTACCGAGCGCCTTGACGCTCATATCCAGCATCAACGCGCCGATCAATCCACCGCCGGCCCCTGTCTCTCCCAGGCGGTAAAGGCCGATTTGCGGCCACACAAAACTGGCGATGAGGTGCAGCGTCATCAGGGCGACAAAGAATCCAATGATTACACCTACGATCTGTTCGGGATCGATTTTGGGGAGACGGTCCTCGAAGCGGCGTAGAATAAGCCACAATCCCATCCCGCCGAAGAACACCGGCACGACGTACATCCCCCACCCAAACGTCCCTGCAAGAAGGGAAATCCACCATTTCGTCAGCGAGCCTTGCTGCGCCGAGATAAAACTCAGGATCGTGAGCAGGGCCAGGAAGAACAAGATCCAGCCCACAATATCCAACTTTTGATCGTTGGTCAGGCGACTCCACAGCGTTTCTTGTGGTTTCTTGCGTGAGGAGGTGCGACGGCCGCCCGATGATGAACGCCCGCGTGATGTGGAGCGACCGCTCGAACGTGAAGAACTGCTTCTTTTAGTCATAATTTCTGTATCTCATTATCGTTTTGGCCCTAGTGCGGCCTCGATGGCTTCGCCCACCGAACGCACCGGGATCAGGGTCAATCCGTCGGGCGGACGCAACTGCTTGCGCTGCATGCTCCGCGGGATGAGGATTTTGGTGAAGCCCAGGCGCGCAACCTCGTTCATCCGTGACTCCAACTGGCTCACCGAACGCACTTCGCCGGAGAGTCCTACTTCACCGACGACCGCCACATCCGCCGGAACAGGCTGGTCGCGCAAGCTCGAAGCCAGCGCCACCGCTACAGCCAGGTCGGCAGCCGGCTCCTCGATTTGCAGCCCGCCTACGACGTTGGCGAAGATGTCCTGCTCATCCAACCGCAGTCCCACCCGGCGGGTGAGCACAGCGACAGTGAGCAGCAGCCGGTTGAAGTCCAGGCCATTGACGGTGCGGCGCGGATTGCCAAAACTGGTGTGGCTCGCCAAAGCCTGAATCTCGACCAGGAGCGGGCGCGTCCCTTCCATAGTGACGGCGATGGTCGACCCCGGCACGTTCACCATGCGCTCGGCGAGGAACGCTTCCGAGGGATTGGCGACCTCGACGAGGCCCTGCTCCTGCATCTCGAACACGCCCACCTCGGAGGTTGCGCCGAAGCGGTTCTTCACGCCGCGCAACAGCCGGTAGGTGTGGAAGGGATCGCCTTCTAGATACAGCACTGTATCAACGATGTGTTCCAAGACCTTTGGCCCGGCAATCGAACCCTGTTTGGTGACGTGCCCTACCAGGAAAACCGGCACGCCGCTTTCCTTCGCCCAGCGTTGGAAGCTGACTGCGCACTCGCGTACCTGGCTCACGCTGCCTGCTGCCGACGTCATATCCTCGTTGTGCACGGTCTGGATGGAATCGACGACCAACGCCTGCAGCGTGGGCTGCATCGCGCTGGCCTGGGCGAGGATGGCGCTGGCCTCAGTTTCCGAAAGCAAGTACAGCGGATCGCCCTCGATGCTTAAGCGCTTGGCGCGCATCTTGATCTGCCGTGGCGATTCCTCGCCGGAGACGTACAGCACGGGACGTTCGGTCGAGCCGAGCGCCGCAGCGACTTGCAGCAGTAGCGTTGATTTGCCGATGCCCGGTTCGCCGCCGATCAGCACGACGGAGCCGGGCACTAATCCCCCGCCGAGGACACGGGAAAACTCCTGCATCGCCACCGGAATCCGCTCCGCATCGCCGATGCCCACCTGGCTCAACGGCTGCGGGCGCTGCGCGAGGCGTGCTGAGGGTGGGGCTGTCCCACCGCCGCCGTCCGTCTCCAGCAGAACTTCGACCAGCGATTCCCACGCGCCACAGTTGGGACACTTACCCATGTGTCGCGCGTAGCTCCAGTTGCATTGCTGGCAGACCCAGCGACTTTCCCGTTTTGCCATTGTGTTGTCCTCCCCCCTTATTATACTAGAACATACATTCTATAACAAGGGGAAAATTAGCCGTCAGCATTCAGCGATCAGTCGTCAGCGTTAGTGTTGCGCACAATCTTGTTTTGTACACCGAAAGGATCAAAAGACAAATCATCGACTTTCGATTATACTATAGATGGTGGGAATTGGTGATTAGTAACCGGGGATTGGGGATCAGGGATTTTTGATCCCCCATTACCAATCCCTGTTATGAGGAGAATGTGATGAGTGATGCGATTCCCCGCTTGTTGGCCGACGCAATGCTCGGCAAGCTGGCCCGCTGGCTGCGCATCCTGGGGTACGACA
The DNA here is from genome assembly GCA_036845725.1 of Chloroflexota bacterium. Taxonomy (GTDB): domain Bacteria; phylum Chloroflexota; class Anaerolineae; order B4-G1; family SLSP01; genus DSWT01. The sequence goes on from DAIUDK010000031.1 coordinate 21,511, forward strand.
CGCTGTATATGCAGGATGACGACGTCAGCATTGCGCAGCGCGCCCGTGCGGAGGGGCGTGTCGTGCTCACGCGCGACCATGGCCTGGCGCAGCGGCGCGGACTGCGCACGCTCCTCGTCAACGCGCAAGATCTGGATACGCAACTCGCGGAGGTGATTGCCGCGCTGGGCCGGCCCGTCGGTGCTGCGCCGCGCTGTATGCTCTGCAATGGCATGCTGCGGCGCATTCCCGTCGAAGTCGCGCGCTCTTTCGTTCCTGCATATGTCGCACAGACGCAAATGCTGTTTCACCGCTGCGCCGAATGTGGTAAAATCTACTGGCAAGGTACACACTGGCAGGGCATTGAGAACCAGATAGGGGTGGGGCTAAAAAGGTCTCGCGATTCCCATGATTAACCGGATGTCAGGCACGAATATTGGGAGATATCCAATAGGTTATGAGAGTGCACGATTTAGATCCAGAAAAACGCAGCATTGCGCAATTTAACACTTGGTCACAAGATTACGATCAAAAACGATTTTGGCCGTTTTATTTCTCGAATAAAGCTGTTTTACAGACGATCAATCCCCAGAGCGGCTCCTCTGTCCTTGATGTGGGGTTTCGTTTGACTATGTAACATGTGCAACGTCTTTTCATCATTACGCAAGACCAGATAACGCTTTGAGAGAAATGTTTCGAGTACTAAAACCAGATGGGAAACTGGTTATCCTCGATCCTTTCACAAATGGACCTTTAAGAAAAGCGCTATGTGCAATACTCGATATTTTATACGATGAAAATGGGACGAACCTGTTTACCCAGGAGCAGATGTATCAAATGTTTGACATGGCAGGGTTTAGCCATATTGTGCAAAAAACATACTGGGGCTATAAATTGCTGACCGTTGGTGTGAAAACGTGCGAAATTCACCCAACACTCGAAAGGTAAAACACCTTTTTTGCGTGAGACCCGCTGAAATGTAGGGTCCGCTGAGACTTTTGTAGTCCTTGCGACGAGGTTTGACAAATTCACCGACCTGGCTATAATGACCCGACAGCCGAACCTTCAGGGGTCGGCTCATGTTTTGTATTAGGGCCTATGATCATAGGCTTAGGGATAAGGGAGGAAAACGTGTACGCAGTGATCAAATCGGGAGGACACCAGTACAAGGCCAGCGTCGGAGGCGACCTCATTGTCGAGCGGCTTCCGTATGCGGTGGGCGCACAGGTGGAACTGGATCAGGTTTATTTGTTGGATGATGGCGAGCAGGTGCTGGTGGGGCAGCCGACGGTTGAGGGCGCAGTCGTGCGCGCCACCGTCATTGACGAATTCCGCGGCCCCAAAATTCGCATCTTCAAGTATCGCCCCAAGGAGCGGTATCGCCGTCGCCAGGGTCATCGCCAGACCTACATGCGTCTGCGCGTTGACGATATTGTGAAGGGAGCTTAGTACAATGGCACGCAAAAAAGCAACTGGAACGAACGGTCGCGACAGTCGCGCCAAGTGGCGCGGTGTCAAGAAATACGGCGGCGAAGCCGTCATCACCGGCAATATCATCGTCCGCCAGGTGGGGATGCACATCAAGCCCGGCATCAACGTGGGTATGGGCAAAGACTACACGCTCTTCGCGATGAGCGATGGGCACGTCAAGTACGATGTTGTTCACGGACGCAAGCGGGTGAACGTTGTCGTTGCTGAGGGAGGTATGGCAGCATGAAACCACAGATTCATCCTACCTGGTATCCTGAGGCAAAGGCCATCTGCGCTTGCGGCGAGGTGTGGACGATCGGCGCGACAGTGCCGGAGTTGCGCACCGACGTGTGCGCAAAGTGCCACCCGTATTTCACCGGCGAACAGCGCATCGTAGACACAGAAGGTCAGGTCGATCGCTTTATGCGCCGCCTGCAAGCCCGCGAAGAGGCGCTCCAGCAGCTTGAGCAGCGCAAGTCTGCACGTGTTTCCCCGGAACTGGCCATCAGCACGCTCGAGTTGGGACGGCGGATGGAAAAAGTGCTGACCGATGCTGGCTTAGAGAAAGTCGGTGACCTGCTCGCCATTATGGAAGAGAAGGGCGACGACGGACTGACTGACATCAAGGGATTGGGCCTCAAGGGGTTGGCCGATCTGAAAAAAGGTTTGCGCGCACGCGGGTATATCCTCCCAGGCGATGAAGCCTCCGGGGAAATGGCAACCGCCGCATAGTTATACAGACGAGGCAGGGACATTCCCTGCCTCGTTTCATTATCTGTTTTCCACGAGTTTTCTTCTCCATACGTTTTGTTTTCCCGGCAGATTCGGTTTTTGGGAAGGGTAGGTAAATAAATCCATAAGCAGGAGCTTCGCATGAATCAAGACTGTCGCGGTGGATCGATTGAAGTCATCTGTGGAAGCATGTTCAGCGGTAAAACCGAGGAACTCATTCGCCGCTTGCGTCGGGCGCAAATTGCGCGTCAGAAAATTCAGGTCTTCAAACCGGCCATTGATCTGCGCTATACCGACAAGGCCATCGCTTCGCATAACGGCCTGCAGGAAAATGCAATTCCCGTCAACGATAGTGCGGAGTTACTGGTTCATCTGGATGCGACTGCCGATGTCATTGCCATTGACGAGGTACAGTTCTTCGACATGGCCATCGTCGATGTGTGTAATATTTTGGCAAACCAGGGCAAACGGGTGATCTGCGCCGGACTGGATATGGATTTCCGTGGGGTGCCGTTTGGCCCGATCCCGCAACTGCTGGCCATCGCCGAGCATGTGGAGAAGTTGCAGGCCATTTGTGTCGTCTGTGGGGCGGCGGCCAGCCGCACGCAGCGGCTTATCGCCGGACAGCCGGCCTACATTGACGATCCTGTCGTCCTGGTCGGCGCCGCCGAAGTCTACGAAGCGCGTTGCCGCGCCCATCACCAGACGCCTCAACGCCCGCAAAGTCAGGAGTAATAACAATGGACATCGTCTTACCCAATTCTATAGAGCGCATTCTGTTGGATGAAGCCACGATCCAGCAGCGCGTCCAGCAAATGGCCGATATCATCAGCACCGACTATGCCGGACTGCGCAATGAGGAATTTCTGCTCGTCGGCGTGCTGAAAGGCTCGTTCATGTTTATGGCTGACCTTGCGCGGCGGCTCACTGTGCCGCATCGCGTCGACTTCATCGCGCTTTCCAGTTATGAGGACAGTGCCGAGACCACCGGTGCGGTGCGGATGATTATGGATACGCGTGCCGACGTGGCCCGGCGGCATATCCTGATTGTGGAAGACATTGTGGATACCGGTTACACGTTGAAGTACCTGTATCGCATCTTCGGCGCACGGCAGCCGGCCTCGCTGCGTACCGCTGTCCTCCTGAGCAAACCTGAACGCCGCGAGGTCGAAGTGGATGTCGATTATTTGGGGTTCCAGATCCCTGACGTGTGGGTAGTGGGGTACGGCCTGGATTACGCAGACCGTTTCCGCACTCTGCCCTACATTGCGATGCTCAAACCAAGCGTGTACGAATCGTAGCGGTCAGCCGTCAGCGGTCAGCTTGCAGCTAAGAAGCTGAAGGCTGAAAGCTGATTGCTGAGAGCTATCCCCAGGAGGTCACAATGTCATTACTTGACGATGTCGAAAAAGTATTGATTTCCGAAGCTCAGATCCAGGAGCGGGTTGTTACATTAGCCGCCGAGATGAACGCGCTTTACACTGACGATGATTTGCCCATCATCATCTGTATCCTCAAAGGTGCATTTTTGTTCCTCGCCGACTTTACCCGCCACCTCTCCTTCCGCCACGAACTCGACTTTATGGAAATCTCCAGCTATGGGCGCGGAACGACTAGCTCCGGTACCGTGCGAATCCTGTTGGACCTCGCCTCTGACGTTCAGGGCCGCAATGTCGTTATCGTCGAGGACATTGTGGATACCGGCAACACGCTCACTTACATCTTGCGGAACTTTGCTGCGCGCCGGCCTGCCAGCATCCGTGTGGCGACGTTGCTCAGTAAACCAAGCCGCCGCCAGATCGAGGTGCCGTTGGACTTTGTCGGCTTTGAAGTGCCGGATGAGTTCGTTATCGGCTACGGACTCGACTTTGCTGAACAGTATCGCAACCTGCCTTTCATCGGTGTGCTCAAGCCCGAAGTATATCGGCACCTTCTCTGAAAAGTTTTCGCTCGCTGAAAAATCGGCTATAATACCCCTCAGTTGAGGGGTATATGGATAACAAAAGGTCAAGTGTCAGTAATCTGTTAGTGTGGGGAGGAGCGGGCTTGCTCCTTGTGGGGATCGTGCTAGGTGTTCTAGGCCTGGCACCGCGCATTGATGCGTTGTTCCACGCGCCGGGCGTGGAACCGGTAGTTACAGTGGTGGTGACGCCTACCCCAGAGATCATCGTTCCGCTGTTGCCCTTCCAGGCAGAGTCGTCGTCCAGAGATGTCGTTGTGCCTGAGGTTGCACTTCCATCAGAGGCAACGCCTCTCCCGACGATAACCTACGTCCCCTACACACATCCTGAGGATATCGATCCCGTCGTTACATACACCCTGGCGGAAGAGGGCGTCGTTCCCGTGCGCCTCTTTATCCCGGATATCGACCTGGAGGCGCCGATTGTGCCCATTGGCTGGAAATACATCCAGATTGGGGATGCGACACAGCCAATATGGGACGTTCCCAACCAGCGTGTGGCTGGGTGGCACGAGTCTTCGGCGAAGATCGGCGTGCCGGGCAATACGGTGCTAAACGGGCACAACACGTCGAACGGTGAAGTCTTCCGCTATTTGTACAAACTCGACGTTGGTGCAACCATTCTCGTTGAGGCGGAGGACGATGCGACTTACACGTACACCATCACGGAGAAACTTCTTCTGCCCGAAGCAGGGCAGCCTGTCGAGGTACGCGTTCAGAATGCAGAATACGTCCTGCCCACTGCTGATGAGCGTCTGACTCTGGTGACGTGCCATCCTTACGGCAGCCTGACATATCGACTGTTGATTATTGCTCGTCCCGTCGCGCTGCCCGTAACTCCATCCGCGCCCATCGAAGGAGACTAATATGAACCTGTCCTTTATTCATCATGTTCGACGTAACCACGCTCTGGAACACGCCACGCTCAACCTGCTCGGCAAGCAATATCCAGGCGCGCAGGCTATGGGGATATCCGGCCCATTGGGATTCACAATTTTTACGTCGCTGACGGCAGAAGAGGTCGTCCCGGCGGCGATGGAGGCGTTGAAAAAGCTCAAGGCCGGTGAAGGTGCACTGCGTGTGCATCGCAATTGCGGTACGAACACAGTGGTCACGGCGACGTTGACCACGCTGGCGACGCTGTTAGGCATCCAAGGGACAAAGCCCTCCCCTCGCAAGTTTCTGGAACGATTGCCCCATCTCATTCTGCTGAATGTACTGGCTTTGTTGGTGGCTCCTACGCTGGCGGAGTGGGTCCAGGGGACGCTGACCACCGATTCCGACCTGGCAAATGTAGAAATCGCCTCGGTGTTCACCGACTATTGCCGCGGGTTGCAGCGCATTCGCGTTCACACTCGCCAGGGTTGAGATGCTGTACTTGCTCTATGGCGAGAACGATCTCCAGCGCGAGGAGGCCCTGGCTGAAATTATTCAACAGGCAGGGTTGCCGCCGGATCTCCGTGACCTCAACACGGAGATGCTGGAAGGCGCTGTGACGGCGGCTACTCTGCGCCAGGCGTGCAGCACTATACCTTTTCTTGGCGACAGGCGTATTGTGATTGCGCGTGAGTTGTTGTCGCAGACCAAGGGACCGATGGCGAAAGAGATCGGCGAGATCGCTGCGTATTTGCCCGACCTCCCACCTTCCACCATTTTGATCTTCTGTGAGAGCAAAGCGCTTGCCGCGAAAAATCCTGTTCTGTCGCAAGCTAAAAAGCTGAATGCCGACATCCAGGCATTTGCCGCTCCTGGTGCGAAGGATCTCTCCCGCTGGATCGTCGAGCGGACGAAAGTGCACCAGGGGACCATTGATTTCAACGCTGCCGCTCTGTTAGCACAGAACATCGGGCCGAATCTGCGCATGTTGGATCAAGAGATCCGCAAGCTGATGTTGTATCGTGGGGATAACAAACCTATCACCGTCGAGGATGTGCAGGTGATGGCACCGTACATCCAAAGCGCCGATGTGATTTTTTCCCTGGTGGACGCCATCGGCCAGCGCGATCCCCGCAGTGCGGCGACCTATTTGCACCGGTTGTTGGAAGTGGGGGAGCATCCGTTGGGGATTTTTGGAATGATCGTGCGGCAGTTCCGGCTGCTCATTCAGGTGCGTTGGTTGGGTGACCGTCACATGAGCGAGCCGGATATCGCTGCGCGGCTGAAACTGCATCCTTTCGTCACCGGAAAAATCCGCACACAGGCGCAACGTTTCACGCCAGAGCAGTTGCGCACGGCCTATCAATTACTCGTGGATAGCGATCTCGCCATCAAGCGGGGATTGCTGGAATCCGAAACTGCCCTTGATTTGCTGATCGCACAACTGACGAGTTTGTAGTCGCCGAAGTTACCACGCGGACATTTGCGCCTATACTCCCGGTTGCTCAATCTTCTCCTGCCCAATCCAGAAGTGGTGGCGCAAAACGCGCGCAGACGAACGCAGCAAAATCCCGTTCACCTTGCGATCGCCATCAGGTAACAGGGTTGGATGAACGTAGCAGACGTTGGGTGTGTCGCCAAACCGGGCGCGATACCGCTTGGCTGCCTGGGCCAGCGTTCCTGCCAAATCCGATGAACCGCCATCGTGCCACAACAATCCCACGTCCATCCTTCTCCTCCAATCTTTCCTCTGGCCCTAGCTCTCTATTCCACCCGTCGCGCCAGATACCAGATGTTCAATGACAAATCCTGGCACAGGTCGAAGACACCCTCCGGGCAGCGCACGCGGAAGAAATGCCAGGTTCCCTTGCGCTTCATTTCCGTCCACGCGCGGACGACCGCGTGCACCCGGTACTGCTGCCCGCGCCACATAAACCGTTGTGGAAAGTAGTTGTGTTTCCGCGCGATGAGCCGGATCGGTTCACGACGCGCTACGAGATTGAACAACATCAGTCACCTCCTAAAGTCCGCAAATCTGTGCGGAATGCCATGTTCCAGATGCGCCGTGCCTTCACGTCGATTACCTTGCCGATCGGCGCGATGTAGCGCGTCACGATCTTCTGCGCGTTTCCCGGTGTACTGAGCCGTTTCCAGGGTGTGGATGTCCAGCCTGTGTTGTCTTTGCGCCACCCCAGGTGAAATTCGCCGTTGGCTTTCTGATGGAAGACCTTCAACGTCGGCCCAAGTAAGTCTGTGCCGATCAAATCCGTGCCAAACTCCGGCTCGATGCCGTAGGGCAGATACTTCGTCACGATCATCTCGCCTTCGCCAGGCCATTCGAAACTGTCGAAGACCCGCACTTGCACTTCATCGCCCTCGAAGATGCCTTCGTATTCCATGCTGCTGCCAATCACGCCGAGACGATAAACTTCCCCCGGTGTCAGCGCGTCAATGTACGTCAGCACGACGTCGCCTGTGCCGGCAATGACCTGACCAGCGAAGGGTGCTTCCAGTTGCATTGTCGGTTCAAAGTCCAACCCTGATAGCACCTTGTTGAGGCGTTCGCGGTTGTCTTTGTGGATTATAGCCTGCACCCGTTCGGCCATATCGCTCAGCGCCAACTGGAAATCTTCATCTGGGCTGGGCTGCTCGCTGAGTACCTGGAGCAGCAACACCAGACCGTTCTCGTGCTCGGTGTTATACTGGCCATGTAGGTAGTGGATGCTCTGCACGACGCGCCGCTCGCGGCTGCGCGCATAGGGTAGGTTCGCCTGCCACTCACACAGGCGTGGATCGCTAAACAACGCGCGCAACGCACTATCGCTCACAAACGCATTGCACTGTGTCAGCATTATCTTCAAACGCTCGTATAGATTTCTGAAGTGCGCGCCCATCGTGCCCTCGCTTATCGTTTTACTCTTCATCGCCAACAATCGTGAATGTCCGCGCCTGTTGTTGTGCGCCAGTCCACGGCCAGAGGTAGCCCCCGTCGCTGAGGGCGGGTTGTTGCATGCCGTAATTTGGCAATCCTTGCGGCGTCACGATGACGACTGGCGGTGTCCCCATTGGTATCCGGGATGTCTGCTGCTGCTGCATCTCGCGCCGCCAGATGACCACCCCTAGCAGGAGCGTTGGCAGCATCGCGGCCACGCCACACGACAGCCCGATCAACAGCGCCAGCGAATCTTGACTGAGCCGTTGTGTGACCACCACGACCAGGGCCACCGTGAAGACGATGCTGATCAAGGCCACAAAGCGCCCCAACCGCTTGCCCAAAGGTTCTCGTGTTTCCATGTTACGATACACTCCTATGTGCCAATACCGGCAGCTGCACCGCATGGGGCGTGGCAGTGCCGCTTAGCATTGTCATTTGTTGCTTGAGTTCTTTTTCATCGATATAGGCCACCTGAAAGCGGATGGGATTTTCCCCTCCACTGACCGCGAGGAAGTCCCCGCGCCCGTTGAGAAGGTGGGCGTTCGTCCCGGCTCTGCCTGAAGCGACCCGCGCGTCGTCGGCTGATACTACTCTCCCCACAAGTCTTAGAGGGAAATTTGCCCGCATCACACTGCTGAGGATAGCGGACGAGGGATGCTGCGTCGCCGCGATGACGTGAACACCGGCCTGTCTGCCGCGTTGGACCAGTCGCGTCAAGGCGTCGGTGAACGGCGCTTCGCCCTGCATCACCAAATCGGCTAGCTCGTCAATGAGAATGACAATGCGCGGAATGGACATGCCTTGTGCTCCGTCATTCTGTGAAACGATAGCGTCCCGGTTTGACGGGGGCGCTTCGCCGCGCCGGTCGCGGGACTCCATCACGCGTACCACCGAACGTAGCGCCTCTAGTGCCTCCGGGACATCGACAATCGGCTTGCGTGTGAGGTGTGGGATACCGGTGAATACCGGGAATGCGCGGCCCTTTGGATCGATGCACAGCATTTGCAGCAGGCTCGGCGTGTGCGTGAGTGCTAGTGACGCTGCGATTGTCCGCAGCAGCGCCGACTTGCCCGACCCCGTGGTGCCGGAGACGAGAATGTGCGCTACTTCTGGCGCGGAAAGGCGCGCGAGCAACGGCGCGCCTTCGTCGGTGAGACCCAACATCGCTGTCGAAAGTGGCATAGGCATTGCCTCTTGCAGCAGGTTAAGCAACGTCACCGGGCGTGGATTGGGGTTGGAGAATTCCAGAATCACGCCTTCCTTGCCCCGGTCGACGCTGAGGGTGGGGACCTGCATCGCCAGCGCTAGATCATCGGCCAGCCGCTTGATCGACGCGAAGCGGGTATTGGGCGCGGGATTCAAGAAGAAGCGGATCAGCCGTGGGCCGACCGTGCCGCCCGTAACCCGTCCCGGCGTGCGATGTGCGGCCAGCACGGCTTCCACCCGGTCGGCCTGGTATTCCAAATAAGGACGAAGTGAACGCGACATAATCTTCTCCCCGGAAGAGCTAAGAACAAATGTTCTAATATCAAAGCGAAAAAAGAACACGCCGAAGCGTGATATGGCATTATAGAACGCGTGTTCTATAACTCGATTATACAGCCGCTCTTGGCCTTTGTCAAGAGTTTTTTCAGCAAATTGGCAAAAACCTCTTGACAACTTCAGAGAATGGATGTATACTTTTGTTAAGTTTGTCGTGCAAACTTATTGTTATTTAAAACTAGTCGGTAAACTCTTGGGGGAAACGCAATGAATGAAACGTCAAACAAAAATAGCACTCGCAAACAACGCTCTGATACTTACCGCGATCTGCTGATCGGCATAGCAATCTGTCTGTCGTGGTTCGCCCTGGCGCTGGTCAGCGACATTCCCGGCTTGTTCCTCAAAGTGGATACTGCAAGCGAATTGGGACAAAGCATAACTCACGGCGCAAAATTGGTAGGCGGATTGCTGATCGTCTTTGGTCTACTGCCGGTTCTCTTGCGCGGATACTATCCGACATACAGAACGTATCTTCGCGCAACCGGCGTCCTGTTTCCCATAGAGAGACGTCACAGAATTGTCTTGATCGCGTTTCTCCTAGTCGCAGGCTTCCTTTTGATCGCCGACCTTGCCCAAAATGGACTGGCGGGACTCGAAGCGCATCATGCAACATTCGGCATTCCGACACTCGCGCTGGCGGCTTTTGCCAGTCTCCAGGCTGCACTTGTAGAAGAATTGATATTTCGCGGGGTTGCCTGTGGTGTTCTGCGGAGACGCTTGCCCGTGTGGGTGGCAGTCTTGCTCCCGGCGCTGCTGTTTGGCTTTGCGCATACCTGGTGGGGCGTGGGACGCGTGGGCACTACGGCATTCATGGGGGTTTTGTTCGCTCTTCTCCGTTGGCGAACGAACAACGTGTGGGGCCCGATTGCGATGCACTTTCTGATCAACTTTGGGTTCCCGATACCGGCCTGGGTAGGCTGGTTGGTAGCCGTGGCGTTGAGCGCAGGCTTGGAAACGGCAAAACGAGTTCGGAAAAACGATGATAAGGCAAGCGACCACGCGGTCGCAGTTGGCTGAGCTTGATTCTGTTATCCTAAACAATCATGGAGGGAACAATGGAAGATTTAAATCGTATACGCACCGTAGCAGCACATTATCGCAGTTTGCAAGGGCTGAGGGTGTTGCCGTGGTTCTTGTGGCTTTTGTTGATAAGCGCAGTGAACCCAATCATAGGTTTACCGCAAGGACGGCTGGATTATCAATGTCTGCTCGTTATCCCCGGCATCGCTGTGCCGTGGGTGCTATCCAAATGGATCGGTGACTATTACGACCGTACTTTTGGCCGGGTAGAGGGATTGCCGCCGCGTAATCGTCCGGTTGAAATGCTGACCACTATTTTGTTCATGGTCATCGCGTATATCGGCTTTGTAATTGACACCGCCGAGTGGTTGCCCATAAGCGTGGTAGGTCTCATCATGGCGGCAGGATTTGCGGTCGGATGGTGGAAGGCAGGTCGATTCCCAGTTCATATGCTCGTGTTGGCCGTAGTGCTCGTGGCACTTTCCGTGTTGCCGTTGGCCGGCATTCCGGCTGCGCATCATTGGACTGACCTTTTCGGCGGCTTTGTCATCTCGATCGTGTTGGGGATTATTACAAGTATCGGCAGTGTGCTCAACCATATTGTGTTGGTGCGTAATCTCAAAGCGTTGTCGCAGGTGGGATCATGACTGACGCCTTTGAAGCTCTGGCCGGTCTCGACAAAGTCGTTCACGAGCCTGCCCGCCTGGCCCTGCTGACCGCGCTTTCCGCGTGCCGCAGCGCCGATTTTGTGTCCTTGCAACGTCTGACGGGGCTGACGAAGGGCAATCTTTCCACGCATCTCTCCAAGCTGGAAGAAGCCGGGTTGGTGGAGATCGAGAAACAGTTCGTCGGCAAGAAGCCCAACACGCTCGTGCGGCTCACGCCGGAAGGGCGCACAGCGATCGAGCAACACTGGCAGGCTTTGGAACGTCTCCACCGGGATGCGCAGCGGTGGCAGTCAGTAGATGGTGGACAGTAGACGGTAGACGGGGTTAGGCGGGCAGCCAGCGGAGGGCGGTGGGGTCGATCCAGCCATGGATGGTTTCACCGGGGGCGGGGGGCGTTTGGCCGGGGGCGATGTCGAGGCGCAGCGTTCCTCCGTTCACAGCCAGCGTGAGGCGGAAGTAGCTGCCGTGGAACGTTCGCTGCGTCACCTGCGCGGTGAAGGCGTTCGCGGTCCCCGCTTCGAGATGGATACCCCACGGGTGGATGAGCAGTTGGCCTTCCGCACCGGGTTGCGGCAACGCCACATTGTCCGCCATATCCAACACCCCAAACGCCGCTTTCACTTGCTGCGGATGGCGCACCCGCGCCGGGAACAGGTTCTCCAATCCCAGAAAGCGCGCCACCCATGTATTGTGTGGACGGTCATAGAGCGCCTCCGGGCGACCAGTCTGCACGACGCGGCCTTCGTTGAGCAGGATGACGCGGTCGGAGAGGGCGAATGCCTCCTCCTGGTCGTGCGTCACGGTGATGGCGGTGACGCCGACGCGCCGCAGGATGACGGGCAGGTCTTCGAGCAGCCGCTCGCGCAGGTTGCGATCGAGCGCACCGAGCGGCTCGTCGAGCAGCAGCAGGCGGGGCTGCGGGGCGAGGCTGCGCGCCAGGGCCACCCGTTGGCGTTCGCCGCCGGAGAGCACGTTGACGTCGCGGTTGGCGAAGTCCTCCAGACCGGTCAGCGCCAGCATCTCGGCGACCCGCGCGGCGATGGCGGCTCGCGATTGCCGCCGCATCCGCAGGCCGAACGCGATGTTCTGCGCCACCGTGCGGTGCGGAAACAGCGCGTAATCCTGGAACATCAGCACGACGCCGCGCCGGTGGGCGGGCAGTGTCGTCACGTCCGCCCCTTCGATGGACACGCGCCCGCGTTCCGGCGTTTCCAGCCCGGTGATGATGCGCAGCAGCGTCGTCTTCCCGCTGCCCGACGGCCCAAGCAGGCAGGCAATCTCCCCACGCTCCACTTCAAACGTCGCCCCACACAACAGCGGCGCGTCCTCGTAAGTCTTGTGAATGTCGGTCAGTTCAAGAAAGGCCATAGTTCCTCGTCGCTGGTTACTGGTTGCTGGATACTCGATTCTCCATTCGCTGATTCTTCCATTCGCTGATTCACCATTCGCTCCCCGGCGGACGCAAGCTCTCGATGGCGACGAAGCCGGTGACGCAGACGGCCATAAGGAGGGTGGACATCGCCAGGGCTTGCCCGTAGTTGAGGGCGCCGGCCTGGGAGAGGAAGCGGTAGATGGCGATGGGAATGGTGGGCAGTTCCGGGCGGGCGATCATCGAGGTGGCACCGAATTCGCCCATGGAGACGGTGAAGGCGAAGACGCCACCGACGGCGAGTGCGCGCCAGACGATGGGCAGGTCCACTTCCGCAAAGACGCGGGCCGGCGGGGCGCCGAGTGTGGCGGCAGCCTCGCGCAGCGATGGGCGGATGGATTGCAGGGCGGGCATGACGTTGCGCACGACGAACGGCAGTGCGACGAGGGTATGCCCGAAGACGATGAGCGCGGGCGTGCCGCGCAGGGCCAGTGGCGGGCGGGCCATGGCGAGCAGGTAGCCCAGGCCCAGCGTGACGGCGGAGGTGCCGAGCGGCAGCATAAACAGCGCGTCCAGTATCCACCCTTGTTTGCGGCGGTAAAGGGCCGTCGCGGTGAGCATACCGAGTAATAAGGCCAGGGTCATCGTCCCCAAAGCAAATTTGACGGAATTACCCACGGCGGCGACCGGCGGGACGTAGAAGATGGAGCCGCGCGGGTTTTCGAAGAGGGCGGTGTAGTAGCGCAGGCCGGCGTCGAAGGAGCGGGCGGCGAGCGTCACGAGTGGCAGTCCCAGGAGCGCCGCGCCGAGAACGACGTTGGCGAGAACGAAGGCGATTTCGCTGGCGGTGCGTGGCTTGCGCTGCGTGACCCAACGCGGGCGCAAGTCGAGTGGGCGTGCCAGCCGGCCTTGCAGCCGGGTGTAGACGACGGTCAATCCGAGGGTGCAGAGGATTTGGACGAATGACAGTCCGGCGGCGAGCGGAAAGTTGCCCATGTCGATGGCCTGACGGTAGATGGCGACTTCGAGTGTGGCGAAGCGTGGTCCGCCGAGGATGAGGATCACACCGAAGCTGGTGAAGCAGAAGATGAAGACGAGCAAGCTGGCAGCGCCGAGCGCGGGTAGGAGCAGGGGGAGCGTCACTTCGACGAACGCGCGCCATGGAGATGCGCCGAGCGTGCGCGCGGCCTGTTCGAGGTGCGGGTCGAGGTTGGCCCAGAAGCTGCCGACGATGCGTAAGACGAGAGTGTAGTTGTAGAAAACGTGCGCCAGCAGGATCGCGCCCAGGGTGTAGCGCAGGTCGAGCGGCGGGTGGGCGAGGTTTAGGGCGTTCATCAGGACGGTATTGAGCGGCGATTTTGGCCCTAAAACCGCCGTAAACGCTGTGGCGACGACGACGGTGGGCAGCACGAAGGGCACGGTCGTCAGCGCGTTGAGCAGGCGCTTGCCGGGGAAGTCGTAGCGGGCGACAACGTAGGCCCCCGGCAGACCAAGCAACAGCGTCAGCAAGGTTGAGAGCAATGCCTGTCCTAACGTGAAGCCGAGCGTGCGCAAAGTCGTGGAGCCGAACAGCCGTCTTAGCAGCGCATCCAACGCCGGCCCGCCGTCCCACGTCAGGCTCACGCGGAAAATCGCGCCCAGTGGGTAGAAGTAGAAGAGGACGAGGAAGAGGAGAGGGAGGACGAGGAGCAAATGGCGAGTAGTGAGTAGCGAATGGCGAACGACCTTTCGTGATTCGTGATCGGTGTTATCAGGCACTTTGCACTCTCCTCTCTCCCCCGTCTACTGTCTACTGTCTACCGTCTACCTGAGCACCGCGTCTCCCCACGCCTCAATCCACTGCTCACGGTTGGCTTCGATGGCAGCGGCGGGGACTTCGGCGGGCTGCGCAGCTTCGAGGGCAAATTCGACGAAGACTTGCGGCAGCGTGACGTTGGGGTTGGCGGGGAAGACCCACATTTGCAGCGGGATGTCCGCCTGGAAGTCGGCGCTGAGCAGAAATTCGATGAAGGCCTCGGCGAGGTCGCGGTTTTCCGTGCCTTTGAGAATGCCAGCGAATTCGATCTGGCGGAAGCAGGTTCCCGGCGCGGTGACGGCCCCGGTCGGCGGCTCGGTCAATGCACCTTCGCTGAAGTAGACTTCGGCGGCGGGGCTGGTGGCGTAGCTGACGACGAGCGGGCGAACGCCCTCGCTATACGCGCCGCCGCTGAACTCGTTGTAGTAGGCGGTGTCCCAGCCGTCTACGACGAGGACGTCGTTGGCGCGCAAATCGGCCCAGAAGTCCAGATAGCTGTACTCAGCGTCGCTGTCCTCACCAAACACGCCGATGGTGGCGATGAGGAAGGCCAGGCCGGGCGACGACGACGCGGGATTCTCCACGACGAGCAGGCCCTTGTATTCGGGCTTCGTCAGGTCCACCAGGCTTTGCGGGACGGGCAGCGCGTGCTCATCGAAGTAGGCTTTGTCGTAGTTGAGGCACACGTCGCCGAAGTCGGTGGGGACGACGCGATAGTCCGGGTCGAGGTGCAGCGCCACAGGAATGGCGGTGAGATTCTGCGCCTTGTACGGCTTGAAGATATCGGCGTTCAGCGCGCGGCTGAGGAAGGTGTTGTCGATGCCGTAGAGCACGTCGGCCTGGGGATTGTCGTGCGAGAGGATGGCCTGGTTGAGCATTTTGCCGGTGTCGCCGGCTTTGAGGAACTGCACCGTGGCGTTGTTTTCCGCTTCGAAGCGCGCGATGACGTCTTCGCT
>DAIUDK010000031.1:36912-38274 GCA_036845725.1 Chloroflexota bacterium
AGCAGCAGCAGGTTGGCGAGCGCCTGATCCGGGCGTCCGCCGAGCGCGCCCAAGACGATGATCTCCGTCACGTCCGGTTGCGCCGCCGCCCACGTCAGCGCCAGTTCCAGGTCGGTCTCGTCCTTGGCGGGCGGGTGCGCGTGCAGCATCGTTCCGGCGGCTTCGAGGCGCGCGCGTTGCTTCGCCGCAAGTGAATCCAGGTCGCCGATGACGTGAGTGGGCATAAGGCCGGCGTCCAGCACGTGCTGCGTTCCGCCGTCCGCCGCGACGACGCAATCGCCGGGCTGCACCCACCGCGCGGCTTCGGCGGCAGGCTCCTCGATGATGCCGTTGGCAAAAATTACGATACGCATAGTCTTTATAGTCCTGTAGTCCTTAGTCCGGTAGTCGGAGCGGCAACTTGCCGTGCCATTTCTATTAGCGGAGCGTTTTATTGGAACGGTTACGCTTTTCAAAACAAACCGCTAATCTCGTCAATTTACACGAATCTTTTATGAATTGGCGAAAATTCGCGTGATTCGCGGTTGAAGAATCCGTTCAAATCCGTTGAGAAATGAAACATCCCTGCCGGCCCGGAGGCTTGTGCAGGGATGTTGTCATCGGGTGTGCCTCCCTCCGCTGGTATGATCCAGATCAGGTTCTAGGGTCGGTATCTGATGGATACCCTCTCAGCCTGCATCTCAGGCTCCCCTGGCCGGTCTATCGTTTCAAGGTGCTACAGTTTCATTATACCAGCTTTTCCGATTTTTTTTGATGCTCATTTCCTGATTTGCCCTGTTCGTTGCGAATATCGAAAATGCAAGTACACTTGTCGCTATGCTATTATTGTGGGGTCTATGACCGGACGTGAGAAAGGTATGAGAAAGGTAAAGACTGTCTCGATATGCAAGCTAATAAGTCCTCGCTAAAGCACTTGTTTTCCCAAGCCTACATCCTCGGTGGCTCACCTTGTAGCGGTAAGAGCACTATCGCTGAGAAATTGTGCGCTCAATACAAATTCGAATATTACAAAGTCGACGATCATGACAGCGCGCACATCGCTCGCTGTCGTCCGGACCGTCATCCCGTGATGTTCAATTATTCCAAGATGGGCTGGAATGCTATATGGATGCGTCCAGTTGCGTTGCAGGTTAAAGAAGAATTCGCGTATTACCGGGAACGCTTTGAGATGATTGTCCAAGATTTGGCAGGCTATAAGGCCGGGAGCACGCTTCTTCTGGAAGGAGCGGCCTATTATCCAGACTTAATCTGGCCGCATGCAGGAAGTTCTCCGCGGGTCGTTTATATGGTACCGACGAAAGCGTTTCAAGTCCGACATTATCAACAACGACCGTGGATTCACCATATCTTGAGTGAATGTGA
>DAIUDK010000032.1:0-6165 GCA_036845725.1 Chloroflexota bacterium
CGTTACCTCCCCAATCGGCTGCCAGGCCGCCCCGTCGTGGATCAACAGGTTGCTCGCGGTACGCAGCACGAACGCCCAGCCCGTTTTGGCCTGCACCCAGGCCAGTATCTCCGTGGTGTCGTACTCGGCATCGTCTAACAAGACAACCTCGGCGTTCTCCGGGAGCAGGGGGAGCACCTTTTCCAACACTTCAATGTGCCGCGCGGCGGTCGTATGCCCTTTCTTCCCTGGATACACCACCCACGCTAAGGGCAATAAACGTGAGCGATAGACCACTCCCACCATTAACACCATACACCCATGCCCCGCTTGACTCCCATCCATTGCCAAGACCAGGGCGCTATCCGCCAGACTCATCAGAATCTGTTGGGCAAAGGGCATATACGTCACTTCTACCTCAATGTCGTCATGTTTCACCCAGCGACGCATCCGCATTTCAATACTCTGGTCTTTCGCCGCGCTGGGAACTTCTTCACTCATTACGGCTAATCGCGCGTTACGACTCAGCACAATCCCGCTAATCATCATCGCTAAGGTCACCACATACTCTTGATGCGACATCTGTAACTGTTCTTTCAGCGTTTTCAACACTTTGCGACATACTTTCTGGCGATCAGTCATGATACCCTCCTGTTCTTGGTCGTGCTTGAACGCGAGTGTACCTCATGACTGATCTTTTTCCTAATCAATGTACGGTAGGAAATAATCGGATAAAAAAGGAATGTGCTGTTTGCATTTCCTGACTTGTCTCCATGTGATATCCTTTAACTATAGAACAGATAACAAGCTATTTAGGGAGGAGAAATGAAGACAGAAACTAAGCAGAAATATCTAAGGCTATTGGTCCTGGTGCCGGTGTTGACCCTGGTTTTGATGGGTGCCTTTTTTCTGGGGCTGACACGTTCGGTTCACAGCGCTTCGCTCGCGGCGCCTGAACAGAATGTCGTTGCGGAGTTAGAGATTACGCAGGCCGGGTCAGATGCAGCTTTTGCTGACGATCTGATCACGTACACGCTGATTTTGACTAATGGGACGTCGAGTAGTATCTCTGGAATCGTCATCAATGACACGTGGGCAACCAAGATGTCCCAGGATATCACCAAGTTATGGCAATATGGCATCTTGGCGCTTTATGAAGGATATACCGTCTCCCCGTCAAATGCCATCATTTCTATGACGTATCAAGTCAATTCGGTGAACCGGCGGGGTGAGGCGGTGTTTTATCTCAACCCTGTGGCGGCCGGCGGCGTTGTGGAGATTAAGCTTAACGCGCGTGTGCCAATCACGCTGCAACCGGCATTGAAGAACTACGAACCGATTCCTGGACCTAACAAACGGGAAGAGATCGGGCCTTCCAGTGTGGAGAATACGGTGACTGCGGTGGTTCAGGGCACGGAAAAGTCCGCCGGTTTGGTCACAACGCAGATTGTTGGGCCGTTGTTGAGCTTGACCCGCAGCGCCGTGGGGGAAGTGGCCGGAGATGGATTATGCCGGGTAGGCCGACTGGTCACGTACACGATTGTGTTGGGGAACAGCGCAAGGAGTGCGCGTCCCGATTCTTACTCGGCCCGGCATTTGCAGGTGCATGATACGCTACCAACGCAATTGCAAAACACGTTTGTGAGTGCTGAGGCGAGTGCAGCCGGCGTCGGGGTCATTCAGGCCAACGGCGTGGTCACATGGACATTTGCCGACGATTTTGTCTTAGCTAGTGGTGAAAAGGTCACGTTGACCCTGGTGGGACGTGTGCCGCACGATGCGGAATATGGGCCTAGCTCAAAATATCTGACCAGCGAATGGGAGAATTTAGTAGCCCATGCCGATGCGATGCCTTTCCGGGATGCAGTGGCACAGAGTGATTACAGGGTGCGCATCCTCAGCCCGTTTGATAAATCGGTGTCGACGGAGTCGCCGCCGATCGGTGCAACTACAACCTTCCCCAACCGGGTTATCACTTATACGCTGACCTTTTATAACCCCATGTACGATCATGCCATCAGTGAGGTGGTGTTGGAAGATGGGTTGCCGCGGGCGGACGAGGTTCCCAATATCTTCACGTTCCGGCAGATGGTAGCCGGCAATTTGGGATCACCTGTCTCGATGGGAAATTCCGTAGTGCGCTGGGAGAATGTGACTGTGCCGGCTAACGGCGTCATTCAGGGAGTCTTTGAAGTCGATGTGTCTCCACAGACGCCGGTTGGAGATGGTTGCAAAGCAGTCAAGTACACCAATGCAGTCACCGGTACCGTGGAAGGACTTACCTATCCAGGGCATGACAGAAATAAACTGGCTGAAGTGTCGGTGACGCCGCAGTTGATTTTTAAGAAAAATGCTGACCCTGGCACGCAAATTGTGGGCAGTGAGATTACGTATACGATTAGCATTGAAAACGTGGGAGATACGACCATTTATCCACCCCTGATCCTGACCGACACCATGCATACCTCCCTGGAATTTGCCGGCATGGTCTCTACCCCGCCTAACCCACCCACGCTAGTGGGCGGGACCCCTGATATGGATATTTATCAATGGGATAATGTCTTGAGTGACCCGCTTGCGCCCGGAGAGACGGTCGACGTGATATACAAAGCTATGACTACGTGGATAGGTAAGAACTTTTTGAACCAGATCTATGGCTACAGTCCCGAGACTTCTATTTGCCTGGTCAACAAGAAAGTCAATGTGGATCCGGCAGTCCGGTATAACAAAATGGTTGTTCCTGAGCAGATTGTACAGGGAGATGTGCTGACGTACACGGTGCAACTCTTCAACATCTCCCCGTACAATGTGTTCACACTAACGCAATTCATGGATATTCTGGACAGCGACTTGAAAGGTACTACAGACTTCGTTGACGGCGACGGGGTCTATGAGTATACGTTACCGACACCGTTCCGGATGGAACCGCAGGGCGCTGCATGGGAGCATCCCTTCCGGGCGCGCATGACAGGGTATGGGATTGGCGAAACGTGGTGTAAGAATTTGGAGACACCCAGCAAGGGCATCATCTCCCAACACGGAGACGATATCCTGACCTATGTTACGCCGCCCGGCGTGTGGGGATCAGGTAATAAAAATGACAAAGTCGCACCGATTTGTGTGTTGCCGAAATACTCTTTGTACCAAAAGGTCTACCCCAACCCGATTGCGGTGGGGCAGGTGTTTACGGTCGTATTGACCATACGGGACAATCGTACCGCACCATCTGGTGATCTGACCGGCGTGGAGCTAGAGTGGACTTTCCCGCTGGCGGAATCCATCTCCGGGCAGCCCATTGGCCCCTTTGTGGTACTCGACAGCAGCATAACCCCGGCGCAAATCGGCTCCGGCTTCTACATTTGGCGCAACCTGACCGTACCGGCCGGGGGGCACACCGAAATCACCCTGCATGTGCGCGCGCCGTTGTTCGAAAAGGATGGCTGGAGCAAAACCTACTCCGACAGATTTGTGGCCAGGGTGACTTCACTACCAGATACCAGCATCTGCATTCCGCCTGCGGGCAAATTTGTTGCGGACGATAGTTTCCAGACTTCCTGCAGTGGCTCGGCGTTGGGGCTAAACATGAATCAGGGGATTGAGCTAGATAAGACACCGACCCCTACCCAGGTGCCGCCCTTTGGGCTGGTGACGTACAAACTAACGGTGAAAAACCTGACCGGCGCGCCGGTCTCCAATGTGGTTGTGACCGACGTGTTGCCGAGCTTCAACAACATGTACTGGCAGTACGTCAGGATGGTGGATGGGCCAGAACCGCTCAAAACCGATCCCCTGGTGTGGCAGGTAGACAACGTGCCGGCGCTCGGCAAAGTGGAGCTGGTATTTACGGTGCGGGCACACCAATTTCTGGGCGATGAATACAACCAGATCACCGGTACGGCGACGATTCACGTAGGGTTGCATAAGGACTACCTCAAGCACGTTATGGTGCGGGTGATTTCCGGGATTGGCCTCTTCAAAGAGGCTTCCCCGGACAGAATTGAGACCGGTCAGCCAACTACGTACACGCTGACTCTGTATAATGGCAGTAAAGACGTCCTCACCCGTGTGTTCATTACAGATACATTGCCCACCGGCTTTACATTCACACACATGATCGCACCGGCCGATCTGCCGCCGGTGCAAATCGTCGGGCAGGATGTGGTGTGGAGCATTCCCGGCAATGTAGCGGTGAACAAAACTTACGAGTTGGTCTTTGGCGTGACGACCGACCCGGAGTTGTTTGACGGGTACTACTATAGCAATCTTTCTGCCACGGGTAAGAAAGCTGCGACCGGCGAGATGGTTGTGCTGCCAGCCTCTGAAGGAATCGCGCCAGTCTATGTTAGAGGCAAGCCGCAGGTGTTGGCCGATAAGTTGGCAAATCCCGACACCATCCACGCCGACGAGGAAGTCACGTACACGTTAACCCTGTTCAATGAGACAGACTCGGCGCAGCCGGTGGTGGTGACGGACACGCTACCGGCGGAATTGAACTTTGTCGCCGCGGTGGGGGAGACACCAGTGCCTATCATCATTCCAGGAGAGCGGGACTTGTTGGTGTGGCAAGGACTGGGAACTATCCAACCTGGGCAGACTATTACTTTGACCTTCCGCGCCATTCCCGACTATGACACAATCAGTGGCCTGTATTGTAATGATGTGCAGGTGAAGATGAGCGACAAATTGTTGCCAAAACGTACACCGGCTGGTGGCTGCGTGCGCGTGACCCAAATCCCGCGCGTGGATGTCCAGGTTAGCAAAAGCGATGGGGTGGTGGAGATCCTCGACGGTGACACGTTGTGGTACACCATCTACTATACCAACTCGGCTTATTCTGAATCAGCGCTGGATACGATTATCATTACGGATACGATGTGGCCTTCAGAATATGTGACCCCGGTGGTCGGTCAGGACTGGACGCTGGTAGGCGAAAACTACGTCTTCCGGGGTGGCCCATTGCAGCCTGGAGAATCGGGGCAGCTTACTTTCTCCGCCACGGTTGCGGCGGAGGTCCCTCCGCAAGTGTTAGTAGTGGAGAACCGGGTTACCGTTGCCTATACCCATAGCGGAAAAACTATCGAAGTGGGACTGGAGGATAATCAGGCGGTGGATCGAGATTTCCTCAACGCTCCGGACCTAGTGGTGACTTCGGTACAGATAACGCCTTTGACAGAAATCGAAACTGGGGCCCCGCTGACGGTCACAGTGACGGTAAAAAACCAGGGCCGTGATCCCATCTATCAACGTTGGGATGGCTCGCAGAGCGATCCATATGAACTGTTCGCCGTCGAGGTTTACTTCAGGCCGCCCGGACAGCCACCCA
Organism: Chloroflexota bacterium; assembly: GCA_036845725.1. Classification (GTDB taxonomy): domain Bacteria; phylum Chloroflexota; class Anaerolineae; order B4-G1; family SLSP01; genus DSWT01. The sequence continues at coordinate 5,303 of DAIUDK010000032.1, forward strand.
CTGATGTATTTGATCACGAGGGTGGTTGGGATCTCGGTGATGAGTATATTCTCTGGCTTGATGGGCGGCTGGCACCTGGTGAGTCGGACACTACACAATTCCACTTAACTGCACCGGAGAGAGGGGAGTACGACTTCTATGCGCGGGCCGACACTGGTATAGCTAACTCGGGAGGCAGTAACTTTATGGGACAACCCTGGGGATTGATTTGGGAACCGAATGAGGAAAACAACCTCTCTGCCGCTTATCCGTTGTCGGTTATTGGCTATGTGAATTTGTATTTGCCCCTGGTGATGCGACAGTATTAACCCACTTTAGGATTTGTACCTAAAGGCCAAATGCTAGGCCTGTGTTCGCGCGGGTGATGTTATCACCCGCGCAACATATTCCCTTGATCTGTTGTCTGTAGAGTTTCGTAAAGTCGTATTCAAGAAATGCAAAAGGTGAACAATTGCACTTGACATCTAGGCGAAAAATCCCTACAATGACGGTAAACTAGTTCATACGTGAACTTTCGAATAGGGTGCGGGCTTATGCAAAGATGTAAGGTGAATGCCCCCAATTCAATAGTTATAACCACACTGCGGGTCATCTGAAAGGATGTCACCCGCAGTGTGTGTTTATTGACCGATACCACATATCCCATACAAGGAGGTGATGTTCGCGTAGGAAGTTCTCTTACGGTTATAGTGGCACTTCGTTACCAGAAAATACCTATCCGTTTGGAGAAAGGAAAAGACTATGTTCGATGAAAAATCACTGAGAGAATTGGCTACAATCGAAGCCAATGGCCCGATTTTGAGCCTCTACTTGAATGTTGATCCCACCCAGCACGCCGCCGAAGAGTATCGGTTGGCGCTGCG
>DAIUDK010000032.1:6265-38225 GCA_036845725.1 Chloroflexota bacterium
TGATCACCCAGGAAGGGTCGGTGGGTGAGGATGTTCGCAATGTTCGCCGAGGACGTGGTTCCTCGGTAGTGGGTATGCGCGGCGGTTCGCAAGCCTCGGGCCGCAAAGAGGCGGAGTTGGTGCAGCGCAATCTACGCGACACGGCAGCGGCGCTGGCCGATTTTTGTCAAGAGCATCACCCACGCCGTTTGCTGCTGGCGGGCGCCGAACACACCGTTGCACAGTTCCGCGATCTTCTGCCTGTGAAACTTCAGGAAATCGTCGTGGGGACGTTCAATGCCAATATGGAGGCCGGCGATATTGAGATTCGAGAGCTTGCTTTCGCGCGCCTCAAGGAGTTGGAGGACGTGCGCAGGCGCGAGTTAGTGGAAGCCGTTGTTACGGCGGCAGCTAAGGGGATGAACGGCGTGATCGGGCTGGATCAAACGTTGAGCGTCACGCACGAGGGCCGCACCCAGGTTCTGGTCGTCGAGCACGATTTTCATGCACCCGGCTATCGCTGTACCGGCTGCGGCTATCTGACGACGCAGCCAATCGAACAATGCATTTTCTGTCAGGGCACTGTCGTGGAAATCCCCGACGCTGCCGAAGCCGTCATCAGCCAGGCGGTGGAGAAGGGCGGCACTGTCGAAGTGGTTGATGATGGGCTGTTGAACGGTGCGCACATCGGCGCGCTGCTGCGCTATTAGCTGCGCCTGACATTCGAAAAAACCGGGATTTTACAAAATCCCGGTTTTTTAGACTTCGGAAAAGTCAATGGGCAAAGACTCGAATCTACCCACCGATATGCGCGCCTACCGCCGCCAAACCGAGCGCCGTCTGGCCATCGCGGTTGTCCTCACCTTGGTATTGATCGGCAGCGTCGTGATTGGCCTGGTCTACGGCTGGCCCGCCGTGTTCACCGGGCTGCTCTGTTTGTTGCCCGGCGCCGACGTTTTCTTGCTCTTGTGGATCGTGTTATCCGTTGTCGAGCGCCTGAGTCGCGATCTATAACCACCCGCGCAGCCGCATCGCCCGTTCGACACTGGCAATCGCTACCCAGTAGGCTGCGTCGCGCATATAGAGTTGCTTTTGCAGCGACATCTCCAGGACAGCCTTGAACGCCGAGGCCATTTTTTGATCCAGTTTCTCCAGCACTTCCTCTTCGGGCCAGTAGTAGTTCATATCGTTCTGTACCTGCTCGAAATAGGAGCACGTGACCCCACCGGCGTTGCACAGGAAATCGGGGATGACAAAGATCCCCCGCTCCTTGAGCACCGCATCGGCTTCCAGCAGCGTTGGCCCGTTGGCGCCCTCGGCGAGGATTTTCACCTGCTTGCTGATGTTGCGCACGTTTTCGCCGGTGATGACACCTTCCACCGCTGCCGGGATGAGGACGTCCACATCTTTGCTCAACCACACAGCCCCATCCTCGATGCTGTACCCAGCGACCTTTGCCTTCTCTTTATCCACCGTGCCGTACTGGTCGGTGATGCTTTGCAGGAAGTAGGGATCGATCCCCTCCTCTTTGGTGAACGTGTACGCCGTGCGGTCGTCGCGATCCCAGCACGACACGCTGATCACCCGCCCGCCGAGCATCTCGATGAACGTCCGCGCCACATACTGCGCGACGTTGCCGAAGCCCTGGATCGAAGCTGTTTGCCCGGCCGATTTGATCCCCAGGTGCTTCATTGCCTCGCGGACGGTCACCACGACGCCAAATCCGGTCGCGGCGGTGCGTCCCAGCGAGCCGCCCCCGCCCACCGGTTTGCCGGTGATCACACCGGGCACGTACTCGCCGCGCAGCTTGGAATACTCGTCCATCATCCATCCCATCATCTGGGCGTTGGAGCCTACGTCGGGCGCGGGGACGTCGTTGCGCGGGCCGAGGTTCTTCCAGATCGCGTCGATCCACTCGCGGCACAGGCGTTCTTTCTCGCCGGTCGAGAGCTTGGATGGATCGACCACCACGCCACCCTTACCGCCGCCGAGCGGGATGTTGGCCACGGCGCATTTCCATGTCATCCACATAGCGAGCGCGCACACCGTGTCCTGCGTCTCGTTCGCCGCAAAGCGGATACCGCCTTTCGCCGGGCCGCGCGCGTCGTTGTGCTGCACGCGAAAGCCGGTGAAGACCTTGATCGAGCCGTCGTCCATCCGCACCGGCAATTGAAAGCGGAACTCGCGCAGCGGCCAGCGCAGAATCTCCCGCACTGCCGGTTCCAGCCCCATCTGCTCGGCGACCTGATCGAACTGCGCCTGTGCTAACTTGAAAGGGTTCAATTCTTCATGTTTTGCCATGACACTCTCCTTAAATGTGATATATGTTATACTCTGGAGGTCGGCGTTCTCAGATGAATTGCCAGCTTCCAGATTTGGTCCAATATTCTGCTTGCGCGGGATCATAATCCCGCGCCCCGCTGTTCCAACGCCTGCTGCAACAGGCGTCGCGTATCCTGGGGGTTGGCTTTGCCTTTCGAGGCCTGCATCACTTGTCCCACCAGCCATCCCAGAATGTTCGTCTTGCCGTCGAGATACTGCTGTACCTGCGCCGGATGCGCGTCCAATGTGGCTTCGATGAGCGTCGTGATCACGCCGGCATCGGATATTTGCGTCAGTCCCAACCGCTGCACCACGTCTTCCGGTGACTCGCCCGTCTCGCACATCGCGTCGAGCGCCGTTTTCGCCGCCGTCACACTGACTGTTCCCCGCTGCACCAGCGCCAGCAGAGCCGCCAGACGTTCCGGTGTCGTCTTGCAGGCGTCGATTGGCGTGGCGGTGGCGTTCAAAATGCGGAACAGTTCCCCGCCGACCCAGTTGGCAACGTCCTGGGGGGCGATACCTTGCGCGCGCGCGATCCCGGCGGCGGCTTCGAAATAGTCGGCGACACGCCAGTCGCCCACCAACAGGGCCGCGTCATAGGGGCGGATGCTGTATTCGGCCATCAGACGGCGCTTTTTTGCTAGTGGAAGTTCGGGTACGTGCGCCCGCAGCGCCTCGATCCACTCCGGCGCGATTTCCAGCGGCGGGATGTCCGGTTCGGGAAAATAGCGATAGTCGTGCGCGTATTCTTTGCTGCGTTGCAGGTACGTGTTTCCGGCAACTTCATCCCACCCCAAGGTTTGTTGGGTGACGGTTCCGCCCTTTGCCAACACCGCCTTCTGCCGCTCGATCTCATATGCTACACTCGCCGCCAGCGCGCGAAACGAGTTGAGGTTCTTGATCTCCGTACGCGTTCCCAGCGTCGTCGCTCCCCTTGGGCGGATGCTGACATTGGCCTCGAAGCGCATCTCGCCTTTCTCCATGTCGCCCGCGTTGATGCCCAGGTAGATCAACACGTCGCGCAACGTCGTCGCGTAGGCCTGCACCTCTTCGACGGTGCGCATATCCGGCTCGCTGACGATCTCGAGCAGCGGCACGCCCGCCCGGTTGAAGTCCACCAGCGCCGATCCGTCGTCCTGGTGGTAGAGCTTCGCCGTGTCTTCTTCGAGATGCGCGCGCGTGATGCCGATGCGTTGCGTCCCCGCCTCCGTCTCTATCTCCAACGCGCCATTCACCGCCAGCGGCAGCTCGTACTGCGAGATTTGATACCCCTTCGGCAGATCGGGGTAGAAATATGACTTGCGCGCGAACACGTTCACCGGATTGATCGTGCAGCCGAGCGCCAACCCCGTCATCATACCCAACTCCACCGCGCGCCGGTTGACGACCGGCAGCGTTCCCGGCAGCGCCAGGCACACCGGGCAAACCCGCGTGTTGGGCGGCACGTCGCCTGTATCCGCCACCACCGGGCAGGCGCAGTACATCTTCGCATGCGTGTGAATCTGCGCGTGGACCTCAAGGCCGATGACGGCTTCGTATTCCATAGGATTCACTTTGTGCGTTGCACAAACCTGGCAATCCGCTCCAACGCGATTTCGAGCTTTTCGTAGGCCGTCGCATACGACATCCGCACGAATCCCACGCCGGACGCCCCAAAAACTCGTCCGGGGATTACGGCAACGTGCTCTTCTTGCAGCAGCCGTTCAGCGAACACGTTATCGTCCAGCCCGGTGTTTTCGATGTTCGGGAAGGCGTAGAACGCGCCTTGCGGCTCGATACACGCCAGCCCCATCGCATTGAGACTGTCCACAACCAGTCTGCGGCGACGTTCATAGTGCGCGTGCATCTCCTGGACGAACGGCTCGCCCACTTCCAGCGCCTTCAACGCCGCCCACTGCGACACCGTCGGCGCGGACATGATCAAGTATTGGTGCAGCTTGCGCATCTCGGCGAGCAGCACCCCCGGCCCCAATATGTAGCCCACGCGCCAACCCGTCATCGCGTAGGCTTTGGAGAAGCCCTGCAGCACGATTGTCCGCTCGCGCATCCTTGGCAGACTGGCGAAGCACACGTGTTCCACGCCGTAAACCAGCCGGTCGTAGATTTCGTCCGAAATCACCACCAGGTTGTGCTTTTCCGCGAGGGCGGCAATTGCAGTAAGCCGCTCGCGGTTGATGACGGTCCCGGTGGGATTGTTGGGCGAGGTGATAAATAACGCTTTTGTCTTGGGTGTGATCGCGGACTCGATCATCTCCGCTGTGAGTTGAAAACCTGTCTCCGGTGTGGTAGGAATGGGCACCGGCTTTGCCCCTGCCATGCTTGCTACTGGACCATAAGCGACAAAACACGGCTCTGCAAAGATGATCTCGTCACCGGGGTCCAACAGCGCCGCCATCGCCAGGTACATTGCCTCCGAAACGCCCACCGTCACCAAGACTTCCTGTTTTGGATCATAACTCAGCCCGTAGCGCTTCTGGGCGTGCGCGGAGATGGCCTGACGCAGCTCATGCAGGCCGGAGTTGGGCGTGTAGTGTGTCGCCCCGCGTTGCAGCGCCGCGATCCCGGCCTCCACAATCGGCGCCGGTGTGTCGAAATCCGGCTCTCCAATCCCCAAACTGATCACATCCTCCATCGTCGCCGCAATATCGAAGAAGCGGCGAATGCCAGAAGGCGGAATGCTCCTGGCGAGTTTAGAAACAAAAGTATCTAACTCCATTAAGTCACTCCTTAAAAAAGAATCGAGAATCAAGAATCAGCGAATGGCCTCTGGCTGATCGCTGAACGCTGACGGCTGACAGCCTACAACTCCACCGACGAGTCGCCGATATTCAACTTGCGAAAATGGCCGGCGAGATGCACCCAACGGCCGATAATCGACTCTTCCAGCATCACCGCCTCAATCTCCACACCCTCATCCACGATCGTGTCGCGCAGGATGCTGTCGCGCACCTGCACGTTCTGGCCGATCGATACATACGGGCCGATCACCGAGCGCTCGATGACGGCGCGCGGGTGAACGTAGACCGGCGGGATGATCGTCACGCCGGGGCGCGGCGTCTCGAAGCTGTTCTCGCAGCCGTTTTCCAGCAGATAGCGGTGCGTGATGAACGTTGTCTCCGGCTTACCGGTGTCTTGCCACACGCCCGCCGGGCGCACCTGGATGCGAGCGCCCTGTTCGAGCATCAGATTGATCGCGTCCGCCAGGTAGTACTCGCCCTTCGTCTGGATGCGCCGCGCCATCAGCTCTTCACACGCGCGCGCCAGCCATTCCCCTTCGCGGAAGTAGTACAGGCCGATAAGGACGTTCCTGTTGTCCATCGATTCGGGCTTTTCGACCAACCGCGTCGCGTACCCATCCGCGCCGGTCTCGACAACGCCAAACCGCCGCGGATCCTCCACCTCGTAAGTGTAAATGACGCCATCTGGCCCGTCGGCACCCAACCCGGAGAAATCGACGTCATCGAAGAGCGTGTCCACCCACATCGTAAAAACCGGGCCGGTGAGATGCTCGCGCGCCAGCCAGAAAGCGTGCGCCTGTCCCAACTGCTCCTTCTGCTCAACGAAGTGCGCCGGAATGGCGTAATTTTCGTGCAGATACGCCTCCACCTGCTCGCCAAGCCACCCCACCACGAAGACGTACTCCGTAATCGGCAGATCGCGGAAGCGTTCCAAAATGTGGCCGAGCATCGGCTTGCCGGCCACCGGCAGCAGCGGCTTCGGGCGCGTCCACGTGTGCGGGCGCATCCGCGTGCCCAGACCGGCCATAGGAATAACGAGTTTCATAGTTTGTGTTCCCCCCCTCATGAAAATAACCTCAACGGATTGAACGGATCAAACGGAGAAATATCTGCTAAACTCCGTTGAATCCGTTGAGATAATCATTTTGATATTGCTGGTCGCTGCATCCACCATTCTGTCGCCTGCTCATACGCGAACGCCGCGTGGAACATGCGCGTTTCTTGCAGCGCGGGCGCGGTCAGGTGCAGGCCCACCGGCAGGCCGTCCCTGTCGAAGCCGCACGGCAGGCTGATCGCCGGAATGCCCGCGAGCGCTTGCGACAAGGTGAAGATGTCCGCCAGATACATTTGTAAAGGATCGGCGGTGCGCTCGCCCAGCCGGAAGGCCGTGACCGGCGATGTCGGCCCGGCGATGATGTCCACCTGCTCGAAAGCCGCGTCGAAATCGCCCTTGATGAGCGTGCGCACTTTCTGCGCCTTGAGATAGTAGGCGTCGTAATAACCGGCGCTTAACGCATACGTGCCGAGCATAATGCGTCGCAGCACTTCCGGGCCGAAACCCGCGCCGCGCGTCTGCGCGTATAGATCGCCAATCGTCTCGAAGTTGCCATCGGCGCGATATCCGAAGCGCACGCCGTCGTACCGCGCCAGATTCGCGCTGGCCTCCGCCGGAGCGACGAGGTAGTATGTCGAAAGCGCGTAGTCGGTGTGCGGAAGGTGGACGTCAACCAGTTCCGCGCCCAACTCGACGAATACCTGTAGCGCCTCGCGCACACTGCGCTCGACATCCGGCTGCAATCCCTCGGTGAAATATTCGCGCGGTACGCCGATGCGCAACCCACGCACATCCGGCGACAGCGCCGTGCCGTAATCGGGGACCGGCTCAGGCCACGTCGTCCCGTCCTGGGGATCGTGGCCCGCCATGATTTGGAGCATCAACGCCGCGTCGGTAACGTCGCGGGTGAGTGGCCCGGCCTGATCCAGCGATGAGGCAAACGCGATCAGCCCATACCGCGAGCAACGCCCATAGGTAGGCCGCACGCCGACCACGCCGCACAGCGCCGCCGGCTGCCGCACCGATCCGCCGGTATCCGTCCCCACCGCCGCGAGCGCCGCGACCGCCGCGACCGCCGCCGCACTGCCGCCGCTGGAGCCGCCGGGCACGCGCGTCGCGTCCCAGGGATTGCGCGTGGGGAAGAAGGCGGAGTTCTCCGTGCTCGACCCCATCGCAAATTCGTCCAGATTGGTCTTACCCAGGATGACCGCGCCCGCCGCTTTGAGCTTGCGCACGATGGTGGCGTCGAAAGGCGGGATGTAGCCTTCGAGGATTTTGGAACCGGCGGTGGTCTCGATGCCCTGCGTGGAAATGTTGTCCTTGAGCGCAATGGGGACGCCGAGCAATGGCGCGTCTTTACCTGCGGCCCGCAGTGCATCCGCCGCTTCTGCCTGTTCCAGCGCCGCTTCGGGCGTCAACGTCAGGTAAGCCTGAAGGGTGTTATCGACGGCGAGAATGCGCTCCAACATCGCCTGCGTCAGTGCGACGGAGGTAATGTCGCCGCGGCGCAGCGCGTCCGTCGCTTCGTGGATGGTCAGATCGTAGAGATCGCTCACGCTTGTTTCCTTAGCGCACCGGTGGAACGACGAAACAATTGTCCCGCGTGGCCGGGGCGTTTGCCAGCGCGTCTTCGACTGGAAGCGTGGAGCCGGGTTCATCCTCACGCAAGACGGTACGCAGGGGCAGCACGCTCTCCGTCGGCGGTATGGCGTCCGTGTCCAGGGTTTGCAATTGCGCGGCGTGATCCAGAATCGCCGAGAGCTGTTCCTGGTACAGCGCCAGTTCCGCCTCGCTCAACGCGACATGAGCCAGCGCGGCGATGTGTTCGACGTCTTCACGGGTCAGTGGTGTTGCTTTGGTCATCGTCCTCTCGGTCAACGGATTTAGCGGATGAAACGGAAAAGCTGTCATCGCGCCTGGATTATAACACCCTTTTGCGTATCCAGTGACAAGCGAAACGCGGAAGAGCATCAATTCCTCCGGGCGAAAGGATGCTGGTCCTTCCGCCCGGAAGAACGTCAGTCCTTCCGTATCCTGCTCAGGCGGGTTTCACCTGTGGCTGCGACGTGGCTCCGCTAAACTTCATATTCTCTCCTACTATGCTATAATCGTTCTCTGGTTGGGCAAGTGAAGGCTCTCTATCTTTAGCATGACAAAAAGACTTCACTTGAACCCTGGCGAAGGTTTCTAACCCTTGCCAGGGTGGGGAAGCCGAAAACTAAAGGAAGACAAGTGAGCTTATGGTGACGTGGGCGCGCGTGCGGTATCGGGTCGCGCAGTTTTTTACGACGTTCTGGACTTCTTTTCGCCCGGTCGATGTCGCTTACGCTGCACGTTATCTCGATCCGGCCCTGCTGCGTCTCTTCCAGCGAATGTCCGGCTCCGAGCAACATCACGGGATCGCCATCTGCCGGGCGTTGGAAGCGCAAGGGTATGCCGATCCTGACCTGTTGGTTGCCGCGCTGCTCCACGACGTCGGTAAAGTCCAGGCGCCGCCGCGCCTGTGGGATCGGGTGATCGCCGTTTTGGGAGAACATTTCGCGCCGCAACGGGCCGCCTGTTGGAGCCAGGGCGAACCGCGCGGCTTGCGCCGTGGACTCGTCGTCCGCCGGGTGCATCCCGAATGGGGGGCGGCGCTGGCGGAACAGGCCGGCGCGACGCCGCGTTCGGCAGCCCTGATTCGTCATCATCACGATCCGGCGGGAGATGACGTCGAATTGGCGGCATTGCAGGCAACGGACAACTACTAAAGGATAAAGCGCGCCAGTCTTTGGCGCTGAACACAGTATGCCATCACAATCACGTCGCATTTTGATGATTGCCCCCACGTCCTTTTTCCTGGACTACGGCTGCCACATTCGCATCCTGGAAGAGGCGCGTGCATTGCAGGCGCAGGGGATGCAGGTGCGCATCGTCACCTATTACCTGGGCCGCGATATGCCCGACCTGGACATCGTGCGCTGCGCGCCGACGCCCTGGCGCTCCGACTACGAGGTCGGTTCCTCGCGGCACAAGATCGCCTTCGACGTGCTGCTGGCGTGGAAAGCACTGTGGACGGCGCTACGCTGGCGGCCTCACATCATTCACGGGCATTTGCACGAGGGCGCGCTGATCGGCAAAGTGCTCGCCACGCTGTTGCGCGTCCCGCTGGTCTTCGATTTCCAGGGCAGCCTGACAGGCGAAATGCTCGATCACAACTTTCTGAAGAAGGAGAGCGTCGGCTATTACTGGTGGCGGCGGCTGGAAGAGCGCATCGTCGAGATGCCGGATGCGATCATCACCAGCACCGTCCACAGCGCGGAATTGCTCAACGACGTTTTCAAACGCACGGAGGACGTGTACCCGCTGCCCGACAGCGTCAACCTGAACTTTCTGTTCCCCACCTGCATCACGCCGGAGGAGCGGCAGGCGCGACGCGCGGCGTTGGGCATCCCGCCGGAGCGCCAGGTCGTCGTCTACCTGGGATTGCTGGCCGACTATCAGGGCGTTCCGCAACTGCTGCAAGCGGCGGCGACGTTGCGGGCGCAGGGCGAGGCCGTCTCCTTCCTGGTGATGGGCTTTCCGCAGGTGGAGCATTATCGCCATTGCGCCCACACTCTCGGTCTCACCGACCAGGACGTGATTTTCACCGGCAAGATGCCCTACGAAAATATCCCCGCGCACCTGGCGCTCGGCGACGTGGCCGCCGCGCCTAAGATTTCGGCGACGGAGGGCAGCGGCAAAATCCTCAACTATATGGCGATGGCGCTGCCGGTGGTGGTCTACGACACGCCCGTGAGCCGCGAATATCTCAACAATCTGGGCCTCTATGCCTCACCTGTGGGCGACGCGGAGGCATTGGCGCAGACCTTGCGCGCGATCCTGCACGATCCTGAAGGCGCAGCGCGGCTTGGCGTGCGCCTCCGCGAGCGCGCGGATAAACATTTCTCTTGGAGTCGAACCGGACGCCAGCTCTTGCGCGTCTACGAAAAACTATGGCAGAGATAACTCGTACTTCCCAACGCAGTCCGTACTGGCGCGCCTCGATTTACTACTTCAGTTTGTGGGCTTCTATGGGCGCGCAGATGCCGTTCTTCAACGTCTATTTTGCCCGGCTGGGACTCAGTGGTTGGCAAATCGGCATCCTCTCAACCGCGTTCCCACTGATGTCGTTGTTTGTCGGTCCGGCGCTTTCGCTGCTGGCCGACCGGCGACGCTGGCAGAAGCGCATGTTGCTCATCTCCATTGGTGGAACGGGGGCGCTGCTTATCCTCTTCATCTTCCCACGCACATTCGCGCCCTTGTTAGTCCTGTCGTTGTTGCGCGCGTTGCTGTTCAGCCCGATGATGTCCATCGGCGACGGTATGATCGCGCGTATGGCGACCCGTCACCGCATCGACTATGGCAAGCTGCGCCTGTGGGGATCGTTGAGTTTTGCCATTGCCGCGTTGGTTTGTGGCGCGTTGTGGGAGCGTTGGGGCTTTCAGGCGATGTTCATCGTGACGAGCGTGCTGACCTTGCCCGTGCTGTGGGCCGCGACGGGATTGGAAGAAAGCGCCCCGGTGGATCGTCAGACGGCGACCACACCCGTCGCCGTAACTGCGGCTGCGCCTACGTTGCGCAACGTGCACCGGGACCAAGGCTTGATTGTGCTGCTCGTGGCGGTCTCGCTGGTTGGCATCGCAGAGGGGATGTACGGGACATTCTCCGGAGTCTATATGGATCAACTTGGCGGCGGGCAGTTCCTGGTCGGCGCGCTGTTTGGCCTTTCGGCGCTGGCCGAGTTGCCGGTGATGCAGTACAGCGGCGCGATCTTCCGCAAACTCGGCAAGCCGGTGAGCATCCTGTTGGCTTACGGGTGTATTGGGATTGCCCTTTTGGGTTACGGACTGGTACGACAGCCCTGGCTGATTCTGGCCTTCGCGATGCTCAAGGGCATGGGCTTTGCGCTCTATTTCGTGGGGAACGTCAGCCTGATCGACGAACGCGCGCCCGGATCGTGGACGTCCACCCTGCAATCGCTGATGAACGCGGCGACGCGCGGCCTCGCTCCCCTCATCACCACCCCACTCGGCGGTTGGCTTGGCGACGCCATGGGGTTGCCTATCGTTTTCATCAGTTCGGGAATTGCCGCGCTGCTGGCGGTTGTCGTTTTTTTCGTCGCCATTCTCGGAAAGCGGTTCGAGGCGAGGCCGTTGTTGGAGGGGGACATTTCGGAGAGCTAGGGCTTTACATCCGCATTACTTCATGTTACAGTTGATGTAGTGCAGTAAGCGGTGACTGATATCGTGATGCCATAGTGCGGTGACTTTGTGAACAGTGAAACATCACATCAACCATCTACAAAGCTAATGAAAACCGCCATGCGCGTGCTGGCGGGCTTGCTCGTCCTGATGCTCGTTATCTTCGCGATGACGGTGTGGCTGATGCTGCGCCACCCGGCGGACACGATCTTGCCCGGCGTGAGCGTGCATAATGTGGATGTGAGCGGCCTGACGGTCGATGAAGCCGTCACGGCGCTCACACGTGGGCTGCCCGCGCCGGAGACGGTGGGCGTGGACGTGCATGCCGCCGGCCAGACCTGGCACGTCACCTGGGTGGATGTGGGGCAGTGCTACGACGTCCGCGCGACGGCGCAGGCAGCTTACGCCGTGGGGCGTGATGCAGCCGGAGATGCGCCATTGTTCGCAGGATTGCGCGAGCACAATGAGATTGTCGCGCCGGTCATCGTTCCCGCGGACCCGGCGCGAGTGCGCGAGACCGTGGCGCGGATCGCGGCGGCGGTGGAGCGCGCGCCGGTCGATGCCAGCCTGACGTTCGACGGTGGGCGCGTCGTTGCGACGGACGGGCAGCCGGGCCAACGCCTCGACGTGGAGGATGCCGTCGCCCGCGTGCTGCGTGCTTTGACGGAAGGCGCATCCTCAGTCGAACTAACGCCGATCGCCGTCCCGCCGAAGGTGGCTACACCGGAACCCGCGCGCACGCAGGCGCAGGCGTGGTTGGCGCAGCCGTTCACGCTTGCTGTGGACGATCCACTCACGGGGGAATTGTTGGAAAACGAGTTGCCCGGCGGATACCAGGCCGAATTTGCCGCGCCGCCAGAGCGCGTCGCCGCCTGGCTTGAATCGCGCGCCGAAGGCCAGAGCATCAAGCTGTACGTGGACACTGCCGCAGTCAAGGTGTGGCTGGATGAAGTCGCACCGCAGGTGGGCGAAGAGCGACTGCTCGATATCGGCCCAACGCTGAAAAACGTGTTCACCGCGTTGTACGACGGGCAGCATCACGCCGAAGCGCACGTCCGCCATCCGGAGCGCATCTACGTGGTGCAGCCCGGCGACACGCTCTCGCTTATCGCCTTCGACCATCACATGCCGCGCTACCAGCTCGAACGCGCCAATCCCGACATCGATCCTGGCGCGATTGACGTAGGACAGGAGATCGTTATCCCCTCTATCGACGCACTGCTCCCCTATCCACTCACGCCGGGCAAGCGCATCGAGATCGACTTGCCGAAACAACGCATGTATGTCTTCGAGTACGACACGCAAGTGTATACGTTTACCGTCTCCACCGGCATTTCGCGCACGCCAACCATTCCGGGCCAGTTCCAGATTTTGTTCAAGGAAGAAGCAGCCTTCGCCAAACGCTGGCAACTCGATATGCCGTACTTTATGGGCGTCTACGAAGAGGATGAGGGCTTCTTCAACGGCATCCACGAGCTGCCGATCACCCACTACGGGACGCGGCTCTCGCGCGGCGTTTTGGGCTATCCGGCCTCGTTCGGCTGCATCATAATGGACGAAGGCGACGCCGAGACGCTCTTCCACTGGGCGGAAATCGGGACGCTGGTGCGCATCTCCGGCTACGCGCCCGGCACGCCCACCTGGCAGCAGACGCTCGCCGACCTCGCGCCACTCACGCCGGATGAGGGCGCCGGCGAGGGAACGTCTCCCTAGACCAATTGGTATCGTTTGACAATAGTATTGTTCCGTGATACCATGAAGTTATGATAGTCTCATTTGCCGATCCAGAGACCCAAAAAGTGTTTCAGGGTGTTGTCTCGCGCAAACTTCCACCCGACATACAAAGAACCGCTCGCCGCAAGCTCCTCTATCTTGACGATGCCGAGGATTTACGTGACTTGTTAGCGCCGCCCGGCAATCGCCTGGAAGCGTTACACGGTACGCGTGAGGGACAGTACAGTATTCGCATCAATGTCCAATGGCGTATCTGCTTCTTCTGGGATAGCGGGCAGGCGCGACAAGTAGAGATTGTGGATTATCACTAAAGTAGAGGTGCAAAACATGGAGACAGAGGAAAGATTACCCCCGGTTCATCCTGGGGAAGTGTTATGGGAAGATTTTATGCAACCGTTAGGTTTAAGCCAATATCGGGTAGCGAAGGATATTGGTGTACCCACTTTGCGTATTAGTCAGATTGTGCGTGGGCAGCGAGCTATTACGGCTGATACCGCCCTGCGTCTGGCGCGCTATTTCGGGACAAGTGCTGCCGTGTGGACACGGTTACAGGCGCGCTATGACTTGGAGGTGGCCGAACGTCAGATCGGCGAGCGGATCGCGGATGAAGTCAAGGTCTTGCAACATCCGCCGACTATGTTAACGCAGGGTGTATAACCATGTTTGGAGACAACCGTGGATTGTGGGTCCATATAGATCATCATTTTGCCCAGGCCGGCTTCGTGCCGTTGCTCAAGCACTGAACAGCCCTCAAGCAACATTCGTAGTTTCTTTTCGGAGGCGTGTATGAAAAAGCGGAAGTTCCCCATGCGTTGGATGTCGATTGTGCTGCTATTGGCCTTGCTGTCAACGGCGTGCCAGTGGATTACGGGAACTGAGACGCCGGTTGATCTTACGCCTACGCCGGCGGATACGCGAGAACCGGAAGCGTCGCCCACGCCCAGTGTGCCGTACCCGCCCCCGCGCTTGCTTTTCCGCGCGCCGGAGACCGGCGAAGCGCAGGCGCTCGACGCGCCCATCGAACTCATCTTCGACCAGCCGATGGATGCCGACAGTGTGGCGGAGGCGTTCGCTATTGAACCGTCCGTCAACGGGGAGCTGGATTGGGCCGACAGCCGCACGCTCCTCTTCAAGCCGGCGGAGCCGCTGGCGCGCGGCGCGAGCTATCGCGTCACCGTGGACCAAAGCGCACGCAACGCCGAGGGGATGGCGCTCGCCGATCCTGTCACGTTCAACTTCCAGACCGTGGGGCATCTGGTGGTCAGCGAGGTGCAGCCCGCGCCCGATAGCGAGGACGTCGCGCCGGATACGAGCGTCACCGTCGTCTTCAACCGGCCGGTTGTGCCGCTGACGACGATTGGCGATCAGGAAGGATTGGTCGATCCCCTGACCTTCACACCGCCGGTACAGGGAACAGGCGAGTGGCTCAACACCTCGATCTACCGCTTCCATCCCGAAGGCGGCTTTCTCCCGGCGACAGTCTACACTGCACGTGTGTCGGCGGGACTGAGCGATACGGGCGGTTCGCCATTGGCGGAAGACTACACGTGGACGTTTGCCACGCAACGCCCGCTCGTTCTCAACCGGACGCCGCGCACGGAAGAAGAACACATTGGCCCCAACTCGGTCATCAGCGTGACCTTCAACCAGCCGATGAATCGCGTCTCGGTCGAAGCTGCATTCACGTTGAGTGTCAATGACCAGCCGGTCGCCGGGACGTTCCGCTGGAGCGGCGGCGAGAATCCGTTAGCCGAAGAGACAATGATCTTCGTTCCCGCAGTGCCGCTGCCGCGCAACGTCCGCCCTTATGCCGTCCTCGCCAGCACGGCGCGCGCTCGCAGTAGTGATGTAACGATTGCGCAACAGTATGCGTGGCGCTTCTACACCGTCAAAGACCCCGGCGTCATTTCTACCTCGCCCATAAGCGGTGAAACGAACGTCAGCCCTTACACCGACATCGTGATCGATTTCGCCAGTCCGATGCAGCGTGGCAATTTCATGAACTACGTCCGCATCATCCCAGAGCCGACCTCGGTGTATACGTACTGGTCTGAGGCCGACACCGAAGTGCGTATCTCCCTGCGACTGGAACCGGCGACGGTTTACAACGTCACGTTGGACGGCGAAGCGCCCGACAAATACGGTATGTCGCTGGGCGAGACGCTGCACCTGCGCTTCACCACCGGCGACTTATCGCCTTATGCCACCCTCAACACCATCGGCGAACTGAGCACCTTCAACACCTACACGGACACGGCTATTTACGTGGGATATCGCAATGTCTCCAGGCTGGATGCCGAACTCTACCGCCTCAGTGTGGAGGATTTCATCCGCTTTTACGATTATCGTGATTACAATTTTCGTTACAACTTCCAGCCCGTGGCTGCCGACCTTGTGCGCCAGTGGTCTGTGCCGATGAATCCGCCTCGCAACACAAATGGTTTGCTCCGTCTGGATATGGTGGATGCGAATGCCGAGCAACTGCCGTCGGGTATCTATCTTCTCAAGGTGATTGCGCCTGAGGTGCTGCGCTACGACATCAACGCGCGTCCCGCGCAGCACGTCTTCATCCGCTCGCACGTCAATCTGACGATGAAGCAGACGCGCACCGAGTCGCTGGTGTGGGCCACCGATTTGGCGACGGGTCAACCTGTACCCAATCTGCCTATCCGTTTCAAGGGGCAGAACCTCGACTGGCATGGTGAAGGGCAAACCGACAGCGACGGCGTCTACTTGAGTCCTGCGCGGGATGAAACGGAATTGTGGGACAGCTACTTCGCGTTCTCCGGGCAGCCCGGCGACGCGGATTTCGCCGTGGCGTTCAACGATTGGGACAGCGGCATCCGCCCGTGGGACTTCGATGTGAGCGCCGATTACGGTTCGGGGCGTTATGCGGGCTATCTGTACACCGACCGGCCCATCTACCGGCCGGGCCAGACCGTCTACTTCAAGGGTATCGTCCGCGCCGACGATGACGCGAATTACACGATCCCGGCGGATCTCCGTGAATTGACCGTGCGGGTTGACGATCCCCAGGGCAAGGAACTGTACAACGAACGCCTGTCCCTGAGCGATATGGGCACGCTTTTCGGCGAGTTGACGCTCGACGAGGCCGCGCCGTTGGGGACATATTACATCCAGATGCAAGAGCCGGAGCTGGATTTCTACACGAGCGCCAGCTTCACCCTGGCCGAGTACCGCAAGCCGGAGTTCCAGGTCGCCGTGACGACCGACCGCGACGCTTACCTCAATGGGGAGACCATCCGTGCCGCCGTCGAGGCCAGCTACTACTTCGGCGGGGCGGTGGCCAACGCGCGGGTGAATTGGAACGTCCTCAGCGCCGAGTATGGCTTCAGTTACCAATGCCCGCGCGGCGGAAAATGTCCTTACTACAGTTGGACCGACTACGATTGGGAGCGCGAGCGGGACGGGTACGGCAGCTACGGGCGGCTCATCGCCAGCGGCGAGACTGTCACCGACGAACAGGGCCGCGCCGTGATCGACATCCCCGCCGACATCGCCGAGGAGTTGACCAGCCGCCGCTTCACCATCGAGGCGAACGTGACGGACATCAACGACCAGTACGTGAGCAACCGCACGACGACCATCGTTCACAAGGGCGAGTTCTACATCGGCCTGGCCCCGCAAGGACGCATCGCCAAAGCGGGCGAGGAGCGGGGTGTGGACGTCCTCACCGTGGATTGGGACAGCGCGCCAGTGGCAGCCGGGGAGCTGGAAGTCGTGTTCATGGAACATCGCTGGTACAACGTCCGCCAGCAGGCCGAGGACGGCAATTTCTACTGGACGTGGGCTGTGGAAGACATCCCCATCTACACAACCACTGTGACCACGCAGGCGGACGGCAAGGCGATGACAGCCTTCACGCCGCCGTCATCGGGCAGCTATAAGATTCGCGCCACCGGCAAGGATGCGCGGGGGAACGTCATCCGCAGCAGCACATACGTGTGGGTGTGGGGCGGGCGCGCGGCGTACTGGCGGCAGGAGAGCAACAATCGCATTGACCTGATCACCGATAAGGACAGTTACGCGGTGGGCGACGTGGCCGAAATCCTCATCCCTTCGCCGTACAGTGGCACGGTGAACGCGCTGGTGACGATCGAGCGCGGGCATATCCTCGAAACTGCCGTCATCGAACTGTACAGCAACAGCGAAGTCCTGCGCGTCCCCATCACCGCGGATCACATCCCCAACATCTTCGTCTCCGTCGTCATCGTGCAGGGGGCCGCGCAGTCGCCGGACGCGCTGGCGACGTTCAAAATGGGGACGGTGCTGCTGCCGGTTTCCACCGAGGAGAAGGAACTGACGATCACGCTCACGCCCGACCGGGCCATTGAAAGCGACCAGTACTACCGGCCCCGCGAGACGGCGATCTACGACGTGCTGGTGACAGATCACGCCGGGAAGCCGGTGGAGGCGGAACTGTCGCTGCGGATGGCCGATCTGGCAGTGCTGGCGCTGGCCGACGAAACCGGCCCGACGTTGCTGGAACGCTTCTGGAGCCAGCGCGGATTGGGCGTGCGCACGTCGGCGGCGCTGGCGGTAGCGATGGAAGCCTACAACCGCGAACTCGCGCCGGCGGCGAAAGGTGGCGGGGGTGGCGACGGCGAGGGCTTCATTCGTACCAACTTCGTCGATACCGCGTTCTGGGATCCCGTCGTGCGCACCGGCAAAGACGGTCGCGCGCGGGTGCAGGTGAAACTGCCCGACAACCTGACGACGTGGCGGATGCAGGCGCGCGGCATCACCGCCGAGACGCTGGTAGGCCGCAGTGACGCGGACGTGCTCAGCACGCTCGATCTGCTCGTGCGCCCCGTGCTGCCGCGTTTCTTCGTCGTGGGCGACCGGGCGGAGATTGCGACGATCGTGCACAACAACACTGGCGCGGCGGTCTCCGCTGTGGTGACGCTGACCGTCGAGGGGCTGACGCTGGATTATGATCCAGCGCAAGCAAGTCAAACAACGGTTGTGGACATCCCGGCCGGCGACAAGGTCAAGGTCGTGTGGCCGGTCATAGCTCTGCCGGGCGAGCAGGTCGTCGTGCGAATGGAGACTCGCGGTGACGGCTACTACGACGGGCGCGAGGACACCCTGCCCGTCTATCGTTATTCGACACCGGAGGTCGTGGGCACGGCGGGGCGGCTCGCCGGGCCGGACCTGCGCCAGGAGATCGTCCAACTGCCGCGCACGTTCGACCCCACGCAGGGCGAGTTGACCGTGCAACTGGACGGCTCGCTCACGGCGGCGACGGCGGATGCACTGACCTACCTGGAGCACTTCCCCTACGAGTGCGTCGAGCAGACTGTCAGCCGCTTCCTGCCCAACGTCCTCACCTACCAGGCGTTGGAGGAAATGGGGATCGCCCGGCCCGAACTCAAAGCGGCGCTGACCGAACAGGTCGGCGTGGCATTGCAGCGCCTCTACGCGCAGCAGAAGGTCGACGGCGGGTGGGGCTGGTGGCTGTCCGACGAGAGCAACCCCTATCTCACGGCTTACGTGCTTCAAGGAATGCTGGAAGCGTACCGGGCCGGGTTCACCGTGGATGTTGACGTGCTCCGCAAAGGCGCCGATTACTTGCGCAGCAGCCTGCTGTCCGTCACTGACAAGACCACGCACTGGCAAGCTAACCGTCTGGCGTACCAACTCTACGTGTTGGGCGAGTACGTCAACCTGGTGAGCGGCGCCGGAAAGAGCGGCGAGTTGAGCCGCGCCGTGCAACTGTTCGAAAAGCGGCATCTGCTGGATCACTACGGGCGGGCGACATTGGCGGTGGCCTTCGGCCTGCTCGACCCGGGCGAGCGCAGCCGTGTGGACACGCTGCTCTCCGACCTCAACGGAGCCGCCATCTACAGCGTCACCGGCACGCACTGGGAAGAGGCGCAGCCCGACTACTGGAACATGAACACCGACATCCGCACCACCGCCACCGTGCTTTGGGCGCTGGCGCGTCATAATCCAGAGAGCGACCTGCTGCCCAACGTCGTTCGCTGGTTGATGACGGTCCGCAAAGAGGGGCACTGGGGCACGACGCAATCGACGGCGTGGTCGCTCATGGGGCTGATCGCCTACATGCGCGCCACGGGCGAGTTGCAGGGCGACTTCAGTTACACGGTCACGCTGAACGGCGAAGTGCTGTTGCAAGGCGACGTCAACGCGGATAACATCACGGAAAGCCAGAAACTCACCGTTGCTATTGCGGAGTTGCTGGTCGAGGAAGGCAACCGTCTATTCATCGAACGTCTACCTGCATCGGGTGGGCAAACTGGCGAAGGCCAACTCTACTACACGGCGCACCTGCGCTATTTCTTGCCCGTTGACCAGGTGAAGGCGCTGGATCGCGGCATCGTCATCGCGCGGCAGTATAGTCCAGTAGACAATCCGGAAACCTACGTAGACGGCGCGCAAGTCGGCGACATGATCCGCGTGAAGCTCACCGTCGTCGCGCCCACCGATCTGTACTACGTCGTCGTCGAAGACCCGCTACCCGCGGGCTGCGAGGCGGTGGACGTCACCCTCAACACCACGAGCGTCGTCGGCGAGCGGCCGGGTGTGCGCAACCTCACGGTGGAAGAAGAGGACGATTGGTATCGCTGGTACGGCTGGGGCTGGTGGTGGTTCTCCCATTCGGAGATCCGCGACGAGAAAGTGGCCCTCTTCGCCACGTACCTGCCGCGCGGGACTTACGAATACAGCTACGTCATGCGTGCCAGCGTCCCGGGCACGTACAACGTGATCCCGGCGACGGCGTCCCAGATGTACTTCCCGGAGGTGTTTGGCCGGAGTGACGGCGGGCGATTTGTGGTGGAGGAGTAAAAGTTTCGGGTATGGTTGGGGCGCCAAAAGCGCCCCAACCATACCCGGATTGCTGTCTACAGTTCCATCGCCGCCAACATCTCCGCATTGTTCTTGAATTTGAACAGCTCCACACCCAACTCGGCGGCTTTCTGCTGCTCGATGGTTTCAAGCCGGCGCCAGTCATCTTTGCGCACCAGCGACTTGTTGAGCTGCGCCAGCCGCGCGTCGAGCCTCTCCGCTGCCCCTGCATCGTAGCCAGGCAAGTCGCCGATGTAGCGCATCACGGCTTCCGCGCAGTTGTAGGCATCCTTGCGTGCCAGTCCGACCTGGCCTTTGCTGGCCTTGCGCGCCCATCCGGCGACGAAGATACCTTCGATTGGCGCGTTGGCCTCCGGGTCGTAGACCTCGTAGCTGTCACCCTCGACCGGATAGCGCGGCGTTTCGCTCTTCACAAACTCATTCCACTGCACCGGCAGGCCGAAGCGGTTGCTCACCCGGTCGCCGATGCAGAAGACGACGGTGTCCACATCCAGCACGCGCTGCGTGTCCAGACGGCGGGCGCGCGTCTCGCCGTTTTCTTGCAAGACTAGTTCCGTGTCATCTACCTCTAGCCCGGCCACACCGCCTTCGGCATTGCCCAGGATGCGTTTGGGAGACGAGAGAAAGCGGAAACGGATGCGCGTTTCCGAAACCCGTTCCAACGGCTTGCGCGATAGCGCCGACAGGATAAAGTTTTTGGCCTCGTCCGGGTTCTGTCCCACCGCGCGCACCCGATCGGCCACCCGCGCGATTTCGGCATCCAGGTCTTCCAGGTCGAAGTTGTGAGCGATGTACTCCATCTCCTGCCGGGTGAACTTGACCTCCGCCGGGCCGCGCCGCGCCACGCCGATGATCTCGTCCACGCGCACGTCGCGGGTGAGCCAGTGGGCGATGTCGGCCATCACGTTGCCTACACCGACCACCGCCACGCGCTTGCCAATGGCGAATTCCTGTTCGCTATACGGCGGCAGATTGTTATAGTGGTACATCAGCGGCTTGGAGTGGTAGACGCCGCGCAAGTCCTCGCCGGGCAGACCGAGCCACTTGGTTCCCTGCGCGCCCACCGCGACGATAATGGCGGCAAATCCCATCTGCCGCAGCTCCGCCAGCGTCACGTCGCCATCTTCGGCCACGCGGACGTTGCCGTAGTAGGTGATGTCCGGCGAGGCCAAAATCTTACGGAACTGCTTGCGCAGCCCTTCCTTGATGCTGTACTTGTCGTAGTAGATGCCGTACTCGGCGAGGCCGCCGGGTTTGATGTCGCGGTTGAGCAGCACGACGCGCGCGCCTTGTTCGACGAGGCTGTTGGCCCCGAACAGGCCTGCCGGCCCTGCGCCGATAATAGCAATCTCTGGTTGTATCACTGTCGCCATATCGAGTCTCCTTCTCCTAAGTCTCAGAGAACTGTACGAAAGTTCTAGATGTCCATGATGCTATGATGAACCCGTCAAGTTTGGGAAAACCTGACGGGGCCGGAGTCTATTCTATCCTAAGTGTGCCGCTTTGCAACAGATCACACTTAATGAAGGGCTTGACAAATCTACTAACTTGTAGTATATTTTATCTATAAACTACTAATAGGTAGAGTAATTTATCAAATGTCTGTTCGTTATGCCTTACTTGGTTTGATTGCTCAGCAGCCGCGCCACGGATATGAGCTGCACGCTGCCTTCACTGCGCTCGTCGGTGGGCAGCATATTTGGGATGTGAAACCGGCGCAGATTTACTCGACGCTGGCGCGGTTGGCAGAAAGTCGACTGGTCATCGAGGAGTCTGTTGAGAAAGACGGCGGCCCGGAAAAGCGCATCTACGCTATCACGCCGGCGGGTGAGGCCGACCTGCACGCCTGGTTCAACAGCGGCGTACTCGATGCGCACCTGCATGACGAGCTTTACGTCAAATTGATGGTGGGTCTTGCGTTGGGCGAGGTGGACGCACGCAAAATCCTTCAGGTGCAGCGCACAGCCTTGTACCGGGAACTGCATCGCGTCACGACGCAACGACAAATGATAGACCCAAAGACTGCGCTGGCGCACATCTTGCTGCTGGACAAAACCGTGATGCACCTGGAGGCCGATTTGCGCTGGATCGAAATGGTGGAGGCCCGCCTGGACGAAGTGCAGCGGCAACCCTTGCCCCAACCGGAACCGAAGCAGCGGGGGAGACCACCGAAGAAGTAGACGGTAGACGGGGGGGAGAGAATGAACACGACTACACGACTATCTGACTATCTGACGAATGACTTAAACTTCAGACGAGGAGTATAACAATGTCACTGATACAAACGGAAAACTTAACCAAAATTTACGGCGCGGGGGAAACCGCGATTACGGCGCTCGATCATCTGAATCTGGCAGTGGAGACCGGCGAGTTTATCGCGGTGATGGGACCGAGCGGCTGTGGCAAGTCCACGCTCTTGCATCTGCTGGGCGGACTGGATCGGATGACAGAAGGCCGCGTGGTTTTGGACGGCAAAGACATAGCGGCACTCGACGATGCTGCATTGACCGAACTACGCCGCCGCAAGATCGGCTTCGTCTTCCAGTTCTTCAACCTTATCCCGGTGCTGACGGCGTTGGAGAATGCCGCGCTGCCCCTGATCCTTGATGGCGTCAAACCTGCTGCAGCGCACGCCAAAGCCACCGAATGGCTAAGCAACCTCGGTCTCGGCGACCGCACCAACAGCCGCCCGGATCAACTTTCCGGCGGACAGCAGCAGCGCGTTGCCATCGCGCGCGCTCTCGTCGCCGACCCGGCGCTCGTCCTCGCGGACGAGCCGACGGGCAACCTGGACTCACGCGCCGGCGATGAGATCGCCGGATTGCTGCGCCAGATCGCTTCGACCTGGCATCGCACTGTGTTGATGGTTACGCATGACCCACGCATTGCTGCCTACGCCGACCGCATCGTCTTCCTCAAAGATGGCCGCATTGTGGACGAAAGCCGTCTCAGCGGCGCCGGCGCTACCGAAGATGCGCAGAACGTGCGGACGAAAGTAGAGGCGTTATGAACATTCAATGGACTCTGGCTTTACGTTATCTTTCGGGCCGGAAACTGCGGACGGTGTTAACGACGCTGGCGGTGGTTTTCGGCGTGATGGTGTTGTTTGGGCTGGAAAGTATCCTCCCGGCCATGTTGCAGGCGCTGCGACAGAACATGCTCGCCAGCGCGGGCAAAGTGGATTTGACCGTGAGCAGCGCGGCGAGCAGCGTGTTCAGCGATGGCTATCTGGAACAATTGCGCGGTGTTGAGGGGATCGGGCGGGCAACCGGCTCACTGCAACAATCCATGATTCTCCCCCCAGCCTTGACCAAAGCGCCCACGCCCGCGCCCGGCGGTCTTTCCAAGCCGGGAATGGCGCCGGCAGGCGTCAATATCATCGTCGCTGGGCTGGATCCGGCGACGGCGCAGGAAGTGCGCTCATATCCTATGGCGGAAGGGCGTTTCCTCGCCGCAGGCGATGAATCCACTATCGTAATCCCAGAAAGCCTGGCGGTGAAGTTGGATTTGGCCGTCGGCGACACATTGACCCTCCCTGCCGCCGCCGGAACCGCCAACTTTGAGGTGATCGGCCTGGTCACCGCGCGCCCGCTACCCGGCGCAGCCGAGGAAGTCTACATGCCTTTGCCGGCGGCGCAGGCGCTCTTTGACCATCCAGGCGAAATCAACGTGATGGAAGCGATCCTCACGCCTGACGCGCAACAGGTGCAAGTGGAAAGCGCCGTGCTCGCGCAATTGGGGGCGGGATTCAAGATCGGCGCGTTGGAATACGGCAACGAACTGCTGGCGGCGCTGCAAATGGGCGAGTTTGCGTTCATCATCTTTGGGGTGATGGCGCTGGCGATGGGCGCATTCATCATCCTTAACACCTTCCGCACCATCGTCGCCGAGCGTCGCCGCGATCTGGGGATGCTGCGCGCGGTCGGCGCGTCGAGGCAAACCGTTATCGGCCTGATCGTGACCGAAGGATTGATTCAGTCGGTTGTGGGAACCCTCATCGGCCTCATAGCGGGATATGGATTGGCTGCCGTGATGGTGCTGGTCGTCAATCCCATCGTTCGGGGCTTCCTGCATTTTTCGATTGGAATGCCGATCATCACCCCGGCGAATGTGGCGCTCTCGTGCGCGTTGGGCGTCACCATCACCCTGCTAGGTGGATTACTGCCTGCGCGCGCGGCGGCGCAGGTGATGCCGTTGGAGGCGCTTCGCCCGCAGTCGGTCGCTGGCTACGAGCGCGCGGCGCGCAAACGCAGTCTGTGGGGCGCCGGATTGCTCATCCTGGCGGCGCTGAGTCTGCTCACCGGCAACCTGAGCCTGGCCGGACTGGGGACGCTGCTCTTTTTGGCCGGACTGGTGCTGGTTGCTCCGGCGCTGGTCATGCCCGTTGCCCGCACATTTGGCCGCTTGCTGGGCCTGCTTTTCGCCCGCGAGGGACAGATCGCCGAGGGCAACATCACCCGCCAACCGGGCCGCGCGGCCATCACCGCGTCGGCCATGATGTTCGGGTTTGCCACCGTCATCGCGCTAGGCGGGATGCTCTCCAGTGTATCCGACGGCTTTATGCGCTACCTGGACATCAGTCTGGGCGCGGACTTCCTGTTCATGCCGTCCTCATTCATCCTGGGCGGCGGGAACGTGGGCGCGGGGCCGGAATTGGCGGACGCTATCCGTGCCACGCCGGGCATCCGCAAACTCACAAGCCTGCGGCAGGGGACGACGACGATGAACGGCGGGCAGTTGCAGTTGGTGGGCATCGATCCCACGACGTACCCGGAAGTCGCCGGTCTGGAATTCAGCGCGGGCGAATCGGCGGATGCCTTTGCCGCGCTGGGCCGCGAGCGCGCGCTCATCGTCAACGGTATCTTCTCGATGCAGAACGGCGTCAAAATCGGGGATACGCTGACGCTGCAAACGCCGGAAGGCGCGCAAACCTACCGCGTGGTAGGCGTGGGGTTAGATTATCTCAATGCTAAGCTGGCGACGGCCTACATCTCGCAGGAAAATCTGGAGCGCGACTTCCACCAGACCGCCGATCTGCTGCTGATGGCCGAAATGACCGACGGCGCTGACGCGACGGCGACCCGGCGCGCATTGCAAGCGCTCGCCAACGCCTACCCGGCCTTCACTTTGCTGGATTGGACCTCATTCCGCGAAACGCAGATGACGACGTTCGACGCCGCGATGTCCATGCTCTATGTGGTGATGATCGCCTTTTCGCTGCCGGCGCTGATCGCAATGGTCAACACGCTTGCCATCAACGTAATCGAGCGGACGCGGGAGATTGGGATGCTGCGGGCGGTGGGCAGCACGCGGAAGCAGATTCGCCGGATGATTCAGGCGGAGAGCCTATTGCTGGCCGCGTTGGGGACGGCCTGTGGCATCCTGGCCGGGCTGTGGTTGAGCTACATCCTGGTGCAAGCCATGAACGCTTCTGGCTTTGTGCTCACCTACTACTTCCCTTACGCCGGCATCCTGGGGGCAATAGCCGTGGGTCTGCTGTTCGGCGTGTTAGCCGCCACCATCCCTGCCCGTCAGGCCGCGCGGATGGACATCGTGGCTGCGCTGCGGTACGAGTAGCGCGACGGTCAGAAAATCACGCGCCCCCATAGTCGATGTGGGGGCGCGTTTGCTGTACAATCGTTGCGTCAGCGACGAGCTATTTCAGCGCTCGTTTCGCCCCTGTGACCGTATTCTTCAACAACATCGCAATCGTCATCGGGCCGACGCCGCCGGGGACGGGGGTGAGCCATCCGGCGACCTCTTTGACCGACTCGAAATCCACGTCACCCACGAGCCGGTAGCCGCGCTTGGCGTTCGGATCGTCCACGCGGTTGATGCCCACGTCGATGACAACCGCGCCGGGCTTCACCCAGTCGGCCTTCACCATCTCCGCGCGGCCCACCGCCGCCACGAGGATGTCGGCGCGGCGGGTGATCGCGGGCAGGTCGCGGCTGCGCGAGTGGCAGATGGTGACGGTGGCGTCGCGCTTGAGCAGCAGCATCGACACCGGCAGCCCGACGATGTTGCTGCGTCCTAGCACCACCGCCTCTTTGCCCTTGATGGATAGTTCCAACCGGTCGAGCAGCTCGATCACGCCCGCCGGCGTGCAGGGCGCAAACAACGCCTCACGCCCCTTCATCGCCAGCCGCCCGATGTTGATGGGGTGGAAGCCGTCCACGTCCTTCTCCAGGCTGATGGCGCTGAGGATGGCCTCTTCGTCCAGGTGATCGGGCAGGGGCAGTTGCACGAGGATGCCGTTGATCGCCGGGTCGGCGTTGAGCTTCCGCACCAGCGCCTCGACCTCTTCCTGCGTAGCCTCGGCGGGCAATTCGTGGCCTTCCGAGTAGATGCCCACTTCCCCGCAACGCTTCTGCTTCATCCGCACGTAGGTCTGCGAGGCCGTGTTGTCGCCCACGAGCACCGTCGCCAGGCCCGGCGTCACGCCCCGTTCCTTCAACGCCGCAACCTCGAGGGTCAATTCATCGTGAATCGCTTTCGCAATCGCGTTACCGTCAATGAGTTGTGCTGTCATAGAAATCTCCTTCCAAAAATAACCTCAACGGATTGAACGGATTAAACGGAAGAATATCCGTTAAGTTCCGTTGAATCCGTTGAGAGAGTTTGCTGCTTTATGATAACCCTACGATCTTGCCGTCTACAATGTCGATGTCCATGAACACGGGACGGCTCGGCAGGCCGGGCATGGTGCGCATCTCGCCTGCCAGCGGGTAGAGGAAGCCGGCGCCCATGCTCGCGCGGATGTCGCGGATGGGGAAGGTGTACCCCTTTGGCACGCCCTTGAGCGCCGGGTCGTGGCTGAACGAGAGGTGCGTCTTCGCCATGCAGATCGGCGTCTTGTCGTAGCCGAGCGATGTGTAGAGCTTGATCTTCTCCTCGGCCTCCGGGCTGTAATCGACGCCATCCGCCCCGTAGACTTCACGCGCCAGGATCTCGATTTTCTCCTTGATAGGCTGCGCCACGTCGTAGAGGAAGCGGAAGTCGGATGGCTCGTTGGCCGCTTTGACCACTGCCTCGCCCAACTTCAGCGCGCCTTGCCCGCCATCGGCCCAGTGCGTGGTGACGACGGCATCGGACGCGCCCGCGCGCAACGCCGCCTCGCGCACGATGGCCCACTCGGCCTCTGTGTCGGTGTGGAAGGCGTTGATGGCGATGACGACAGGGATGCCAAACTTGCGCGCGATCTTGATGTGCGCTTCCAGGTTGGCAACGCCGCGATGCAGCAATTCCAGGTTTTCGGCGGTGTACGCCTTGTCCAATGCCCGCCCGGCGACGACCTTCGGCCCGCCGCCGTGCATCTTGAGCGCGCGCACTGTGGCGACCATGACCACGGCGTTGGGGATCAAACCGGACGTGCGGCACTTGATGTCGAAGAACTTCTCCATGCCGATGTCGGCCCCAAAGCCGGATTCCGTGACCAGGAAGTCGCCTACCTTCACGCCAATCTGGTCGGCGATGACCGACGAGTTGCCGTGGGCAATGTTGGCGAATGGCCCGGCGTGGACGAAGGCCGGCTGCCCTTCGAGCGTTTGCAGCAGGTTGGGCATGATGGCATCCTTCATCAGAACGGTCATCGCGCCCGCCACGCCCAAATCCTCGGCGGTGACGGGGTGCTTCTTCGTATCCGTGCCGATAACGATGCGCCCGATGCGCTGCCGCATGTCGTCCAGACCGGTGGTGAGCGCGAGGATCGCCATCAGTTCGCTGGCGACGGCGATGTCGAAGCCCGTCTGGCGCATTGGCCCGTCTTCGATGCCGCCCAGGCCGACGATGATGTTGCGCATCACCCGGTCGTTCATATCCACGATGCGGTTCCAGGTGATGGAGTACGGGTCGATGTTGAGCCGGGTCAGCCCAATTTTCTCGAAATAGCTGTCGCTCCAGCGGCCTTCGTGGTGCAGGCGCGCATCGATGGCGGCGGCGCAGAGGTTGTGCGCTACGCTGACCGCGTGGATGTCGCCGGTGAGGTGCAGGTTGAAGTCCTCCATCGGGATGATCTGGCTGTAGCCGCCGCCGGCCGCCCCGCCTTTGATGCCGAACGTCGGCCCCATCGAGGGCTGGCGGATGGCGGCGATGCTGTTGTAGCCGAGCGCGCCGAGCGCCTGCGTCAGCCCGACGGTGGTGGTCGTTTTCCCCTCACCGAGCGGGGTGGGGGTGATGGCGGTCACGTCAATGTACTTCGCGTTGGGCCGCGCCGCGAACTTCTCGCGCACGTCCAGGTGGACTTTGGCCTTGTATCTGCCGTACAGTTCCAGGTCGTCTTCCGTCAGCCCCAGTGGCGCAGCGATCTCGCGGATGGGGCGGATCGCGGCGGCCTGAGCAATGTCGATGTCCGCAGGGACGGTTTTCTTGTCAGTCATAGATGTCCTCCAAAATAGTCAAATAGTCTTTAGCCGAATAATTGTTCGTCAAGTGGTTTGATTGTATATAGAAATGGGGGAAATGCGCAAGTGGCAAAACTCACGTTCGGCAAATCAAGCCGTCACAATGAATGTGTAACTGAGATTGACAGGACGTCCCCTTCGGTTATAGTTACCGGTGTGGTCTACGGCTCACTTGAGAGCAGGAGGAAACCGTATGGATGCTACATCTGCGCCGGTGATTCGGATTCTGCTGGTCGACGATCATCCCTCGACGCGCCGGGGGATACGGACGATGCTGGAACAAGCGCCCGACATCGAAGTCGTCGGCGAAGCGTCCGACGGCGCAGAGGCGCAAGACCTGGTGGCGCAATTGCGCCCGGACGTCGTGCTGCTGGACGTCGAGATGCCCGGCCCGCGCGCGTGTGAGGTCGAAGCCTGGATCCGCGAGAATTACTCCCACACGATTGGTCTGGTGCTCTCGGCGCACGACCGCGACGCTTACCTGGCGCAGATGCTGGACGCCGGCGCGGTGGGCTATCTGGACAAACAAATCCCCGCCCCCCGACTCGTGCAGGCAATCCGGCGCGCCGTGCAAGGGGAAAGCCTTTTCAGTGTCGAACAATTGCACCGCGCGCAGCGTTGGCGCACGGACGTGCGAGACCGTTGGAATAGCTTGACGCCGCGCGAGCAAGAAGTGCTGGGGTTATTGGCGCAAAGTGTCACCATCGGCGAAATCGCGCAACGTTTGCGCATCAGCCCCCGTACCGTAGAGACGCACCTCCGCAATACAGTCCACAAGCTCAAGGTAGACGATCGCCTCGAGGCCGTAACCTGGGCCTGGGTCAATGGCATCATCGAGCGACCTTCACCGGAAAAATAATCCGCTTACCATTCCACAAGCATAAGGGTATGTTTGTGCTTTTTCGTTGACTATGCGCGCCTGTCTGCTGCGGCATCTACTGGAAATCAGTAGTTGAACTACTGATTTCCAGTAGATAAGGATACCTGAAACTCGGTATTGCAGGCAGGATTCCCTTGTGCTAATATGGATTTGTGTTTCAGTTCTCAGAATTTGAAATCCATTACTAAGGAAGAGAAAATGTTCGCAAAAAAGATGATCCGATTAATTCTGGCAATAGGAAGTTTGATGCTTGTCGCGGCTACCCCGACAACTTCCTCATCTAGTCATACTCAAATAGAAAGAACAGAAGTGGAGCAGCGGGTTTATCACGATTCTCGCTTTGACTTCTCATTAAAATATCCCACTTCTTACACTATTGAACCACGAGATGACAAAATAGCTGGTTCGGTGTTAACTTTTCGCCAATCCTATTCGCACTCATCTGACGAGACTCAAGCAGTAACCGCACGGTTTGTTGTGGGAATGTATTTTGTCGAATGGACTGGAAAGGAAACAATTGCAGAATGGACAGAAAAATACTATGATCTTGTTGGTATAGAACGCAGGTCAGATAGGAACGAGAGTATAAATAACCAGCTAGTTGATGGTATTCAAAGCCTCAAGGTCATAGACCAAAGCCAACGAGCGGCCTACCGATATGTCAATGTGCCTCGTGGTAACGTTGTGTGGTTTATATGGGGCAACAGTGCAGTAGATGCTACTACATTTGATAATGTGATTATCAGCTTTCAATTTGGCGCCAATACTCCCCAAACATTACAAGAAATTTATGGACAATCTTTTCGTCCCTTATCAATAGATAGAGATAGGGGTCGGCAAGAAGAGTTATTGGTAACACCAGGTTATCTTCGTGTCCCTTTGTCGGGTAGCGCTTCTTGCAATTCGCCCGCTCACACTGGCGCATCACAGTTTGCAGTTGATGTTTCAACTCCGGTGGGAACCGCAATATACGCTTCACAAACTGGCAGTGTATTCTATGGTTGGTATCCGACTACCTGGGGCAATTTGCTCATACTAACTACAGAACCTTGGGCAGGCTCATACAAAGTTTACTATGCACATTTAAGTGGCTATGACGAAGCAACTTTACATTCAGGACCACCTTTCTTCTACGCCTATAAAGATGAGCGGATTGGATGGACAGGCAATACGGGCAATAGTACCGGGCCACACTTACATCTTGAAGTGCGAAACTCTGCGGGTAATGGGATGACACTTGTTGGTATGTCAGGATTTTCCGCAACAACTTCCTACCCGACGGGAACCAACTGCGGCACTTTGACCCGCTGAATGATATGTCAGACCATCGAAGCTTAAAAGCGCTAGGGTTAGTTTTTCTCATGCTCATTGCGCAAGGGTGCGCGCTGGGTACCAGGGTTGCCACAACGCCGGTTAATGTTACGCCAGGTTACGGAGCTTTGGTGGATGATGAACTATCACGTACCGGGATTACCACAACGCCTGTTAGCGTTATGTCTGTAATTGATAATCCCGATTCAGGTATGTTTGTTTTCGACCAAATCAAAGCAAGCCTTGGATGGTTGTCTTTTGATGGGGTAAAGTTTCAACCCTTACACAAATTGCCAAAGTTCGATGCAACCAGTCTCGAATACAGTTTGTTCACCGAACAATCTGGTTATTACATTTCGCCTGATGGTAAGTGGATCGGCGCCATAATGGGATATGATCAATTAGTCCTCGTTGACGCCATAACCGATCAACGTCACATTGTTGCCCATATTGGTACCGGCACTTGGTTGAATTGGGCCCCCGACAGTCGTGTATTTGCCTACCGTGAAGGAAATAGTAAAGTTTGTTGGTACAGGTTGAGCGAACAAACGACGCACTGCATGGATGAATTTGAAGGCAAAGTCATCGCCGGTTCTTGGTCATTGGATAGCAGTATATTGGCTTTATCCATTGCCACACAGGCGGAGTTGTCAACGTCAGGAACGGTCGATGGTACGGTATGGCTTGTCAATAGCATAACTGAGCAGGCTCAATTTGTTACGAATCAGAACTTACCATTGGGTAGCCCAACAACCGACCACCTCCTGTTATGGACAACAAGCAGCTTGATTGTCAATCGTACATCGAGTGACGAGCTGGCGATTTTGTTTGACGCAGACCATAAGATCCAATTACCCGCCAATGCGGTAACGGTTTCCCCCAGTGGAAATTACGTTGTTTACGAAAATGGAAATGTCGAACGGGTTCATGATAGAGTTGTCTTGAGCCATTTGCCAGTTTGTCCTGCAACGAAAAAGCAATCACTGCGCGTTGTTTGGCCCTATGATGAAAGTGGTCTAGCCTATACCTTGCATTGTATGCCGGACGACACGATGCAATTAGGGCTTGTTCGCTTCGACAGCGAGAATTCTACCTGGACTCGTGCAATACCTGACACACTGAGGTTGATGGGGTGGTCTTATGACAATGATGACTTGGTCTTCCGTCGTATGCCCGACAACCCACAATTGGATGGATATAAGATAGAACGTCTTGGAACCGGCGTGGATAGTACATTCGAGCAAGTGGCCGACTCTGTCTTTCTCATTGACATTCTATCGCGGGGAAGCGCCAGGTAGTTCCCTATTAGGCTCTCCAGATTTGTGGATTTAAGTCGGGACCTGACACACATTGCGAAAATCGGTAAGCGAAATTGTCAAAAGTGAGACTTTTTGATATGAGAAGCCAACAGTTTTTTCTACAGTAGCAAAATTAGCTAGAGAGCAACTCCTCGAGCCCCGCTAGAT
>DAIUDK010000033.1:0-37988 GCA_036845725.1 Chloroflexota bacterium
TCCGGCGCAGCAATGGTTGTTGCGGCGCTTTCTGCAACAAGCCACCAGGCTGACTGCGTTATTGGATGCGCGGACGATTCTGGATGCCGGGTGCGCGGAGGGTTTTGTGAGTTGTCACCTGCGCCAGCAATGGTCCGTTCAGGCCAGCTTTTGGGGTGTCGATCTGGATGGCGATGCGTTGACGCGCGGGTGGACAGTGACGCCCTGGATGCATCGTAGCCGCGCTACTGTGCTGGCGCTACCTTTTGGCGATGCGCAATTCGATCTGGTGCTATGCAATGAGGTGTTGGAACATTTACTCGAACCGGCAGCGGCATTGCGTGAGCTGCGGCGGGTAACGCGCGCTCATGTGTTGTTGAGCGTGCCCCATGAACCGTGGTTCCGTTTGTTGAACGCCTTGCGTGGCAAACATCTGCGGGCGTGGGGAAATGACCCTGAGCATGTGCAGAATTGGACGGGGCGACAGTTCGCACGTTTTGTGGCGCGTGAATTCGTGGTGCTAGAGCAAGCTTCTGCTTTTCCCTGGTCGTTGTTACTTAGTCGTAAGGAGAGCTGAAAATCTGTGCTCAAATTTACCGTTGGCACATCAGAAACGCTCACAAGTACAATTTTCGGATAGAATCTAAAGGAGAGAAACCAGAAGCATGACATTTGTTCCACGTCAATTGAAGAGTTTGCTTCATAAACTCGACTGGGTGATCTTAAGCTGCATTGTGTTCATTACAGCTATGTTGGCAACGTTGAGTGTGTTGCGTTATCTTGCTTATAACGCGCATATGTTCGATTTGGGAAACATGACACAGGCCATTTGGAGCAGTACTCGCGGGCGCCCATTGGAGTTCTCGTACCGTGGTGGAACGTTGAGTCGTTTGGCTCTTCATGCTGAACTGATCTATTTTCTTTTTACTCCGTTATATGCGCTTTTTCCCTCTCCGATTACTCTGTTGCTGGTGCAGGCGTTTTTGTTTGGCGCGGGCAGCTTTCCACTGTACTGTTTAGCGAAACGTCGCATTGGCAATCTTCACGCGGCGCGTCTAGTTACACTGATCTATTTGCTTTACCCGATGGCGCAAACCGCCGTCCTCTATGACTTTCACGGTGATACGTTAGCTATGCCGTTGTTATTATTTGCTCTCGAGGCTCTGGACCGCAAAGCGTGGCGCATGTATGGATTGTGGCTATGTTTGGCGTTGGCTAGCAAAGTTTACGTTGCCGCGCCGGTGTGCTTGCTCGGTGCTTTTTTGTGGCTCAAAGGGGAACGCCGTGTGGGGACGCTCACGGTTTTGATGGGCATATTGTGGGGGGCATCGGTTTATTTTGGCCTCCGCCCCTTGTTTGTGAGTTCCGGTAGTATGCATCAGCAGTCGAGCGCCGCAGGGTACGCGCAATTTTACTTCGGGACGTTTTTGACTGAACTCGGTGATACCTGGGCCTTGCGGTTGGCAAATGGAATAGCCGTATTCGCGCCAATCATTCCAATCGCTTTGTTTGCCGTGGATTGGACTGGTCTGGCATTGGCGGTTGCTTTACCAATTGTGCTCAGTTCTGGTCCCGGCCCCTCTTTCTATTACCGTGGGCATCATTATGCCCTTGTCGTTCCCTTTTTGGTAATGGTTGCGCTGCATGGCGCAGCGCGACTTAAAGTGAAAGTTGCAACTATGGAATTGGTAGAGCGGAAAAACAGCGTTACCTGGTCTGTTGCTTTAGGCGCTGCGGGGATTGTCACGTTGTTGCTCAACATACAATTGGTCAATACCCCATTGCGTCCTGTTTTTTATACGCAGGCTGTGCAGAGTGGATGGTCGTCTTGGGGGTATAAACCGACGATGCGCGACGCGCTCAAAAATCGTTGGTTGACCCAGGTGCCGGATGAAGCGCCGATTCTCAGTTCGATGATGTTAGCGTCGCATTTGACTCGTCGTTATGAACTACATGTTCAACACCCAATAGACGATACTGTCCCCCCACCTCTGGGGAACCTATTGGATAGAGTTGATTACGTGATTTTGGATGGCTTGCTAGACTATAGCGAACCAGCAGAAGGAGGCGTGCTGTTTGGCGATATAACCTATGATTGGGAAGCCCTCGCGGTGACTTTGCGTCGTCCGGATTTTGGGTTGATTTCGGCGCAAGATGGCCTGCTTTTGTTTCAAAAGCGAACGACAGCTTTCTCCGATACGGATTGGACGGCGTTAACGCTATCGCAAACGATTACCAGTGCGCCGGCGCGCGCGGTCACATCCATTCAAGCAGAGTTCGTCGACAAAATAGGATTGGTCGAGGCTTCGATAGAGCCCGTGGGGGATAGACGGTATCGCTTGCGCTACGTCTGGTTGGCGCGAGAGGGAATCTCTCAAGCGACGCCGCTGTTTGCCGTCACGCATTTGTTGGAAGCCAATGAGGGGCGGATTCTGCACGTACCCACGGTTGCGTTGCATCCTACAACGGCTTGGACACCCGGCGAACTGATTAGCGAGACGTTCGAGGTGGAATTAGCCGTAACGATTCCGCCGGGCCGTTATACGCTCGCGGTAGGCTGGTACGACAGCGCACACGTCTTTGCGTATACTACTGATGTGCGGAGTCAAGTAGGATCGCGTGTGCCGGTTGGAACACTTGAGGTTGTGGCTTTAGCTAATGCAGAACGCTAGTGGGGTGTTCGTCACGAGAGTCGCCATTTTTACATTCAAGAAATGGCAATAGACATTTCAAATGCCTCACTATTGAGATCAAGTGTTAGTAGTGAACTTGCTTGAACGTTTATCTTGATCGTATGAACCCAAAACTTGACAAGCATTTTGTATGGATTATAGGCAGCGGATTGGTGTTCGCTTTGGCCTTCCCGGTCATTTGGGCGGCGCTCTTTCCCCCTGCAGATTGGCAACTCTACCGCGCCTGGACATTAGGCGAGGATTATACACAATACCGTTCTGCGATGGCGCAGGGGTATGCTGGGGACTGGTTGATTGTCAATCGCTTTACGCCCGAATCGCATGCGCCGGTGCTACAGTACCCTTTTTACGTGTTGCTAGGCCATCTGGCGCGGCCGTTCCGCGCGCCGCTGGAATGGTTCTATTATGGCGCCTGTATCGGTGGAAGTGCGGCGCTATTGTGGGCGTTTGGCGCGTTTACGGACGCATTTCTGCCGGGCGACCGCGTGCGAAAGTCGGCCTGGTTTCTGGCTTTTTCTGTTGGACCGGGGTGGCTATTGGCTATTGGGATGGCGTTGTTCCCATCCTGTGTCTGGTGCGCACGTTACGACTATGCTTTCAATCGTCCAGAGGTGAATACCTGGTTGTTGTTTAGCGCACCGCCGCATCTGGCGTTTTCCCTGGCGGGGATATTGTGGCTCTGGACCGATTTTTGGCGGCGACGTGAGACAGGTTTTTCTCTGGCTGTGTTGGTCCGGTACGCGTTTTTGATCGTCGTGATGGGCTTGTTGAATCCCTTTGCCCTTGTCCCTGCTCTATTACCCATCGGTGTGTGGTGGATTGGTACTGTGTTGACTGCGCGTCGCGTGCTGTGGCCACTCGCACGGCCTTTGATTGTTATGGGATTGGCAGCGTTGCCTTTACTTGTCTACAATTATTGGGCGTTTACACTGGATCCTTTTTGGGGGCGGGCTTACGGTAGTCAGAATATTCAGGACTCGTTACCGTTGGATGGTGTGATGTGGGGTTATGGAATAGTGAGTATCCTGGCAATTTGGGCTGCGCTCCGCTACTGGCGTGCGCGTGACGAAGGACGTTTTTTATTGACATTGGCGTTGGTGTTGCTGGTGAGTAGTTACATTCCCGTGACTTATCAGCGTCGTTTTGGTTTTGGGCTAGGGCCGGTTATAGCTGTTTTGTCTGCGCCTGCCTGGCTCTGGATGGCGCAGTGGCGATGGATACGCAAACTGCGTCATCGTATGCTTGGCCGGGTGACGGTGAGCGTGGCGTTAGTTATGCTTTTTTGGGGACAAAACCTGGCTTATTACGCGGCGTATACGTCGGCGCATTTGGGCCTTGAGCCTACACCGCGGTTTGTGTTTCAGCCGCGTGCGCTCGCTGCAGCAGCAGATTATCTGCACGAGTTAGGGCCGAATGTCGTTGTGCTTGCGCACGAGGCTACAGGTAATCTTTTGGCCGGTGAAATACAGGGACGGGTTGTTTTGGGGCACGCCGGCGCTACGCTGGACGTGAACCGTCGCCGGGAACAGGTTGCGGCGTTTTTCGATGACCGATTATCGCTATCTGAGCAAAACACTCTTCTGACTCAGTGGCAGGTGACGCACATCGTTGTTTCGCCGTTGACTGATGAGAATCTGACCGTCGCGCTTTGGCGTTGGCCTATTGTCTTTGTCGAGGCAGATGTCGCGATCTATGCCGTCGCGCCTTTCTAGCCATTGTTGAATCATAGAGTGCCAGGAATCAACATTCAGGCTGTTATTCCTACTGTTTCTTCGTCTACAGGCGACATCAACCAGTCATAAGCCACATACATCGCCAGCGCCCACACCGGTACGCTGATTTGCACGGCAAACGGCAGGCGCAACGCCTCAAGTTGCATATAAGTCAGCGGCCCACTGAACAGGAACACCAGCCAAAGCAGTACGAAAATTCGCCGCCAGCCCAGACGCAAGTCGGGGCGGTGTTCCCACAACAACAGCGCGGGGATCAACAGCAGGCTCATTTCGTAGATATTGGCGTGCGGGCTGGTCCAGATCAACAGGCACATCATCCCGGCGTAGAGCAGCGATTTATTTTCCTGATAGCGGCGTGTAAAACGCACGAAGGCGACGCCGCCAATGGCGACCAACACCCACCGCAGGATATTGGCGATGGTGTGTTGGCCCGGCAACAACAGCAGCCAAAACTCGTGGAAGGTTTGCGTGTGCCAGATTTGCCGCCCGCCCCATTCCGGCAATCCGGGCAACACCGTCAGCGCGAAATCGATGTAGGCCCAACTCGCTTCGGGTAACGTCACAAAACACAGCAACATCAGAATGCTTACGCCCACGCCTAACCCTAGCAGGGCGCGCCAATCCTTGCGCCAGCGCAGCAGCCAGAGAAAGCCCACCGCGAGCAGCAATTGGGGTTTATAGGCCAATAGCCCGGCGGCCATACCGGCCCAGAATGGGCGTTCCCGTTGCCACAAGCGATAGGTCAACGCGAACAAGAACAGGCTCAACAGCGAGTTTTGTCCAAACGCAATCGCCGCAAAGATGGGAAACCAGGTGAGACTCCATACGAATACTGTCCGGGGAGCGGTTGCGGGAGTGAGTAGAAATTTCAGACTCATCCATAGGCCCAGCAACCCGAGAAGACTCCATAGGACGAAGCTCAACCCGTAAGGGAGCAATGCGAACGGCCAAAATACCCAGGCCATAAACGGCGGCAGGATAAAGCCGAAAAAATCCTGTAACCCAGGCCCGATAAGTTGCCTTTCTATTTCCGCCTGGTATGCCAAATCGTAGAGGCGCGCCCGGTCGCCCACGCGCGTGATGTAGCCGGCAGTGTAGTATTGCAGGAAATCTGTGCCGATCACCTGCCCGGCCAGGTCAAAGTATCCCGGCCCCAGCAGCAGGCTGGCAATCCACGCAATCCACAAGACGCCGCCGAGCAACCTGGCATAAGCCAGCCGGCGGGGAATCATCAGCGGCGTCATCCAACGTAGCAGTTTGTGATCGTTCAATGCGTTTGAAGACATAGCGATCCCTCTTTTGCCTTTGTCAGTAGGTTGAGCAGACTAGGCAGAGTTTTTTTTAATGGTTTCTTCTCGTTTGAAAGGCGCCGGTTTGATCCACCAGGCCAGCGCGCCCATCAATCCACCGGCGACATAGAAGGTGGTGAAAACTAACAGAGAAAAGCTTATGGCGATCTCCTCAGAAACACCGGCCTGTCCCAGGTAGGCGACAATCGCCGCCTCGCGCGTTCCTAACCCCGAAATAGAAATCGGCAGCAAGGTGACTAAACTGCCGAGCGCCACGGCGAAACTGATTGTCCCGAACCCGGCCGGCATGCTCAACGCCTTTGCAAGCAGGTAACACTGGCTAAAAAAGATGCTATAGGCCATAAGGGTCAGCAATCCGGCGATCAACGCTTCGCGCAAAGGTAACTGACGGATGCCGGTATGGACTTCCCACAACCAGCTCGATGGACTGAAAGTCTTCCCGCCAAGGCGTCCCAATTTTATACCTGTTTTACAGAACCACGCGAATGTGGTTGCGTTGACGAATAGCGCGAGAGGCAGCACTAGCAGTAGCGCCAGCCCTCCCAGGCTCACAATTCCCAGGCCCCCGGGCGCTAAAGCCAACAGCGCCGTCCCGCCGATAATGAACAGTGCGTACAGGTCGAAGAGCCGGTCCAGCAACACGCTCGATAGCCCCTGCGCCAGCGAGATGTTACAATCCCGGCTGATGTGGAACGCTTTGACGAACTCCCCGACCCGTCCCGGCGTCAACAAGCCGACGAAGATACTGCCGAAATAGGAGAGCGTCGCCTGCGCGAAAGGGTAGTGGATGTGCTGCGCGCGCAAGAGGCGCTGCCAGCGGTAGGCTTTCAACCCGACCTGCGGCAGATTGAGCGCGACCGCCGCAGCCAGCCAATCGAGACGGATGTGGCGCCATATCTGTGCTACCTCGCCAAGATTGACGCGGGAAAGCAGGAAGAGCAATAGAGTGATGCCCAACAATCGCAGCCAGTAGCGGCGCACCCACGCTTTCATTGTTTGCGGCCCACCACCAGTTGGTTTGCCATAACTAAATTGAGTCCTAATGGCCCGAAGATCTGCTCGATGACTTTTTCCGCCGGGAAGCCTATTGGTGAGAACATGAACTTGCGCGCTTCGACGACCTCGAAGCCACATGCCGTTATACGCGCGGCCAATGCTTTGAGTGTGAACGTCTCGTTATGCCCGGCATCTTTCAGGATGCCCAGTTTCTCGGCCATGTGATCCATTGTCGGGTTGGGCGTGGTCAACACCAGTAACCCGCCGGGACGTAACACGCGCCGGCATTCGCGCAACAGGGCATCTGCATCGGGAACATGTTCGATGATGGCGGTGGCGACGATAGCGTCTGCCAAATCGCTGCGCGCGGGCAGCGCCAGCGCATCGCCTTGTGCTTTTAGCACGCCTGTGAGCGTTGCCGCGCTCAAGAGGGGGAAACTGTAATCGATACCCAGGAACGTCAGTGGCCCTAGGCGTTGGCGCAGATCGGCCATCATTAGTCCATCCGCTGTGCCAACGTCCACGACCACGTGCAGATCGCCCTCGCCGTAGCGCCGTAACGCTCGTTCCACTTCATCGGTGCGGCGACGCAAACGGTAGACTAACTGGCGTTTGTGTTGGCGCCCCTCGAAGTAATCTATGTTATAGACGCCGAACGGTAGCCCTCTGAATGCCGGTTCGCCAAGCGCCTCCACCGTGTCGCCTGCGACGACGGTCGTGAACGTCCCCTTGCCCTGCTGGTTGAGCGCTGCGAGGGTCTCCGGCTCGACCTGACGCCCGGCGACGTCCAACTCTTGCGATTGGAAATAACGGCTTTGGGGCACGTACCGTACAAAGAACTCGTCTCCAATGGACAAGGCCTGAAAACGCGCACCCTCATCTATATGCAATGTGTCACGCAAAGTAACCTGGTCGTCCGTTATTTGCATTTCGCGGTGAAACCTTACGGGAACCGAGCGCTGCCCCAGAATCAGAGTCTTGCGGATTTGACCTTTGAGGAGATGAGAAAAAGCCGGCAACCAGCCGAGCGCTACCAAGGCGCTGCGGAACAGGATATTTTTCAACGGCGTGAACAGTTTGTGTGACGGCACGCGATGTAGATGCCCTTCGACCATCCAGCCAGTGTCTTCGGTTTGGCAGATGTAGTTTGGGTCTACCCACTGTGACGAAACCACGTGTCCGTTATCCAATTGCCCGATGAGGCCGCCATCGTTGAGCAGCAAGCGCCCCGTCTGCCGGTCGAAGACTTTGACGACGCCGCCCTTTGCCAGGTTGGCGATTACGTAATGGCGTGACCGGTTTGCGATGTAGATGCGCGCTTGCGGTAAGTAGCGGGTGAAGGGCGCTTTTTCGTAGGGCAACGGCGGCAGCGACGCGGCGCGCTCGCTGTAATCCAGGTAGGCCTGCAGAAATTCGGGCACGCGGTAGACCACGTAGCGGTCGGAGATGATGCCCGGCGGGACCAATTTGCCTGCGGCCAGCGCGGCGAGCATTTTCTCTGCGATAGCGCCGGCTAAAGGTATCTCTGGCGCGAGAATCTCGAATCCGTGCGGGTAGAAATGCAGTGTGTTACGGCTGCCCATGCTTCCGGCGTAGAATCCGTTTGGGTAAACGAAATACGCTGCACACTCGACGGCTTGACGCAACACCTGCAGAATGGCGGGGCTGTGATTGTCCTGGTAAACCTTGCCCAAGAAAGAAACCGTGGCGGAAAGATACCCTGGGTCTACCCCGTCGTATTCCCGCGACCAACCTTCATCGGGATTGTGGTAGGTGAGGAAGGTACCCCAGGCGCGCTCGTAACCGGCGTGCAGCGTATCGTCGCCTAGCAGCCGGTATGCCTTCCACAGCGTCAGTGTTGCCATCGCGTGGTGATTCGCCAGGTGATCCTCTTCTGCTTCGCCCTTTGCAATGAACAGCGCCGCGCGGTGAATTGCCGCCAGGATTTTGTCGGCTGCCGTTGCCGGAATCTCGTCCTTGAGGAGGTTGAACGTCTCGATGCTGGTGAATGTGGTGAAGGCCGAAGGCCCTACCCAGCCACGCTCGTAAGGATAGAACTCATCGAAGGACCCATCTTTATGTTGGATGCGCGTCCAATACAATAATCCGGCAATGGCCCAGTCGCGGATTTTGGGTTGGGCGTAATAGATGTTCCCTGGAAATGCGCCCCGGTAGACGAGCGCCAGGGCGTGGGCTGAGAATTGGCGTACAGCGTCGGGAAAGTCGGAGGTCTTGTCCAACCAGTAATCGCGATGAAAACATCCATATGTGGGGGAGAAGGCATTGCGATCCTGATTACCGAGCAAACGTGGTATTTGGTCGAGGGCGAGCTGCGCGTAAATCTCGTACGAGGCGGGCATGGTTATTCCTCCTCCCGGTAATAGTTCGGCAGACGGCGGACAATCAACTCACCCAGCATACCGATGATACCCACTTGAATCGCAGCCATCACGATGACGATGGTGCTGACGTCCGCTAACTCTTGTAACACGGCCCAACTGAAGATGCCCCATAATAGGCCTAACAACAGCAAAAGGCCGCTCAACGGCAGGAAAATCTTGAGCGGCGCGAAGTAAAGCGCCATTCGCAGGATTAAGTTGATAAAATTCAGCGTATCGCGTACCGGCTTGATCTTCGATTTCCCCGTCCGCGCCATATAGTTGATGGGCGTATAGGCAACGAAATAGCCGTTGGTCAGCAGTCCTAGTGTGATCGTTGTCGTGAAGGAGAAACCGTTGGGTAACATATCGAAAAAACGCAATGCGACCGCACGCTTGAACACCCGCAATCCGGAGTTGATGTCGGGGATTTTCTGCCCGGCGATCACGTTGGCGAGTGTGCCGATAGCCCATTTTGCTGGTCTCCG
Organism: Chloroflexota bacterium; assembly: GCA_036845725.1. Taxonomy (GTDB): domain Bacteria; phylum Chloroflexota; class Anaerolineae; order B4-G1; family SLSP01; genus DSWT01. The sequence goes on from DAIUDK010000033.1 coordinate 9,578, forward strand.
CACCCAGGGGATTGCCACTTCCGCGCCCGTCCGCGCGCCGACGACCATATCGTACCCTTCCATGTGCAGCTTTGTGACCAATTCCGGGATGCGCGTGTTGGGGTAAGTGCCGTCGGCGTCGGTGATGCAAATGGTCGCGTAGTGTGCCTGACGAATGGCCGTTTTCAGCGCCGCGCCATAGCCCAGGTTTCGTGTATGCGCAAGTAGGCGCACATTTGGATAGCGCTGGACGGCGGCGGCGGTATTGTCTTGCGAGCCATCATCCACGACGATAATTTCGTAAACGAATGACGTGCGCGCCAATATGTCCTGTACTTCTTCCAAAACCGGACCAATTCCCAATTCTTCATTGTATGCCGGAATGACGACAGATACTTCAATTGGCATGGTGTCCTGAACTTGTGTTTTCAGCATCACGCTCCTTTATCACTACTCATTGCGGGCCTATTCACATTGTCAGTGGTGATTTTGTTTTTGTCAACTGACGAGGTTCACTTTCAGTCTGCGCGGATCAAAATCACGCTGGTTGAGTCACGATACACTTCCTCCCACTGCCCTGATTTATAAGTCGCTGCGACCAACCCGGCTTGCTGTTGTGGACTGAGCATCAACGTGCGGATACCGTACGCCTGCAACTGTTTTTCCCACCCGGCTGTTGCAGCGGAGATGTATAGATAATCCAGCCATAACTCCGGCGGATACAGTTCGATGCGTGGGTCCACGAAGACTGGATACTGTGGTTGCGCAGCCCAGATGAGATAGCTACCAAACGGCATCGCGTGGAATACAGGTCCCGGCAGGTTCTCCTGCAGTAAGAACTCCGTTGCCTTTACCGGCGTCTCTGCCGAGATCAACCCCGCTTTTTCTGGCGACAATGGCCACAATCCTTTGAACCACGGCAGGGACGACAGCGCCCCAAGCAATACTATCGCGACCATGACCGCATTTAGCGCAACCTGGATCTTGGGTTTTGTGATGGTCGTTGTATCGCTGCTACGTTGATGTACCAACGTGTTGATGTATCGATGTGCCGATATGCCGATGTGGGTGATGTGTTCCGCTAACGCTGGCCCCATCACCAGGCCGAACCAGATCGCGCCGCGCAGCGTCTTCAAACCCAGCGCACCAAAAGCAAGGAAGGCGAGTACTTGAAAGGGCGTCGGCCGCTTGGGTGAGAGGGCCAATACTGCGGCGCTGAGGAGCAATCCCACCAAGAACAGCGTCCCGACCAGCGTATCGAACGTCGGGGCGGCCCATTCTGTAACCAGGTTTTGGATGACCGGACTGGTCGTCATAAAGGTGACGTACTGTACAACGTCAATGCCCCTGGGATTAAGCAGGCAGGCCAGGGCTGCGGCACTCAATGCAATGGCTGGTGCGCGTACCGATCGCCACTGCCGGGTGGTAAGCGCGTTCCACGCTTGCTCCGCGCCCCATAATCCTATGAGCGCCAGTCCTAGCGGGAAGGTGCCGTGGCTGTTGACCCAGACCAACATTCCAATGGGGAAACTCAGCAGCAGCCAGGGACGTGGGCGGTTGTGATACATGTGGATGATGTTCAAGAATATTGCTGCTATAAGGAATGCGATCGTTTGGGGGCGAACATTCCAATCATTGATGCCCAGGGCTGCGGTAAAAAGAGTGGCCAGGGCCGCACTGCGCCAGTTGCCGGAGCGTTGACAGGCCAGCCACAGCGTTAGCGCGTAGGTTGTGGTCACAATCAGACTTTGGAAGAGGATAATGAACGGTGCGCCGCCGAGCCGGTAGATTTGATACAATATCCATTCCATCAACCAGTAGGTTTGATATGCCGGGTAGGGTGTACCAGACATCGTCTGGGAGTAGTTGTCTACGGTTGGAATATGTCCTGTGAGCGCCAAATCACGCCCGGCAGCAATGTGCCACCAGAAATCGAAGGGGCGAATGGGATGGGTGTTTACGAAGATGAAGATGCCTGCTATCACCACAAGCCCCCAGAGGTGCTCGATGGAAAGGCGAGAAAGTGGCTCTGTTTTCGTCTTCAATCCAGTGCTCCTAATCGTCCATTGGCTTGTCTCGAGGTTCATTATAGTTTACTTTCTCATTCTGTCACGTGCGGGCGGGGAGAGTAGGGTATGACACATGGGGGAGGAATATAGTACTTTTTTCCTATTGCTAGAATTTGGTAAGAGAGTATAATAAGGTTAGCGTTTGGTAAGGAGACCCGCCCTCCGAACTAAGACGCAGTTGGTTACCCTCCTTTCGCAGAAACACGCCCCTACCCAGGGGCGTGTTTCTGTTTGTTTATGGCTTGATTCTACCTTTGTCTTTTGACGAAGCGCCCTTTCCAATGGACGCCGCCATATTTTACCCGCCATTCGATAGCGCGTGTTGCAATCCGCGCCATAAGGATGACAGACAAGGGCAGCCATAGCGCATCGCCGACCCGCTGACGACTGAAGGCCGCCGTCAGTGCGCGGATGCTGACGCCCAATCCGATGAGACACAAAGGCTGCCACGGCCACTCAGCCGGCCCACCCAGCCAACCTGTTATCAGCCACACCCACGGCGCAAGGAACAGCAGCCAGTGGAAGGCCCACGAGAGCAGGAGTAGCAGGATGCTGTTGCTATGCCCGGCGAGGATGTTCTTCGCAAAGCCGTCGCGCACGGCGGCCCAACTGCGGTACATGCGACAGTAAACCAGCCCTGCGCTGTCGGCCATGCGCAGTTGCAAGCCGCGGCGCTTGATGGCTTTAGCAAGGGCCATATCGTCGATGATGCTGGCGCGAATCGCCGCGTGCCCGCCGATGGCGTCGTATGCGGTACGGCGGAAGACCAGGCATTGTCCCATTGCTGCTGCGAAGACGGGCCAGGAAATGTGATGCACCGCCAGCAGCGGCAGGTAGCCGATGATGACGAAGGCCAGCAGTGGGACGATCAGGCGTTCTCCCCAGGTGACGGTGATCTGGGTCGGCCAGATGGTCTGCAAATCGCCGCCGCGTTTTTGCATCTCACCCACCAGACGGGAGAGGGCAGTAGGTTCCCATGACACATCGGCATCGGTGAAGACCAGAATATCGCCGCGAGCGGCTTGTGCCAACTGGTGGCAGGCCCAGCTTTTGCCCATCCAACCTTCAGGGAGTGGCGCGCCAGTTAGGCTACGCAGACGTGGATCGTTGCAGGCTGCTTGATGCGCGATGTTGGCAGTTCCGTCGGTAGAGTGGTCGTCGAGCAGCAGCAACTCGTAGTGCGGATAATCCTGTGCCAGTAGTTTCTGGATTGTCTCACCGATGACAGTCGCTTCGTCCCGTGCTGGGATGAGGACCGAGACGAATGGTGTTTCCTTTGGCAATGGAGAAGCGTTCAATCGAGGAAAGGTCAGCACATTCAGCACGGTGATGACAGCGATCACCACAAGCATAAAGCCTGTGAAGAGCACCAATCCTGTAGTGATCATACTGCTCATTTGTGCTTGAGCTTCGCACGCAGGTGTGGACACCGCCGTAGTGTTTCGCCGTAGCGCCACAGCACCAGCGCCGCGTTGATAGCCCACACTGCCAATAGCACCGGTTCATGCCGGAACAGCACCAGGTATGCACCTATGCCGCCCAATCCTAATGCCACGGCCCAGCCAGGATTGTCGCCGATGAGGTAACCTGCACTCATGCCAACGATGCCGATGAGTGTCGCGACGCCGTTGGTTAGGCCGATCCAGATGCCGCCGGTTGTGGCAACGCCTTTGCCGCCTTTCCCCCGCAGGAACGGCGAGAAGATATGACCGCACACAGGCGCTAGTGCAATGGGGACGATCTCCCAGCCGCGTTTGGCAAATATGACGTAGGCCAGCGCGACCGGCAGCGCCCCTTTAGCCATATCTAAGAGCATCGCAAGGGCAGCCCAGGCTTTGCTGCCGGATCGCAGCACGTTGGTGGCGCCGGGATTGCCGTCGCCCACAGCGCGGATGTCGGTGCGCAGCGCCCATCGTCCGATAAGGAGTGAGAACGGGATCGCGCCGAGCGCAAACCCAAGTATGGTCCAGATTACAGCATCAGCCATGCCCACACCACCCATATGCCCATCCCCAGCGCGCCGGTGACTGCCGGGCCGCGGAGTTTCCAGAAAAAGAATTGTCCCAAAGCCTGGAAGAACCAGGTTATGCCGTAGATGAGGAACAGCGGCGCTGTTGGGAGTAGGTCAGGCGCTGCCAGCGCCGTCATGACGGCCGAAATCAACAGCCAACCTACGTAGTTGAGCCAGGGGACGCCGAAGTAGCTGCCTGGTTGATCCCACATCCAAAAGCCCCAAGCGATCATCTGTGGATCAAGGAACAGATCCCAGGCGGTGAAGGCCAGCGCCGCTATCAGAATAAAGCTTGCACTCGTGCCGCCGGTGATCAACCGGCCCACAGCCCATGCTGGTGGCAGCATCATTAGCCATGCCAGGGGGATGAGCAGCGGCACGCCGCCAAGTTGCGGCTGCAGCCGCTCCGTGTAGTGGTAGCGGCCAAAGGGCCACCCGGTGTGTGAACCGACGTATTCCATAACCCAGCCCAATCCGGCGATGATCAACGCTGCGCGCAGTGTGGGCCAGACGCCCCATGCGATGTAGAGTGCGGCGATCACAGCGGTCGCCTGTAGTAGCACGCCGAGGATGATCCCCGTACGCTCGGCCCGCATGCCCCAACGCCATTTAAGAATTGGTACGGAGATCATCTCCAGCACCCAGACAAGCAGTATGAAGCGGGGCACAATCGACAGGGCCGTGAAAGTATCCACTATCCAGGTAAGCATGGTGACTTTTAGGTATAAGTCGAAGGTTGTAAGCTGGCGGCGTTAACTCAATTCGCAACGTTCAACTTTGAACTCTGAACTTTCAACTTCCAACTAAGCTTTCCAAATCTCCCGCCACTTCCAGCCCGGCGTTGCGCCCGCGGCCTTCGAAGACCGTATGATCCCCGCGCCGGGTTGCCAGCCGCACTTTAACCTCTGTGGTGACTGCCTCCGGGACGCGCACGCCCATGTCCACTTTGCTCGGTCCACGCAGGTCGACGGCCTCCCCGCGATGGGCGTTGATCATCAGGTAGTACAGACGGTCGGTGATTAGCCACGCGACGACGTCATCGTTGATGTGCAGGTAGTCGGTTTTTGCGCCGGTGTAGCTAGCGAAGCGGTAGAGGGTCTCGTTGTGCCATAGACCCACGATAAAGCTGCGAAAGGCTCGGCCTACCCAGGGAATTATCGCAATACCGCGCAGGAAATGGTTCTGCTTGCCGCGTGTGAGCGCCAGTGCCGTCCCGCTGGCGACGTAGCCCAGTCAAGGCTTGTGTTGATCCACAGGATGCGGTGAAGGGTGGTTCGTTCGCGCATCTGGCGTTCTGGCGTGTGTGCGTCGGGCATATCAGCCTTGGTCGATGCGCCGTGTAGTCCGAAAGCGGCAATCAATTTGTTTCCATAATAGTTATGCGACAAGTAGCCGCCGGCAGCCGTCGCAATAAGCTTCCTCGCCGTTCTTGACTTTGCGTTGGGTCGGCTTGAGCACTTCCACACCGCACATACTGCATATATCGCCATTCAGACGCGCGACAGGGATACCGCCCGTGCGGTTGCTGAGATAATGGTAGGAGTCTATGATGGCTTGCGGGATGTGGGTTTTGACATTTTCTGCTTCTTCCAGCAGTGTTTGCCCGCGAGACTGTAGCACGCTGCGTTCGGCGGCGAGATTCTGCTCCAAAGTGGCGCGCTTTGCTGTGAGATGTTTGAGTTGGGTGCTGATCTTGGTATCCACCTCGTCAGCCTCTTCCCGCGCGACCATCACTTCGAGCAGGTCGTCTTCGAGCTTGGCCACCCACTTACGCAGGGATTGGGATTTGGCCTGTAGGTCTTCCAGTTGGCGAGGATTGGTGATGTTGCCACTGTATAGCCGTTGCTCGGTTTGTTTCAGCTCCGCCTGGGTCTTTTGCAGTTCGAATTCCACGTCCTTCTGGGCCTTGCGCGCGGCCTGGGCCGCCTGGATTGCCTCTTCGGCGTTTTGCTGAACCTGGGTGAGCGCGGAAGTATCCTGGAGGATGGCTCCGATCTCGGCCAATCTCTGGTTCAGCCGTTGTAGCTCCTGGTCAATATCCTGAAAGTGGAGGAGCGCATCTGTCCAAGGCATACCGTACCTCCGTTATTAGTCTAAAGTCACAAGTCGCAGATTAATCAGGCTGTCTTTGGCTTCGTCCTACCGGGGAACCACAGATGGCGCACGAGCAAGAACGCTGCCCCAATGATCAAAAGGATGATGGCGACTAACTGCGCGGCGGCGATGCTGCCGACCATCCAGGCGTCGGGACGCAGCATCTCGGTGAAGAAGCGGATGATGGCATAGCCCATCAGGTAGCCGACCAGCAAATCGCCTTCCAGCAGCTTGTGGCTGTAACGTGTCGCAATCCACATGAGCACCAGACAGAGCACCAACGCTGCCAGCGATTCGTAGAGGAAGGTGGGGTGGAAAAGGGTGGTTTCCGGGTAGTTTAACAGGTCGTTGTAAGGCGGAATGCGGTAGAGCGGCGGAATGCGCAACCCCCACGGAAGGGTGGTGGGTGGGCCGTACAGTTCGAGATTGATGTAGTTGCCCCATCGCCCGATGGATTGCCCGATCGCCACGCCTGGCGCAGCGAAATCCAGCCATTGAAGGGGGCGCAGCTTTCGCCGCCAGGCAAAGATAAGTACGCCGATTGCCCCGCCGACGATCGCGCCGTAGATGCCCAGACCGCCATTCCAAATGTAAAGCGCCTCCAGTGGGTTCTCTTTGTAATAATCCCAGCCGAGCAAGCCGCTGCTGGGCCGTGAGAAGACGTGATAGATGCGCGCGCCGATGATCGCCAGGACGACGACCAGGATCAGCATATCCCAGATGATCTCTGGGTCTTTGCCGGCTTTTTTTGCCAGGTAGGCAGCTATGTTGGCGCCCAGGATGATGCCGGTGACAATCAGCACGCCGTACCAGTGGACGGAGATAACGTTGCCAATACTGAGTAGAATCGGACCAAAGGGTGGTGTCATACTGTGACCTCCAGAGATGGTGTAATCTCATCGAATTTGCGTTTGAGGACGCGATGGATGTCCTCGAAATACTTGTTCAGATATGGATACGAGGCCGCGACGAGGCCCAGGCCAAAGAACGCGCCGGTAAATGCACGCATCAAGGGGATGGTCTCGAAGGGTACCTTGATCAGGTTAGGGGTGAAGATCCACACGGCGTAAGAGAGCCATTGGATGCCGCCGTCGATCATCATAGGGAGGATGCCGAAGGCGAAGTATTGCCACATTGGCCAGGGCTTTACTGGCTTCCGGTGCCGCAATATGCCGTAGACCAGCCCTGCCAGGAGCATAAATCCATAGATGGCGACATCGCGCTGGCAGAGCGCCGTTTTGTAGCCCGTGTGAGCATCACCAACGAAGCTCCGCAGGGTGTTCATTTCGGTCGCGTGGATAGGTGTGGTGAGTGGGTAGGCAAGCTGCGGGCCGAAAAGGAACCACGACCGGAATGGGTATTGGTGGCACAATGGCCGGTAGAACGCGTAGACCACCCCTGCCGCCCCCGGCATCCCAAGTTTGAGGAAGACCGGCGGCAAGAACGCCCCAGCGACGAAGAACGCTGTCAGTACATTGAACACTGCCAGCCAGTGGCGTGCCAGCCAAAAGACGCCTCGATTCAGCTTGTTGGCCCACATACGTTGCTGTGGAGAGATGGCCGTCTGTACCTGCTTCTGCTGCGTGCGTTCCTGGAGGCGACGCTGTGCCTCGTTCAGGATGGCCTCCGCATCCGGTGCGCGGTTGTCTATATCCCCAGGTTCCATCCAATACCTCGCTGTTCGAGCCACAGGCCAATGGCGCTGAAGCTGTCCGTGATCAAGATGATGCCCACCAGAACCAGAATGACACCGGCGATTTTTTGGATGGTGGGCAGGTAACGCCCCACTCGTTGCAGAAGCACGCCGAGCTGGTCGATCAGGAAGCCGGCGAGAATGAACGGTAGTCCGATGCCGGCGGAATAGGCGATCAATAGCAGCACGCCATGTTCCACCGTGGACTGATCGGCGCTGAGGATGAGAATGGCTGAGAGTGCGGGACCGACACATGGCGTCCATCCTGCCGCGAAGACCATGCCGATCAACACTGATGACAGGAAGCCCCATTCTGGTTTCCCTTGCCATTGTAGCCGGGCTTCGTTTTGCAGAAAAGGTACGTGCAGGAGTTCCATCAAGGCCAGACCAAAGAAGATAATGAGCAATCCGCCCAGATAGCGAAACCAATCGCCCCGCAGCCAGCGCCCCAACGATCCGGCAGCAGTCCCCAACAGGATGAAGACGAGGCTGAAGCCGATAACGAAGGCGACGGCGTGTGCCGCGACGAAAAATCGCTCGCTCAACGCGGGAGTGTTTGGCTTGGTCCCGGCATGCCCTGGAAGGGCCCACCCGCTGAGGTATCCCAGGTAAGCGGGCACCAGAGGCAGCACGCAAGGAGCCAGGAAAGAGGCCAGTCCCGCGATGAAAGCTACACCGATGCTGATGTTCACAATCCCCCCTCAGGCAATTTGCACAATTATACCACTCAACGAGAGAACAACCAAAAGGAGGGATTTTGGGCATACGATTTCCCAAAATCCCCCCAGGGCTTTCTTTTAGCCAGTAACCTGGCTCAATGTTCGTAACGCAGCACGGGATTACGCGCGGCGCGCACCTCGTCCAGACGTCGGACGGGCGTGTTATGCGGCGCTTCGTGAAGCAGATCTGGCGTCTCGAGGGCTTCCTCAGCAATCTTGAGCAGGATGTCCGCGTAATTGTCCAGCGATTGTTGGCTCTCCGTCTCCGTCGGTTCGATCATGAGCGCCTCCGGCACGATGAGGGGGAAGTAATTGGTGGGCGGGTGGACGCCGTAATCGATGAGGCGCTTGGCGATGTCGAGGGCATGGACGCCGGGTGCATCCTTGAAGTGGCCTTCGACGACGAATTCGTGCTTGCAGATGCGGTCGTAGGGCAAGGGATAGACGCCTTTGATCCGGCTGAGCAGGTAATTGGCGTTGAGCACCGCGTGTTCGGCGGAACGGCGCAGGCCCTCGCCGCCCAACATGCGGATGTAGGTATAGGCGCGCACGATGATCCCAAAATGTCCCCAGAAGGCTTTGACCCGCCCGATGGATTTGGGTGGGTCGTGGAAGATGAAGTAGGGGTCTTCATCTTCGGAAAGGTCGGGGTCGAGTGCCACAATCGGACCAGGCAGATAGTCGACCAGATGTGGGGCCACACCAACCGCGCCGCATCCAGGCCCGCCGCCGCCGTGCGGCGTGCTGAAGGTTTTGTGCAGGTTGAAGTGCATTACGTCGATACCGGCGTCGCCGGGACGCATAATGCCCATGAGCGCGTTCATGTTCGCGCCATCGCCGTACACCAACCCGCCGCAACTGTGGACGATGTTGATCACTTCTTCCATGTGCTCTTCGAACAGGCCGAGCGTGTTGGGATTGGTGAACATCAGCCCGGCGACCCGGTCACATATCTGCGAACGCAGCGCGTCCAGATCGACGTTGCCGCGTGCGTCGGAGGGAATCTCGACCACGCGCATGCCACTCATACTTGTGGAGGCGGGGTTGGTGCCGTGGGCCGAATCGGGCACGAGGATGGTGTCGCGCTGCGGCTCACCGCGATCCAGGTGATACTTGCGCATGATGAGCACGCCCACCAGTTCGCCATGCGCGCCAGCGGCCGGTTGCAGTGTCACGCCGGCAAAGCCACCAATCGCCTTGATGTATTCTTGCAGCGCGTACACCACGTACAATGCCCCCTGGACGATGTCCGGGTGTTGCAGCGGATGCACGCCGGTAAAACCAGGCAGTCGCGCGGTTACTTCGTTGATCTTGGGATTGAACTTCATAGTGCAGGAGCCGAGCGGGTACATGCCTTTGTCGATGGCATAGTTTAGTTGCGACAACCGGAGGAAGTGGCGCACCACGTCGATCTCGCTGACTTCAGGGAGCGGGAGGTCTTCGCGTAGCCAGTCCTGCGGGAGTGCGCTTTCTGGCACATCCAATTGCGGAGGTTTGACGCCCTCGCGTCCAGGCGATGAAAGTTCGTAAATCAGAGGTTCGGTCATTGTTTGTTCCTCTCTCCTGCCTCAGTTGTCGAAGGCGCTCAGAGCCTCTACGAGCAGGTCGATTTCGTGGCGTGAGTTCATCTCGGTCACCGCGACCAGCATGTGATCCGCCAAGTGCGGGTAATCTTGTCCTAAATCGTAACCGCCAATGATTTCTACGCTTTCCATCCCATCGATGAGGAATGTGTTGACTTCATCGGCCGGTTTAGGGCAGCGGACGACGAACTCGTTGAAGAAGGGCTTGCGTCGGACGACGGAGAAACCTTTTACCGCATCGATGGCGGCGGCGGCGTAGTGTGCTTTGTGGTAGTTCAGTTCGGCGACTTTGCGCAGCCCGTGTTTGCCCAACGCGGCCATGTAGACGGTCGCCGCCAGGGCCATCAAGCCCTGGTTGCTGCAAATGTTCGAGGTGGCCTTGTCGCGGCGGATGTGCTGCTCGCGGGTGGTGAGCGTCATCACGTAGCCCTCTTTGCCCTCAAGGTCCACGGTCTTGCCAACCAGCCGCCCGGCCATCTGGCGCGCGTACTGCGAGCGCGTGGCGTAAAAGCCGAGGTACGGCCCGCCGAAGTTAAGCCCCAATCCCAACGGTTGGCCCTCGCCTAACACGATGTCTGCGCCGTAGTCACCCGGCGGTTTGAGCAGCCCCAGGCTGATGGGGTTGGTGATGACGACGAACTGGGTGTCCTTGCCGCGCGCGTGGATGGCGTCGGCGAGGCCGGTCAGGTCGTGCATCTGCCCCAGGAAATCCGGCGTTTGCAGGATGAGGCAGGCCGTTTGTTCATCGACCAGTTCGATCAGTTGCGCTATCTCTGTCGTGGGATCGTCGCCGCCCACGATCTCCAGTCCCATGCCTTGCGTGTAGGTGTGAATGACTTGGCGATAGTGCGGGTGGATGGTGGGCGCGAGCACGACCTTGTTGCGTTTCTTGCGAAAGGTGTTGTACGCCTGGATGACGGCTTCAGCAGCTGCCGTCGCGCCGTCGTAGTGGCTGGCGTTGGCGACATTCATGCCGGTAAGATCGCAGATCATGCTTTCGTATTCGAAGATGGCTTGCAGTGTTCCCTGGCTCACTTCGGCCTGATAAGGGGTGTAGGCGGTGTAGAATTCGCCCCGGCTGATGACATAATCGACGACGCTGGGGACCCAATGGCGATACGCTCCCGCCCCCAGGAAGGCCGGTGTGGTGTTGGCGTTCAGGTTCAGCCCAGCCAGGAATTGCAGCTCTTGCAGCGTCTCCATCTCCGAGAGCGGTTCCGGGAGGTCCAACTGCGGATAACGGAACTTTTCTGGAATGTCCCAGAAAAGTTCCTCAACGTTCTCGACTCCGATGTCCGCCAACATGGCCTGACGTTCTGCATCGGTGTGCGGTATATAGACCATGCGTGTCACTCCTTCTTAGTGCGCTTCTTCTTCCTCGACGACTTTCTGGTAGGCCTCGGCGTCGAGTAGCTCGTCCCATTCCCCTGGATTGGCGGGACTGAGGCGAAGCATCCACCCCTCGCCAAGGGCGTCCTGGTTGACTAGTTCTGGTGTTTCTTCCAATGCTGCGTTGACCGCTACCACTTTCCCGCTCATCGGCAGATAAACGTCGGCGGCTGCTTTAACGGATTCGACGACACCGAATTGATCGCCTTTGTCGAGGGTGTCTCCGACTTCCGGTAGTTCCACGTAAACGATGTCGGAGAGCGTGCTCTGCGCGTAATCCGTAATGCCGATCACGATCTCATTGCCTTCTCTACGCGCCCATTCGTGGGTTTCTAGAAAACGTACATTCGTATCATTCATTGTGTAGCCTCCATTTTCGTATTGTTATGGGTGAATTTTGATGCTTACTTTACCTCTTCCTGGTGTGTCACAATTGACAACAATTGTGACAGGGAGGAAGGCTCGGGTAAATTCTGGAAATCGGGAGCATAGGGGACAAAGACGTCTGGTCGCCGTAGCAGGCCAAAGCTAATGTCTACAGGTTTGGCATTGGTGACATCGTTGAAGATAAGTAGAGATGCCTTCCGCGTTTCCTCATCTTTCGCCAACGTGTTCAGCGCAACGTTGGCGAGTGTGCGCGATGTGGCCTCTGCCGAAGTCACGACGCCGACCCAATCGCAATGGGATTGGATTTGCCACGCGAGCGGCAATGTACCTCGTCCCAAATCTATGATCACGAAATAACCTTCTTCGTTCAAGATACAGAGCAGCCGTTCTACCGCTTCCATGCGGATCCCGCTCAGGTCCAGAATATTGGCCGGTCCAGGGATGAACCAGAAGCCATGGACGTTTTGCAGGCTGAAACTCTGAATTAATAACATATTGAGATCCGCCGCGTTGCGCGAGAGCAATTCCGCAATATGGCGTGAGCCCTCGAACCCGCTCCAAAGGCCGATGCTGCCAACAGGGAAGGCCAGGTCGAGTAGAATCGTGGGAGGATCGAACCGGGCAGCGGCATGTTGCGCCAGGTTGAGGGCCAGTGTACTCACGCCGACGCCGCCGCGCAGTGAGAGCAATCCCACCGAGGTTCCGGGTTGCTTGCCGCGCTTTTCCAGTCTCAACCGTTGCAACCGATCCAGGGCAGCCTTGATGCGCGCTCCCAATTCTTGATATTCGACTTTGCCCTTGTTGATGAAGTCATCGCCGCCCATGGTATAGCCCTTGATTCGATCGTCCGGCGCATCCAGGGCGCTGAGAAAGAGGATGGGCACGGTGCGGAAGTGCGGGTCCGACCGTAGTTGCTTGCATACCTCATACCCATCGATGTCGGGCATCATAATGTCGAGCAGAATGAGATCGGGCTTTTGCTGCCGCGCGAGCCGAACGCCGTCTGCACCGGTGGGCGCTTCGATAATCTCGTACCCCCAACTGCGCAGCATAATCGAGTACATCAAGCGCGCATCATCATCATCTTCTATGACCAGAATACGAATTTTTGGCATCGGCCGTACCCTCCTTTAGTTGGCGATGGGGATCGCAAAGCTGAACGTGCTGCCCTGTTGATATTCACTCTCGACCATGACTTGCCCGCCATGCATCTCCACAATGCTGCGCGTGATGACCAGCCCTAATCCGGTACCCTGGACGCTGCGTACAGCGGCGTTGCTGGCGCGGAAATACTTCGTAAAAAGCCGGCTCAGTTCATCCGGTTTCATTCCAATGCCATTGTCTTTCACGCTCCATCGCACGTAATCTTGGCCTTTGTCGCTCCATAGATCTGCACCGACGGTGATTGTCCCCTGCTCTGGTGTGTATTTGTTGGCATTGCTAACCAGATTGGTGAGCACTTGAATCAAGCGCCCACGGTCGCCGATAACGGCGGGCATGCTGGGGGGCATAACGACCTGGAGCGTCTGGTGTTTGGTGGCAATTTCCTGCTCGAAAGCCTGTACTGCTTCGCTGACGATTTCCTCTGGCACGATGTGTCCCATCTCCAGCCGCAGCCGTCCTGACTCGATGCGCGATACATCAAGCAAATCCTGGACCAGGCGGTCCATCCGCCCCACGTTGTTGCGAACGATGTGCAGAAATTGCTGTTGTTGCTCATTGAGCGAGCCGCCAATGCCTTTCATCAACAGGTCGATGTAGCCCTTCATTGATGTCATCGGCTGCTTCAGTTCGTGGGAGACGAAAGAAATGAAGTCGGTCTTGGCGTCGTTGGCCTGTTGGACGATCTGGAACAGCCGCGCGTTTTCGATGGCGATGGCGGCGTGATCCGCTAAACGTCCAATGAAGGCCACACTGCTCTCGCTGAAGGTGTTGTCCTGGTCGGATTCCAGGACGATGATGCCGATGACGCTCAGGCCGCGCTCGCGTTCCTCACGTTTGATAGGGACGGTGAGTTGTGCGCGCATTCCGGGGGTCAACGCGTGGTAGTGGGGATTCTGCGCCAAATCTTTGGACAATGTAGTTTCTCCACTGCGTACTGTCTGCCCAATCAGACCGTCTTCCAATGGCCAAAGTGCGTCTTTCTCGTAACGCTCGAAGACCTCCGGGGGGTAGCCGCGATGTGCCAGAAAGCGCAGGCCTTGCGTGCCATCCTCGGCTTCTTGCAGCGCTGCGATCAGGCCGATGGTCGCGCCGGTGGTGCGGATGGCCCACTCGAGCGTTTGCCCCATCACGGCGCTGTAATCCAACGTCGTGTTGAGTTGGCGGTCGATTTGTTGCAGCGTCGTCAATTCCTCCACGCGGGCCTGCAACGCTTGATCCGTCATCGTGAACAATTGCGCGTTCTCGATAGCGATGGCAGCCTGCGCACCGAAGGCCAACAGCAGTTCGGTGTCTTCCTGATTGAACGGGCGCGAGTCCTTGCGGTTGATCACTTCCAGCACACCGATGGTGCGTCCGCGCGCGTTGAGCGGCACAGCGATGATCGACTGGGTGCTGAATTCGGCCCGCCGATCGAAGCTGCTATCCCACCGCCCGTCCTTGTGCGTGTCGTGCGTGATAACGGGCCGGTTTTCGGCGAAGGCCGCGCCGACAATGCCCTTGCCCGCTGGGACGCGCATCCCCACGAGCTTAGCCCCGGCTGGCCCGCTGGAGATACGGAAGATTAAATCGCCGCTCTCGTCATCCAACAGCAGCAGCGATCCGGCCTCGGAATTCAAGAGATCAGCGGCGTTGCGCACGACCAGGTCGAGCACTTCGTTCAGGTCGAGGCTGGAGGCCAGCAGGTTGCCGATCTCGTTCAGGGTGGCAAGCTGGCGTGCGCGCGCTTCCAGCCGCTCATAGAGGGAGTGGCGCTCGATGATGGCTGCCGTGTAAGCGGCAACGGTCACGAAAAAGTTTTCATCCTCCTCGGTGAAGACCGTGTTGGGATCAAATGTAGAGACTACCATCACGCCCAGGCTTTTATCGCCTGCCGTCAGCGGTGCGCCCATCCAGGCGTGTCCGGGCCGCGTCCCGCCGGGTTCCAGGCCGCGCTTCTGACACTCGGTCGTGTAGTCTGGCGTGCGGATGGTCATGCCGGTGGTCATCACGGTGCCGGATAGTCCCTGAGTCGTGGCCCAGGTGTTATCGGGATAGAGGCGCTCGTCCTCCTCAACGTAAAAGCTGAAGGAGAGGATGTCCTCATCCGGGTTCTTGAGCGCGAGGTAGAAGTTGGGCATCGCGATGACGCGCTTGAGCTGGGTATAGATCAACTCCATAATGTCGTCGACTTCTGTGGTGAAGTTGAGCGCCTGCGCGATCCAGAATAGCGAACGCAATTCATCCGCGCGTTTGGGCTGGGTTTCGGCGACGGCGGCGCGCTCCAGCCCTACTGCCGCCGGTCGGGCGAGGTGTTGGAGCAGGTTTTGCTCTATGGCATTATAGGCCTCCGCACCCGCTTGAGCGCCATCTGCAACTGCGCCTACGCCGACCCAACCTTGCTTGCCCAGTGGGATGAGCATCGCTATGCCGCGTTTGAGCATCTGCGTTTGTGTGGGCTGGGCCTCGGCTGGGATCTGCGTTGATGGAAGAGGGATGAGCGTGTCAACCGGCTGTGCGGTGGTGAGCCATTGGATCAACGGATCGTCCACGCGGAAAATAACATCGGTCCCCAGCACCTGATAGTGGTGCGCTTGCTGAAGCAGGGCGATCTCAATGCATCGTGGGTGGAAGAGCGATTCGATTTCCTCGCATAACGCCGTCGCGATTTCTTGGCGCGTGCTGCTGCTCACGCTGACATGCGTGATATGTTCCAGGGCTTGCGACGCTTTCTGCACCAGCGGCTGCTTTTCGATGCGGCGGGTTTCGAAGTAACGGTAGACCCACCTTCCCGTCAGAATGATCAGGCTGAGCAAAATGGCGGTGACGATAAGGCTGAGAGGCTGGGTTGGAGAAAGACTCCCTCCAAAAAGAAGAGCCAGCGCCCACAGGCCAATGAAGACGCCCATGACCAACGTAGGGATTAGCGTATATCCCCACAGGCGCGATCTTTGCCGGATGTTTTCTTTCAACAGTTCGATGATGGACGCCGACGCGGTTGAGCGCGTGCTCATATTTTTCTCCGTTGTTTTTGTTGGCGCGCGTAGCCGCGACTCGCAAATCGTGCTTTCGTTGCGTCAACGATTCATTCGCCATTGTGATAGTTCTATTGTAGCATGGCGGAAGATAGTTGCAACTCTCTTGTTGCTTGTAAGAACATTGCGGTTTGGAAATGGCAGATTTAAGGTTGCTGTGTGAATGGGAAGGTCGCCAGATTGCTGTCAGGAGTACCTAGCGGCGTGAGACGAAAGCGCTCGTAAACAGCGACCGTCACTTTAGCCGGAAGTTCCTCGACGGTGTAGGGATGTGGATCGAGCAGCGCGCCGTCGCGTACAATCCACTTGAGTGTCGGCAGCGTGCCGAGGCCAGGCTGGATGTCGTGCATACTGAGCCACGCATCGTCTTCACCGAACAGTCGCACACTGACCGCGTAATCGTTGACGATGGGCCGCGCCGTGCGCCAGCGCAGGTTGAGCACCAGCGTCTTGCCACGCTGTACCGCGTCGCTGCCGGTGAGCACCATCTCGTCGCCGAAGGGGATGTAGCGCTCGCCGGGTTTGGGATCGGGCAGCGCCAGACCGAGCCAGCGTGCCGGACCGCTGTCGATGCGGGTGAAAGTCAGTTGTGGCGATGTGTCCGCCGGGACGGTCAGCCGCACCGTCTGGCACGCGCCCGCGCGGAGCGGATGAACGAACGCGCGACTGTCGCCGGATTGGACGACCAACGCCTGCCCCGGCCCGCACCAGTGCAGGTACGCCGTCGTCCCTGTGCTCTCTGTGTTGTAATCGACGCCGCGCAGCCACGGTCCGCCATTCACGATAACGCCAGGCAGGAAACGGATCACCGGCAGGGTGGGGAAGTCGCACGTCGATGTCAACTCTGGCAACGAGACGTTCCCCAAATCCTGAAACGCACCATCGATAACGGTATACGCGCCGAGCGTCGGGTAAATCGTGCCCGTACAGCGGTCCACCGGCAGGTGCAAAACGAATTGCGAAAAGTGCACCTCGTCTACAGCCGTATCGCCGCCCAGAAACTGATCGGTCTGCGCCAGCAACGCGCCGTTTGCGTCCCAGAGACGGGCGGTGAACGACGGTGCAGGCTCTTGCGGATCATTTGCCTGCCACGCCAGGTGTAACTCCACGCTGCGGCCCGGCATGGTTTCCCCGATGAGGCGGTAACCCAATACCCGTACTGCGTCCAGGTCGGCATCCAGCGGGATAAAGTCTGCGTCGTCCGGCAGCGCCGTCAGTGATCGCCGGTAAAAGCGGAACCCGCCGCCTACCGGTGTGGACGTCCATCCGTCCCAGGCGTAGCTATGCGTTGTAAAGAGTGGGCGGTCACCGGCTTCTTCGGCACGTTCCCGCCATACGTCGCCGTACTCCTTTCCTGCAATTGGATAGACGTAGGCCACTTCCACCTGTGGCCCCCACTGCTCGACATGCTGCAACACCCACAACGGCGTGGCCCAGTGCCAATCGGCGAGAATCAACGCATCTGCTCCCGCAGTCTCCGGTGCTGCGGCTTCCAGCAACGGCGCTGTTCTATCGCGGATGGACGTATCGGCGGCAAGTATGGCGAAATCAGGCACTTGCACAATGAGGCGGAGGAGCAAAATGAGAAGGAGTAAGGAGTAAGGAGTAAGGAGTACGGAGTGATTCGTGATTCGTGATTCATGATTCATGATTCGTTGATTCGCCGATTCGCTCATTCGCTGATTCTTAATTCGTGATTCATGATTCGCGATTCCGCTCACGCCCAACCCAAACGCGAGCACCATCGGCACGTAAGCCAGCATCAGATATTCGATGGTTTGCGGGGCGCGATAGGTGATTGTCACGAAGGTGTGCAGCGCCCACGCGAGTAGAAACATTGCCGCCAGTTTGCCGTCGCGCCGGAGCAGCCACAGCCAGCTCAGGCCGATGGCGACCAGAAAGACCGGCGGGAATTGCAGCCGGAACAGGGTGGGGAGCAGCGGTAGTCGCATCGCCAGGTCTGTGGCGGTGGCAAAGGCGAACATGTCGCCTTCGAAGCCGCGCGCCAGCACATGATGCCAGAAACCCGACCACGTTGCCAGGCCGTCGGGTGCGAGTAGAACGTTGGGCATACTGCCGCGCAAGGGTAGGTACAGTTGTGGGATCAACCATGCCAGCGCCGCGACAAGCGCTGCCTTCCACCAGCGGCGCGGTTGGATGAATAACCGTGGATCGACTAGTAACAAATAAAGCGCCCATCCCACGGCGACGAAGATGAGCGATGGGTGATGGCCTACGCCCAACCCCAAGGCCAGCGCAAGTTCGATCAGCGGCGGGATTTTGCTCCCATTATTTGCTTTGCGCGGATCACAATCCGCGCTCACGGGAGCGTCGGATTGTGATCCGCCGCAAGCGTTTGACATGAAACCGGCTCGATAGCGCGCTAGCGCCAAAAACCCCCACGCCGCGAAAAGCATCGTCGGCATGCGGATGTTGGCAATCGTCGCCTGCGCCCAAAACGTGGATGCACTGCCGAACAGCAGCGCCGCCGCCAACCCTCCGGCCTGCGCCGCGCGCGACGTGAATCCCCATGCTGTAGCCCACATGCGTACAGCCGCCGCGATGAGCACGAGCGTCGTCGCCGCCAGCGCCGCGCTGAACAGGTTGACGCGAAACACCGCCGCACCAATGGGAACCAACCGCATCCACAGCGCGCTGGCGACGGTATAGAGCGGATAACCCGGCGGGTGCGCGATACCCCACGTCACTGCTGTGAGTTGGAATTCACCACTGTCGGCGGGGAGCACGTCGCGGGCGGTGGTGGCGGCGTACAGGGCGAAGAACGTGAGCCAAAGTAGGAGGGGTAGACGGTAGACAGTAGACAGTAGACGGGAGGGAGAGGGGGGATGGGGGGTGGCATGGGAAAATCGCGCGCCGGGGTGGGGCGCGCGATTTTGTTGTGCCGGGGGGCGGTTGTCGGCCAAACTTACTCCGTCATCAGCTTCATGGCCCGCTCGGCGATGTCTGCGGGGGTGAAGCCGAATTCCTCCTTGAGGCGCTGGTAGGGCGCGGATGCGCCGAAGCGGTCGAGGCCGATGACGTCGCCGTAGCTGCCCACGTAGCGCTCCCATCCCAGGGTGACGCCAGCCTCAATCGCCAGGCGTCTGGTGACGTCGGGCGGCAGGACGGTGTGTTTGTAGAAGAGTGGCTGCTGCTCGAAGAGTTCCCACGACGGCATGCTCACCACGCGCGCGCCGATGCGCCGCTCTTGCAGCAACTTCTGCGCGGCCAGCGCGTCGGCCACTTCAGAACCGGCAGCGATGAGAATGAGGTCCACGCGATTTAGCGGGGATTCTCTGAGGACGTACGCGCCGCGCGCCACGCCCTGCATCGCCTGATTGGCGGCCTCTTCCAGGGTGGGGAGATTCTGCCGGGTTAGCGCCAGGACGACGGGGCCGTTTTTGTGTTCGAGTGCCACCTTCCACGCGGCGGCGGTCTCGTTGGCGTCTGCCGGGCGGATCACCGTCAGCCCAGGGATGAGGCGCAGCGACATCACGTGCTCCACCGGCTCGTGAGTGGGGCCGTCCTCGCCGACGTAGATCGAGTCGTGCGTGAAGACGTAGGTCACGGGCAACTTCATAATCGCGGCGAGGCGCACGGCCGGGCGCGCGTAGTCGGAGAAGACCATAAACGTGCCGCCGTAGACCTGTAATCCGCCGTAGAGCGCCATCCCGTTGAGCAGGCTGCACATCCCGTGCTCGCGCACGCCGAAGTGGAAGTTGCGGCCCAGCGGGTTCTCCTTCGAGAAGTCGCCGAAACCCTTGAGATATGTGTTGTTCGATGGTTCCAGGTCCGCCGAACCGCCGAGCAGTTCGGGCAGGGCCGGCGCGATAGCGTTGAGCACTTTGCCGGAGGCCGCGCGCGTCGCCATTGCGCCGCCATCGGGACGGAAGTGCGGTACAGCCTTCTCCCAGCCGGCGGGTAGTTCACCCTTAAGGACGCGTTGCAATTCGGCGGCCTCCTGTGGATAGGCTGCCTCGTAGCCGGTGAGCAGATCGCGCCATTTGGCCTCGGCGCGCTCTCCCTGGGGGACGGCGAGCCGGTAGTGGGCAATGACGTCGTTGGGGACGAAGAACGGTTCCTGCGAAGGCCAGCTGAAGGCCGCTTTCGTCAGGCGAATCTCCTCATCGCCGAGCGGCACGCCGTGCGCTTTGGCGCTGCCCTGCATGTTCGGGCTGCCGTGCGCGATGGTAGTTTTGCAGGCGATGAGGTGCGGCTGCCCCTTCACTGCTTTGGCCGCGCGGATGGCGGCGTCGATGTCGTCGATGTCGTGCCCATCGACGGCCTGCACGTGCCAGTTGTAGGCGCGGAAGCGGGCCTTCACGTCTTCGGTAAAAGTGATGTCGGTGGAGCCTTCGATGGTGATGCTGTTGTCATCGTAGAAGTAGATCAGGCTGTCCAGCCCCAGATGCCCGGCGAGGGACGCAGCCTCGTGGGAGACGCCCTCCATCATTTCGCCATCGGAGACGATCGCGTAGATGTAGTGCTCGAAGAGGGCGTAATCGGGACGGTTGAAGCGCGCCGTCAGGTGTTTCTGCGCGATTGCCATGCCGACGCCGTTGGCGAACCCCTGGCCCAAGGGGCCGGTCGTTGTTTCGACACCGAGGTCGAGGTCGTATTCGGGATGGCCGGGTGTTTTGCTGTCCCACTGGCGGAATTGCTTGAGGTCCTCCAGCGGCATAGGATAGCCCGTGAGGTGCAGCAGGTTGTAGAGCAGCATTGACCCGTGCCCGGCGGAAAGGATAAAGCGGTCGCGGTTCGGCCAGCGTGGATTGCGCGGGTTGTGCTTGAGGTGGCGCGTCCACAGCACGTAGGCGACGTCCGCCATGCCCATCGGCATACCGGGGTGCCCGGATTTGGCTTTCTGGACGCCGTCCATCGCCAAAACGCGCAGGGCGTTGATACAGTTTTGGTCTAGGTTTGTTTTTGGCATTGAAAATCCCTCCTATTGTCGTTATGTTTTTATCAGCAGATAGGCAACCTGCGGTTGTACGCAGATCGAGCAGATTTTTTCCATTTACAGTGTACAATCTGCTAAATCTGCTGACAAATTAGAGTTTTGTCCCGCGCACCATCTCCATAATGAGTTCGGTGGGGAAGCGCAGCGTATTCCCGGCAGCATCCGCCCTGGCGATGGCAGTTTTGATCCGCTGCACGCCCGCCGCATATTCCGCATTGCTCAAGAGCGCCAGTTGTGACGACGTGTGTTTTTGCAAGAATGGATCGTCAAGCACGGTCGCGCTCGTTTTGTGATCGATGATACGTTCGACCGGCCGGCGTTCGACCTGTTGGAACCCGGCAGCGCGCATCCAGTCTA
The DNA here is from genome assembly GCA_036845725.1 of Chloroflexota bacterium. GTDB lineage: Bacteria > Chloroflexota > Anaerolineae > B4-G1 > SLSP01 > DSWT01. The sequence continues at coordinate 30,994 of DAIUDK010000033.1, forward strand.
TCACGGTTTTCCACGATGGAAAGCGCGCCAGATCGGTCTCGTAGACGCCCTCGAAATACTCATAAACGTACCATGTCTCGCGTTGTTGGTGCGGATCCATGCCGATGATGGTCAATGCTCCGCCATCGCGCAGCACGCGCCGTGCTGCCTGGATGAACGTCTGTTGTCTATCCATGTGATGGATGGCGTTGACGCAGTATACGAGATCGAACCTCCCATCGGGGAAGGGCAAGGACTCGCCACGCCCTTGGGTCAACCTTATCGACGCGCCGCGGCAACTCGCCTGCGCTAACATCCCCCTAGAAGGATCGAGACCGTAACACCGGTTCGTAACCGTGCGTAGCTCCGCCAACCAACGCCCTGTTCCGCAGCCGACTTCCAGAACACGCTGTGCGTTGAGATCGCCTGCCAACTCAAGCAACGCGCGAGCGGTCTCAGGCCGGTCCTTGTCTTCCTCGAATCGCTGATTGTACGTTGGCGCGAGGGCATCGTAATTGACATGCGTATTTTTCATATAGCGGTCCTTGTCGCAACAAAAAATTGTACGCGGATTTTACGGATTCAACGGATTGTTCGAAACCATCCGTGAAATCCGTGCTTATCCGTGTACCTGTTTGGGTAGTGTTTCCATATTCGCCAACGCGCGCAGTGCCACGGTGACGCGGCGCGGCGACTCGGTAAGCAGGCCGATGTCTTCCCAATATTGTCCTAGCCGTGTAAGGACGCTGCGTGAGATGCGGCCATCGAAGGCTGTGTGGAGCTTGCTGAGTTTGAAATAGCCGTTCAGCTCCTCGATGGCGTAGGCGATCAACTCGCGTTCCAGCGCGTTCAGCTCCGGGAACGACGACGGCGGCCGCACCTGGGGATCGATGACGGCTGCCGACAGCATCTCCATCCAGAGTATCGCGTCGTTGATCAGCCGTCCCATCTGGAAGTACAGGCGGTTCGACCACTCGGCATCGCCGTCCAGATCGTGGATGAACGGCGGGGAATCGACCAGCGTACCGTAGGCCGCGAAGGGGAACTCGGCGGCATTGAACAGCCCCACCGACGGCGTGACGGCCTCCGCGCGCAGCACGTCCCAGCGCTGTTCGGTGATGGTGAAGTCCACCTCGAACGTCACGAGGATGCCGCCGGTCAGGCGCCAGTACCAACGCGCGCCGATGCACCCCTGGTAGCCCGGAATACGCGCGGCGATGGCTTCCAGGATTTGATCTGCCAGCCGCAATGTTTGATATGAAGGGTAGAATCTTGCCATACAGTTCCTCAGTCGAATAGTCGTTAGTCCGGTAGTCGAATAGTCGCTAGTCCGGTGGTTGCTTTTCAGCCGTATGCTCAGTCAAAATCTCATTGACCCGCCGCTCTTCATCCTCGCGGTTCGCAATCTTGCCATCCAGACGTTCGGCGCGGAGTGTCTCGAAGATATGGCGGTACAAAGGGCTGGGCGGCAAACCGAGTTGTTTTAAGTCCTTGCCGGTCATCTCGCACTGTACGTGCCGCCACTCACGGGTATAGCGTTCCAGTTTTGCCCTGATTGCCGGGTTGTCGCTTGCCAGCCAACCGAGAGGCAGCAGTTCTTCCGCCAGCGGCTCGAGTAACGTCACGATATGGCTGGGGCGTTCCGTTGTCTCCAGTTTCGACAGTGTTTCACGCAAGGGCGGCAGGGCGCGCAAGCCACTGCTGATGCGGCGTGAAATCAGCAGCCGCTTGATCAAATGCTCGACCGCTTCAGACGACAGCCGGTAGAAAAACAGCGCCCAATAGAAGAAGTCGATGCGCGCGCCCTCGCCCTCGTCTGCCGCACTATGCCACAGTGTCAGGTTATCCGGCTGGCGCAGGCGGGCGAAACGGTCGTGCAGCCACGCATCGCTGACCAGTTCCGGGTGGATGTGGCCCAGCGCGCCGAGCACCTGGAGCCGGTCCAGCGCGGCCTCCGGCTTTGCCTCGCGGAAGATCAAGTCGAGTTCGTGACGGATGCGCCCGCCGGTGATGCGGTCGAGCATCGGCAGCGCGTTGGCGATCAGGCTCTCGCTCTGCAGATCCAGGTGAAAGCCCAGGCGCGCCTCGAAACGGGCGGCGCGCAGGATGCGGGTCGGATCGTCGATAAAGCTGAGGCTGTGCAGCACACGAATCACGCCGTCCTCGAGATCGGCTTTGCCGCCGTAGAAATCCAGCAATTCGCCCCATCGCGGCGGATCCAGGCGAATGGCGAGCGTATTGATCGTGAAATCGCGCCGGTGCAAATCCTGCTTGATCGAGCTACGCTCCACCAGCGGCAGCGCCGTCGGATGCTCGTAAAACTCCGTCCGCGCTGTCACCAGGTCGATGAAATCGGGTAATCGGTAATCGGTAATTGGTAATTGGTGATTGGTAACTGGTAACTGGTGATTGGGGGCTAGGGATTCTTTATTCCCAATTCCTAATCCTTGATTACTAATCCCCACTCCCTGATTACTCGTTACCAACTCCCCCCATTCCGGGAGCGTCCATTTCACCGTCCCAAAGCGGCTGTGGGTGTGGATTTCGCCGCCGAACTTTGCCGCCAGCGCCTTGCCGAGCGTGATCGCGTGCCCTTCAACGACGATGTCTACGTCCACCAGCGGGTGGCCGAGCAGGAGATCGCGCACGATGCCGCCGACAAAATAGACGTTGTAGCCTTGTTGCGCGGCCAACTCGCCGATTTGCCGGATCAGCGCGAGCAGCGGCGCGGGGAAATAGTGCTCCATGCGGCGGATGATGTCCTGCTGCACGACATTGGCCTCTGAGAGCGGCAGCCGGATCAGGTCGGTGCGCGTCACCACGCCGGTGAGTTTCCCCTCCTCAACGACGGGAATCTGGCCCCACCCGGTCTGAATCATCAACGCGCGCACCCGTTCCACCGAGTCTTCCGGTGAAACGTTGACTGCGCCTTGCTGCATGATGCGCTCTACAGGTTGGTATTCCCATTGGTGCTGTTTGGCGCGGTCTACGGCGTTGCGCGTCACCAGCCCTAGGATGTTGCCTTCCGGGTCAACGACGGGAAAGCCCTCGTGACCGGTGCGCAACATATTCTGCGCGACGGTATGGATCGGGTCGCTTGGATGTACTGTGCGGACGCCGAGCGACATCACGTTGCGCACTTTCACGCGCGGGCGCACGAAGCCGGGGAGCAGGTCGCGCAGTTCGGTGAACACGTCGATGGCATGGCGGTGGCGAATAAGCGCGGCCGCCGCGCGGTCGTGCCCGCCGCCGCCGAAGTGCGCGGCGACTTCGGCTACGTTGATGTCGTCCGTGCTGCTGCGGGCGACGAATTGCGTGTTGCCGCTGATTCCGACGAGCACGAACAGCGCTGAGGGATCGAGCAGGTCGCGCAGTTTGTGCGCCAGCGTCGAAATCTCCTCATCGGTGTTGGGCGGCGATTCGGCCCAGCTCAGGGCTACCGGATGCCCGTCGATCTCCAACGTTTCGACGTGCTCTTTGAGTGCATCGTAGATCGTCTGCTGTGTGGGCGTGAGTGGGTGTTCAAGGAAATCGGCGACGACGTCGAGGCTCGCGCCTTGTTCCACCAGCCAGGCGGCGGCGCGCAGGTCGCGGGACGAGGTAGCGGCGTAGGTGAGGCTGCCGGTATCCTCATAGATGCCGGCGAGCATCAGCGTGGCTTCGACGCGAGAGATGGGCGTCAGCCGCGCGGAGAGCGCCTCGACGAGCATCGTCGTCGTCGCCCCCAACATTTCGCCCTGGAAGCGCCAGCCCGCCGGCAAAACGTCGGGCGGCGTGTGGTGGTCGATCACGAGCACATCGTTGACATCTTTGCTCATACCGCGCACGTAGGTGAGGCTCTGCGTATCCACCAGGATCACGCGGCGGACGTGCTGCCCGCGAGGGAGCGTATCTGGATCGACGAACGGCAGTCCCGCCCCGTAGAGCGCGAGGAACGACTGCACGTTGCCATTGACGCGGCGCGGCAGTATCGGGCGCGCGTTCAGGTACAGCTTGTGCGCCCCTAGCAGGCTGGCAATCGCGTCGAAATCCGCGTTTTCGTGGGTTAGAATGATATGCATACAATGATTATAACATGAGTTGATTTTCTGCTATAATGAGTTTTTAGTGTGAATCCCATTCTGTGAGTAAAGGCGGCTTGGCGACGATGAATCGATATAAAGTGATCGTAAACCCCATTTCTGGCCGTGGCAACGGCGAACAATCTATCCCTTTGATCCAAAATTTATTGGAACAGCACGGCCTTTCCTACGATCTGGTGCGCACCGAGCGCCCAGGCCATGCGATTGAACTGGCGCAGCAGGCCGCTGAGGACGGTTACGACGTCGTCGTTGCGGCGGGCGGCGATGGAACGGCGAACGAGGTGTTGAACGGGCTGATGCAGGCCAAGCAGGGGGGCGCTGAGGCGACGATGGGCGTTCTGTGCGTGGGACGCGGCAACGACTTTGCCTTCGGTATGGGCGTGCCGCCGACACTGGAGGCTGGCTGCGCGGCGCTGGCGGCGGACCGTCGTCGCCTTATCGATGTGGGATGGGTGGAAGGTGGCCTGGTTCCACAGGGCCGTTACTTCGGCAACGGCGTGGGTATCGGTTTCGACGCGGTGGTGGGCTTCGAGGCGTTGAAGATGAAGCGGCTCAGCGGGTTCCCGTCGTACATCGTCGCGGCGCTCAAAACGATCTTCCTTTACTATCGCGCGCCGCTGCTGCGGATCGAATATGGCGCGTTTACGGTGACACAGTCTTCCCTCATGGTCTCGGTGATGAACGGGCGGCGTATGGGCGGCGGCTTTATGATGGCGCCGGATTCCAGCTCTGATGATGGTCTCTTTGACTTGTGTATGGCGGCGCACGTGAACCGTGCGGCGATCTTCCCGCTTATCCTGCGCTTTATGAAGGGGACGCAGGCCACGCACAGCGCGATCACCACCGACCGCGCGAAACTCGTCACCGTGACGGCGGTGGAGGGTGTGTTGCCTGCCCATGCCGACGGTGAAACTGTGAGCGTCGAATCGCGTGAGCTGACGATGCGCGTCCTGCCGCGCCAACTTGCTGTGATCAGCGCGGAGGCAGCGTGATGTTGGCACAATGGGTAGTCAATACCACACTCAAGGGCCTGACGGGTGTGTTATGCCGGGTGGATGACGCGCAACTGGAGCGCGTGCCACAGCATGGCCCGTTGATCGTGGTCGCCAATCACATCAACTTTCTGGACGCGCCGGTGCTTTTCTCGCGCGTGCATCCGCGCCGGGTGACGGGCTTTGTGAAGTCCGAAACCTGGCAAAATCCGACGCTGGGTTTATTGTTCGATATGTGGAAGACGATCCCGTTGGAACGCGGCGAGGCCGATGTGGGGGCGTTCCGCGAGGGATTAGCGGCGTTGAAGGACGGCGCGATTCTTGCCGTGGCCCCTGAAGGCACGCGCAGTGGACACGGACGTTTGCAGCCGGGCCGTCCCGGCGTGGTACTGCTGGCCTTACATAGCTGTGCGCCGATTTTGCCCCTTATCTATTATGGCTCTGAGCGCTTTCACGATAACGTTCGGCGACTGCGCCGCACCGATTTCCGCATCGTTGTCGGTCAACCGTTCTACCTCGACCCGCGTGGCTCTAAGGTGACGCGGGGTGTGCGCCAGGCCATGGTGGACGAGATGATGTATCAGATCGCTGCGTTGCTCCCGCCGGACTATCGCGGCGTCTACGCCGACTTGGAGGCCGCCACCGAGTACTATTTGCGTTTCCCTGAGGGGAGTGCGAGCAATTTACCTCAACGGATTGGGTAACCATACGTTGCACCGGATTTTACCGGATTGATTTCCGACTTTTGACGAGACTTTAACCATGAATCTTCACGAATTTGCACTAATCTATACTCTCAATTGGTGGCGATTGGTGAAGATTCGTGGTTTCATTTTCGGGAGGTGCTTATGTCATTGAAGCTTTACGATACGTACACCCGCTCGGTGCGGGAGTTCGAATCGCTGCATCCGCCGGAGGTGGGGATGTACACGTGCGGGCCGACGGTTTACGATTACGCGCACATTGGCAATCTGCGCACGTATATTTTTGAAGATATTTTGCGCCGTGCGTTGGCGTTCAACGGGTACCAGATCAAGCACGTGATGAATATCACCGACGTGGGCCATCTGACCTCCGACGCCGATACCGGTGAGGATCGCATGGAGAAAGGCTCCCGGCGTACCGGCATGTCCGCGTGGGAGATCGCCGAGATGTACACGCGCGAGTTCCAGGCCGACATGGAACGACTGAACATCCAGCAGCCGACGATTTGGTGCCGCGCCACCGATCACATCGCCGAACAGATCGAGACCGTCAAGTGCATCGAGGCGCAGGGCTTCACCTACCGCACGTCGGATGGCATTTACTTCGACACGGCGAAGCTGCCGGATTACGGCTATCTGGGCCGGTTGGACATCGAGGGATTGCAATCCGGCGCGCGCGTGCAGCGTGGCGAGAAGCGCAATATCACCGATTTCGCACTCTGGAAGTTCAGCCCATCGGGCCAACAGCGGCAGATGGAATGGGACAGCCCGTGGGGGAAGGGGTTCCCCGGCTGGCATATCGAGTGTTCGGCGATGTCCGCCAAGTACCTGGGCCCGTTCTTCGACATCCACTGCGGTGGCGAGGATCACATCACGGTGCATCATCCCAACGAAATCGCCCAGACGCAGGCCTGCTACGGCACACGCCTGGCGAACTTTTGGCTGCACGGCTATTTCTTGCAGATCGATCAGGCGCGCATGGGTAAGTCGGTGGGCAACTTCCTGCGCGTGCAGACGTTGATCGATGAGGGCTATGATCCGCTGGCTTACCGCTTTATGTGCTTGGGCGCGCATTACCGTTCGCGGTTGAGCTTCTCGTGGGACGTGTTGGATGGGGCGCAGACGGCGCTCAATCGCCTGCGCGCGGCGGTCTACGGGTGGGGCGAACCCGATGGGGTGGATGAAGGCTACATCGACAAGTTCGCCGCGCACGTCAACGACGACCTGAACATGCCGCG
>DAIUDK010000034.1:0-37599 GCA_036845725.1 Chloroflexota bacterium
CGGCAAGTGCCTTCGGCGGGAGTTTGTCTCCCCCGGATTATTGATAAGATACCGAGTGTTGACGTTCAGCTACGACGCGCCTGATAAAGCCATCTGTCAGCACAAGCACCGCAACCGTGAGAAACATAAGCATCGGAATACCGTGCTGCGTGTGGCCGGCAATGCCGATGCCCCAGCCGATGATGATCCAGTGAACGACAAAGAAAAGGGTGATGTGCGTGCTCCACTCGTAGCATAGGCGGAAGAACGCATTGTCCCGAATGTGTTCGACGAGCCATTGACACCCGGCCAACCACACTAACGCGAAGCCGGTAAAGGCGATCACCGCGCCGGGACCGCTGTGAAAGTAGTCGCCAAGGTGAAAGGAGGGTCGATCCAGAATCAACAAACCGCCGGCGAGGAGCAAGAGTGCGCCCACACCAGCCGCGCGCCGGAACAGCGCGTCCCGATCCGCACTCGCGGCCAACCAGACGCCAAATGCCATCCCGGTAAGGGGATAGCTGATCCATGGAAACGCCGGGAACTGCACGGTGACGTCCGTTCCCCATAGTAAAGCTAGGCATCCATCGAGTAGATGCCAACCGCTCATGCGTCCCCACATCGCCGGTGATCCCAACGCCACCACCGCTGACAGCAGCAGCCATGTCCATGGCCGGGGCAGGAAGCGCCGCACGACGCCGATCACCATCAACGAAAGCCCGGCGCACTGCAGCACATCCACGATCCAGAAGAGATTCTGCGGCGTGTAGGGCAGCAGGGCTTCCGGCTTCGCCATACCGAACTTCAGGCCCAGGAAGGCCGGCAGCGTACCGCGCAGGAAGTTCAGCCCATATCCCAACACCAGCAGCTTGCCTCCTCGCCATAGCGTGTCGCGCAGTGTGGCGTGTTTTGAAAACGCCAGCGACGTCCCCATCAGAAACAGAAAGACGGGCGCTGCCGGCGGGCCGCCCAGAAACCGGACGGCCGCGCCGTAGACAGAGTTGTTGGCTGCATAACTGCCATATCTAATCAGAACGTGTACGGCGACCATGCCGAGCGCCCCCATACCCCGCGTCAGATCGAGCGACAGCACCCGCTTCTTGTTTTCCATTTCTTACAACACATCCCGCCGGACGAAGTGCCAACCGCCCATCGCAGCAGCGATCAGGCCACCGAGACTGCCGAACAGCAGTTCCTTGACGGGCAGCACACCCTCTGCGAAGAAGTTGAGCGCGCCGATGTTCTCGCTAAACCCGTTGGCGACGAGGGCGGGCAGCGTGTAAGGGTAGAATCCGGCGTATTTGCTTTGAATGACGATGACGCTGGCGACGGTCAAGGCGATGCCCACGCCGCTGGCAATGGCGAAGTTCGGCCACCGTTGCGCCACCCATGTCTGGATAGCGATGACGAGCCAGCTTCCCAGGAACATGAGCAGTCCGTACAGCGCCATTTCACCCACCGGCGGCGCGGTCTCGAAGCCCAGACCGGGGAACACCCACCGGAAGCCCAGTCCGCTCAGCAGGATAAGGGCGATCAGTACCGCGCAACTCAGGCCGATAAAGGCCACGCCGCACAGGTATTTGGCCGCATAGAGCGCCCCGCGTGAAACCGGCAGCGCGAAAAGGTGCTTCCACTGTTGGCTGTGATGTTCCCACTGCGCCACCAACGCGGTTTCCAGCGTCACGAAAAGCGGCAGCATCAACAGCGACCAGATCACCAGCGTCTGTTGTGTGTAGAAAACCCAGGCCGAGCCGAACAGTTTGCTCTGTTCGAGGTGATAGCTGTATTGATCCCACATCATCGCCACCTGCAAGCTGATGACGACCGCCGGAGCAATCAGGATCAGCCAGAAGGCCAGCGTGCGTTTGGTCTTTAATAATTCTGCATGTAGAGCGCGTAAGATGTTCATTATCAGTATTCTCCATTGATTTTTTCTGAAATTTACGAGTTTGAGGAAAAGACTACGGTTTTTGTGGGCCGTAGAAGCGCAGTGACTGCGCCGTAGATACACCATAATCCAACGCTCAGCATCAACCAGTTTGTCTGTCTGGGAACCAGTGAAGACAAAACTGGATGCACGACCAGCCACCAGCCTACTGCGATTATGGCGCTGAGCAGGATCGAAAGGACGAGACGTGCATAGTGCCAGGCCTTGCGTTGGACGGAGAGCTGCCATATCCACTGCCGGTGACCGTAGCGTATCTTCTTGGCAAGCCTGGCGATCTTGAGTATCAATCCCAACCCTAATAGGCCTGCCAGGCCTAGCGTGCTGCTGCGAGCTACTTGATATACCTTGCACTTTGCGGGTGTGCCGATGCCCAGCCAGTGTCCCCAGGCGTTTAGCACTTCCACACCAATCTGCTCCCCTTGATCGCTGTTGGTGAGGACTACGATGCCTGCGCCGCGATCGGGAAGTGCCATAAGTTCGATTTGCCAACCCCGGTTCGAGCCGCTATGAGAGATTGCTCTTGTCCCATCCGCCATGGTTTCGATGTAATACCCCAGCCCCATAGATACATTCAGAAGTTTTCCCTCTATGCCCGGGAGTGCCATGACCGGCGTTACCATCAGGGCGAGCGCGTCCGGGTCTAGCACCCCTTGTCCAGCCGGTTCGCCACTAGGATCGGCCATTGCTGCAGCCACGAAACGCGCCAGGTCGGGAGCCGTAGTGTATAAGCCGGCTGCGGCTTTTTCCGTGAAGAGATAGTTGGGATAGGGCTGTTGCGCCGTGTCGTAACCGGTAGCGGTGGCTGGATGCAGGTCGGCGCGCCACTCGAAGCTGCTGTGGTGCATCTCCAACGGTTCCAGGACTTCACGCTGCATGTAGGCGGAAAAAGATTCATCCGTGACTTCCTCGATGATCAATTGCAGCAGGGTGTATCCACCACCCGAGTAGCTGTATTGCGCGCCAGGCTCCATCGTAATACGCACTTCGCCCGCGCCGCCATTGTCGCCGGAGAGCGAGGCTTCCAGCGATGACAGCGGTTGCTCCGGCGAAAGTCCCGGATAGCCATGCACCGTCAGTCCGGCGGAGTGGCTAAGGAGTCGCCGGATGGTCACGGTGTCGGCGTTGTAACTGGAAGGTGGCAGATGCCAACGCGTTAGATAGGTCTCAACCGGCGCGTCCAGAGCGACATGCCCTTGCTGGGCCAACCGCATTGCCCCCCAAGCCGTCACCGGCTTGGAAATCGAAGCCACTTGAAAGACCGTCTCGGCGGTGACGGGAACACCACGCGTCACATCGGCCAGTCCGTACCCTTTGGCCCAGATCACTTCTCCGCGCTGGACGATAGCCACTGCCGCGCCTGGCACTCGATAGTGCTGTAACCAGTCAGACATTTGCTCGTCAAGTTGCTCGGTCAAAGCGGACAGACTACCGGTTGGCGTCGCTGCTGGCCTACTGCAACCGGCAGCAATCAGACATAAACCTATCGCAACCTGTACCCACATGCGATTTGTGACCCGTACCATGTGAATCACGCTGTCAAATTGAGGAACATATCTTCCAACGTCGGCTGTTCCAGGTTGATGTGAAAGACGTTGATGCCGCTCTGCGTCAATTGGGCGTTGATCATCGACGCATCGGATAGGTTATTGGCGTCGACGACCATGCGATGACCGCCGTTGCTCTTGACCTGCCACCCGGCTGCTGCCAGCACGCTCTTGGCGCGCTGTGGCTGGTCCACTTCGAGGGTGAGTTGCGTGTCCATCTGCGCGTGAAGTTCGTCGAGCGTCCCCTGGAAGCGGAATTGCCCTTGCTGGATGATGCCGATGTGCGTGGCGACCTGCTCGACCTCGCTCAGCAGGTGGCTGGAGAGGAAGATAGTGATTCCCTGCGCCGGGAGGCTGCAAATCAGATCGCGCATCTCGTGGATGCCTGCCGGGTCGAGGCCGTTGGTCGGCTCGTCGAGGATCAGCAGCTCCGGATCGGCGAGCAGCGCCAGCGCCAGCCCCAGGCGTTGTTTCATTCCGGTGGAATAGGTCCGCGCCGGGCGGTCGGCAGCGTCCACGAGTTTGACGATATGCAGCGCCCGGTCGCGCTGCGCCGTTGTCGCGCCGATGAGGCGGCGCGTCAGTTCCAGGTTCTCCCGTCCGGTAAGATGCGGGTAGAGCGACGGCCCTTCGACCAACGCCCCGACCTTTCGCAGAATGTTTTTCCGATTGCCTCGCAGCGATTGCCCGAACAGGTGTACGTCGCCATCCGTGGGGCGGATCAGGCCGAGCAGCATCCGAATCGTCGTCGTCTTGCCCGCGCCGTTCGGCCCGAGGAACGCATAGACCGATCCCTGGGGCACCGCGAGTTCCACCCCGTTGACCGCGAGTACATCGCCAAAGCGCCTTGTCAGGTTGAGCGTTTGGATCAGTGTGTCGGCCATCAGTCCACCTCTCCCGGACCTTGAATACCCATCAACCGGCGCTCGGGCACCTCCACGCGCGCGCACAACTGGTTGCCGGCAATCAGCGTGCCAAAGAACAAAAATGCTATGATGCTGAGTCCATTGCCTAAAAACGTCATTTTTACGGCCTCCTTTTTGATATGGCTTTATCATAGCAAGGCCATGTCACAGGAGTTTTGTGGAAGTGTCGCAGGTTTGTCGCAAAGTGAGAGAAAACGCCTCTTTGGGGGCGAAAGTGCTCTTGATTGCCAGTGCGTTCGCGCTATAATATCAGGGTTGCAAACATACCATCTTTAAACACATTGTGCATTATGGAACAGACCGAGACAAAACCAAAAATTCTTTACATTGACGATGCTCCTTCGTCCAGACGGCTCGTGGAACGGCTGTTATCTGTGCATTATGCGTTTTTTGAAGCGCCGGATGGCCTCACCGGCATCGATCAGGCCGTGGCCATCCAGCCCAATTTGATCCTCGTGGATCTGAACCTTCCCCAGTTCACCGGTTACGAAGTCGCGGCTCGTGTGAAGGGGCTGCTCCCTAACGTCCCCGTGGTTGCGTTAACGGCGGACATGACTGAGCACGTGCGCGAGCACGCGCTGGCTTCCGGTTGCGATGGCTATATCGCCAAGCCGATCAACGCCGACACCTTCGAGGAGCAGATTGCGCACTTCCTGGGCGGACGCCGTGAGAAGCTCGAGGATGATACCTATCGTAGTGCTTACCAGCAGACGTTGGTGGCGCGCATGGAGGAAAAGGTCCGCGAGTTGACGCGCGCACTGAAGAGTAACGCCGAACTCAACGAACAGCGCGCCCAGTTGTTACAGGAAACGCAGCGCCGCGCGCGCCTGCTCGAAGCCGGTGCCGCCGTCAGCCAGGCGATCACCTCGATTCTGAATCTCGATACCCTGATGCAAACCACCGTCCAGATGATTGGGGAGCAGTTTGGCTTTCACGACGTGGGCATTTTCCTGCTGGACGAAACTGGCGAGTGGCTGACATTTTGCGCTGCTTCGGGAGATGCCGGTGCGCGGATGGTGACCGAAGGGTATCGTCTCAGGGTGGGCAGTCTGTCGTTGCCGGGCACGGCGGTCAGCCGCCGCCGGGTGATGCAGGCGCATGCGACGGAGGATGAACCATCCCAGGTCAGCTACACCGGGCTTTCATTGACCCGCGCGGAAATGGCCTTGCCGCTAAGCGTTGGTGAAAACATCATCGGCGCATTGACCGTGCAGGGTGCCGATGAAAATCTCTTCGATCAGGATGCTGTCCGGGCGGTGCAGGCGCTTGCCGACCAATTGGCCACCGCGATCAGCAACGCTCGCTTGTATGCCGAGAACGAAAAACTGCTGGGCCAGGCCGAGCGCCGGGCGCGGCTCCTCGAAGCGACGGCGCAGGTGGGACGCGGAGTTACCTCCATCCTCGACGCGGACGCGCTACTCAAGGAGACCGTCGACATTCTCTGTGACGTCTATGGCTTCTATTATGCCGGTATCTTTCTGGTCGACGCGGGCGGCGATTGGGCCGTGCTACGGGCCGGGCGTGGAAAGGCCGGTGCGGAGATGCTCGCCGATGGGTATAAACTCAAGGTTGGCGGTCTGTCGATGGTGGGGATGTCGATCTCCGAGCGCCGGGCGTTGTTTGCGCTGGACGTGGAAGAGGAGCCGTTGCACCTCAAGAATCCGCATTTGCCGCTGACACTCTCGGAGATGGCGCTGCCCCTAATTGTTGGTGACAAAGTTATCGGCGCGGTGACGGTGCAGAGCGAGGTAGAGGCGGCTTTTACCAGTGAGGATATGACGACGTTGCAAACCATGGCCGACCAGTTAGCCATCGCCATCGACAACGCGCGTTTGCTCAGGGATTTGGAGGCCACTCACGCCGAATTGGTGCGCACGAAAACGTTCGAAGCCATTGCAACGGCGACGGGCGAGGCCATCCATTGGGTGGGGAACAAGGCCGCGCCGATTCCGGGCAGTATCGCCCGGGTGCGCGAAGACATAGTGAAATACCTGCTGATGGCGCACGCGTTGCTCGAAGAAGCGCCACCCGAACTGCGCGAGCACAAATTTGCGCAGATGCTGCTCGCCGCCGAGGCGGCGCTGGCCGATCAGGACGGCGATCTGAACCTGGTGGAGCTGCGCGGGGACCTGGCGCACCAACCTCTCCGGCGGTTGCAGCGTATGCTGAACCTGGAATCGGTTTTCGAGGACCTGAACATCGTCGAACAAAGCGCGCGCTCGATCCTGAACATCAAAGAGGACTTGATCGGCCCGGCGCGGAAAAAGCGTTTGGAGCCGGTGCGCTTGCCCGACCTGTTGCAGGAGACGGTGCGTTCGATGGCCATTCCCAAGGAAGCCGTGCGTTTCCTGCTGGTGGAGGACGTGCCGCCTGTCTTGGCTGACCCCGAACAGTTGGGGCACGTCTTCATCAACCTGATCAAAAATGCGATGGAAGCGATGTATCAGGTGCAGAACAAGCGGCTCTTTATTTGGGTGCGCACAGCCGATGACCCGGGGTTTGTGGTCACAGATGTGACCGACAACGGGAGCGGAATCCCCCCGGAGATCATCGACAAGATCTGGGTCACATTCTACACCACCAAAGGGGACCGGGGCGGCACGGGCCTGGGTTTGTCCGCTTGTGTTAAAATCATTAATCAGTTGGGTGGGAAGATTACGCTCGAGAGCGTCGTGGGTGAAGGGACGACGTTCAGCGTGTATCTGCCGGTGATGAAATAACCTTTTTGCTGAAAGGAAGCGCGTCATGAAAGAAGAAGTAAAGGTTTTGCTTGTCGATGATGAAAAGCTCGTGTTGCGGAGTATAGAGAAGTCGCTGCTGCGTGCCGGTTTTGATGTGGAGTCTGCCGGCGACGTGACGGCGGGGCTGGCCCTGTTTCAGGAGACGATGGCGAGCGATGTGCCTTTCGACATCGCCGTCCTTGACCTGAACATGCCAAACTTTGAGGGTCAGGAAGATCCTACCGCCGGTTTGCAATTGTTGAGCAGGCTCCTGGAAGCACAACCCGATTTTCCGGTGATCGTGCTGACAGCCTTCGATGAGGTCGAGCGGGCCAAAGACGCCGTCCGGCGTGGCGCGCGCGCCTATTTCGTCAAGGGCCGCGAGGCGGATTTGATCGTATTGATTGAACGCATTCTCAAGGACTGACCATTTCCTCATTTCTCATGAGAAGGAGTTAACTATGGAGAAATCAATGTTAGCCGAACGTCGTGCGGCTTTATTGCATGCCGGAGCGCATGTAAGCCGCAGCATCACGTCGATTCTTGACCCGGATGTATTGTTGCATCGGACCGTGGACATCATCTGTAGTGCCTTTGACTTCTACTATGCGGGCGTTTTCTTGCTCGATGAGACCGGGGAATGGGCCATCTTGCGCGCCGGGCGGGGCGAGGCCGGCGCAGCGATGGTGGCTGAGGGACACAAGTTGCGGGTAGGGGGTCTGTCGATGATCGGCGCGGCAACCGGGCGCAACAAAGCGTTGATCGCGCTGGACGTGGGCGATGAGCCGGTGCACTTCAAGAATCAATATCTCCCGTTGACCCGCTCGGAGATGGCGCTGCCGTTGGCCATCGGTGATAAGGTGATCGGTGCGCTCAGCGTGCAGAGCGAGGAGGAAGCTGCTTTTTCCGAAGACGACATCACGGCGCTGCAGGCGATGGCCGACCAGTTGTCCGTGGCGATCAACAACGCGCGCTTGTATTCGGAGAACGCGCGGTTGTTGGAGCAGGCGACGCGCCGCGCGCGGCTGCTGATGGCCGCGGCGGATGTGGGCAAGGGCGTCACGTCCATTTTGGATTTGGACGAGCTGCTGCACAAGATGGTGGACATCATCTGCGACGCTTACGGCTTCTATTATGCCGGCGTCTTTCTCCTTGATGATATGGGAACGTGGGCCGTTTTGCGCGCCGGACGGGGTGAAGCCGGGGCCGCCATGGTCGCTGCGGGACACAAGCTTCAGGTCGGCGGGCTGTCGATGATTGGGGCTGCCATTGCCGAACGTCGTGCGCGCATCGCGCTTGATGTGGGAGAGGAGGCGGTCTTCTTCAAAAACCCCCATTTGCCGCAGACGCGCTCCGAGATGGCACTACCGTTGGTGGTGGGGACAGGTCCGCAAGCGCACGTGATCGGCGCGGTGACGGTGCAGAGCGAACATGAGGCGGCCTTCAGTACTGAGGACGTTAGCTCTCTACAGATGATGGCTGACCAGTTGGCCGTGGCGTTGCACAATGCGCATCTGCTGCGCGAATTGGAGGCGGCGCACGCGGAACTGGTGCGCACCAAGACGTTCGAGGCGGTGGCGACGGCAACCACCGAAGCCATCCATTGGATTGGCAACAAGGCGTTGCCGATTACGGTGAGCGTGCAGCGGCTGCGCGAGGATGTGGCGAGTTTGTCGGGGGTGGATGCCGAGATTACCGAGTCGATGCACGAAGACTTGACGCTGATCGAAGCCAGCGCGCGGCTGATTGTCCAGGTGAAGGAGCATCTTATCGGGCCGGCGCGCGAGTATATGCCGGGGCCGGCGATGATCGACGATGTGGTGAGAGACACGGCCCACGTGATGGGCATTGCGCCGGAAATCATCCGTTTCACCGTCGCGCCTGACCTGCCTTTGGGCGTTGCCGATACCACCCAATTGAGTCGCGCGTTCCACTACGTGTTGCAAAATGCGCTGGAGGCGACGGAAGACCTTGCTGCGCCGCGTATCGATGTGGAAGTCGATCTGGTCGATGAGAAAGGCGTCCGCTACGTGGTCACGCGCATCGGAGACAACGGTCCCGGTATCACCGACGCGAGTTTGGACAAGATATGGGTTTCATTCTACACCACCAGAGGGGCCAAACACGCCGGACTGGGATTGCCGGCTTGCTTACAGATTCTCAAACAAATTGATGGCAAGGCGGTAGCGCGCCGGCGGCCCGAGGGCGGGATGATCTTCGAGTTGTACGTCCCCGCCTATTCCGGCAGTGAGGCGAACGGCGCGGCCAGACTCCCGGCTGGCAAGCGCTTCCTGCTCGTCGATGATGACGATGTGTGGAGCCGCTTTGTCGAGCAGACGTTGACTGAGGCGGGAAACACCGTCATTCGCGTTGTGGATGCCGGGACCAACGTGGACGACTTCGATGTGTTGATCGTGGATGATGTGTTGGCCACCGCCGACAGTGTCACAGTGTTGCAGCAGATCTTCAAAGCAGGGGCTGCGGCGAAGACGCTGGTCGTGGCTTCCAGCGTGCGCGTGGAGCGGATGATGGATTTGCTGCGGTTTGGGGTGCGCGACGTGTTGCTCAAACCGTACACACGCGCAGTGTTGGCTGAAAAGCTAAGCTGAGCATGGTGAGTCTAAACAGAAGCCGGGTGTTACACAAAAACCCGGCTTCCTTTATGGAGCATCGAACTCTTCCACCGCGCCAGGGTAGGGGGCCAGCGCCTGGCGTATCGTGTCCAGCAGCCAGGGCCGTTCCTCGGGTGGGATGAAGGCCGCCTCGACGGAATTGCGCAGCATGTGGTAGATGTGCTGCGCCTCGATGCCCAGGGCGGCGACAGAGACGACGTATTCATCGGTGAGGGTGGTGTCGCTGATACTTGGATCGTCGGTGTTGAGCGTGACGCGCAGCCGCAGGTCGTAGAGATCGCGCAAGGGGTGCTGTGCCATGCCATGCACGGCTCCGGTTTGTAGATTGCTTGTGGGACAGACCTCCAGCGCAATTTGCCTGTCGTAGAGCATTTGGACCACGCTGGAATCCTCGATGGAGCGAATGCCGTGACCGATGCGCTGTGCGTCGAGATATTGCACTGCCGTGTAGACGCTTTGCACGCCGGCCCATTCCCCGGCATGGATGGTGATGTTCACGCCAGCCTGGCGGGCGCGCCGGAAAGGCTCTAGAAACCGTTCAGCAGGGAAGTTGACCTCATCCCCCACCAAATCGATCCCTCGCACCAGGTCTCCGAAGTGCTCGATGCTGAGTTCGGCGATTTCGTAGGCGGTGTTGAGGGATTCCTTGCGGGGAATGGTCAGAATCAAGCAGGTACGCGTGCCGGTTTCAGCTTGCGTGCTGCGGGTTGTCTCCTTGACCCATTCGACTGCGTCATTCATCGAGAAGTTCTGGGTGTTCGCCAGAGCTTCGGGATTGAAGCGTAGTTCCAGGTAGCGGATATTATCGTGTGCGGCATCGATGATCGCTTCGTGCACCACGCGCTGTACCGCTTCTTTGGAGGTGTAGAAATTGCGCAACAGTTCGAATTTCCCCAGGAAACGCTTGTAATCGGGTGGGTCATCGGTGATTTGGACGTAAGGTCGCAGTTGCTCGATATCATAACTTGGCAGGTCGATGCCGTGTTCCAGAGCAACCTCAGCCAGCGTATTCAGCCGCAGCGAACCTTCGAGATGCCGGTGCAGGTCGATTTTGGGAAGATTGTGTGCCCATTCCCATAACGTCCTCACAGGTTGATCTTGCCTGTCAGTGCAGATGGCCTCGGGCGCGCCAGTGGGCGTTGCGTGCGGTGTTCCTAGTGAATCTTCCACCATAGTTTAACGTTTTATCCCGGTCACTATGAAGACGCTATTTGAACGTTTCGACTCTGTTGTGCCTATTATATCAGAAGCGTGTAATTCGTCAGCCTGGTACCGGCCACACGCCTATTGTCGCCGGAATAACCAGCCCCAATAAACAATGGCACTCACAAGATTGATACCGACCCCCAACACCAGAGGCGCATAGAACGTTATCAGGGCAAATGTGAAGTCGAGCACTCTTATGGGTTGTTGTGCCAGGGCCGCGTTACATTGAAAGATGTAGCTCAACGTGGCGACGATCAACAGAACACTACCAAGATCGTACCAGTGATAATACGACCGCATCTTGGTCACTTCGCTCATTCTGCGGCTCAAAACGCGCAGCAGCCAACTGATGTAAAGCACACCAATCAACAGTCCGGTGCCGAGATGGGAAGTGAGTATTTCAATATCGGTCATGGCCTCGCTCCCCCATCATTTTCTCGTAAAGTAGATTCCCTAATCCGATCAGCAGCAACCCGGCGCACAAGAACAGGATGTCGGCGAGTGGATCGCCGGAAAAATCCGGCCAGGAGGTCTGGTCAAGGATGCGGCTAAGGTACCGCACTGTGCCGATGCCGGTGAACAGAATCGGAATCAGGTAGAGTTGGTACCACGTCCGCTGCTGCGATGTGTGTTCAAAGAAATGTGCAATTGTCAGCAGGATGATCTGGAGGGCGATAATCCCCATCCAGATCAGACTACCAAGGATGATTCGCACGGGTATGGTGGACACGATGTTTTATCTTCTCACAAAGGCCTTGATAAATGAATCCGACATGCGTGTAGGTGCACCGCTCAACACCCCTTCCTGCCCCTCGAACGGTTGCAGCACCTTCAGCCCTTGGGTATTGATTTCATATCGGCGGATCGTGTTGTCGTGCGCGCTGCCGCGCATTTTCAGGACGACGATCGCGCGCTGCACCACACTCTCGATTTCGACGTAGCGCAGCATAACGTACGTATCGGCCAGGAATTGGATGCTGGCGTCGAGCTGGCCTTCGATGCCCTCGCCAAACAGGTGGGCGCTTTCACGCGTCAGGATTATGGTTAAGTCCTGGCGTTTCAGCGCGTTGAGGTAGCTGTACATCAGCTTGCGCAGTTCCATGGGGTCCTGGCGCAGTCCCTCGAAGTGTGTGATGCTGTCGATAAGCATGCGTTGCGCGCCCATTTCGGTGATCAGATTCTGGATGGTTCCTTCGACGTTTTCCAGATCCGCCTTGGTGACTTCCGGGCTGCTCATAATAATCTTGAGCTTGTTTTGGCGTTCCAATTCCCGGAAATCCCATCCGAAGGCGGCCGCATCGCGGTAGTATTGCTCGGGGAACTCCTCGAAGGTGAGGATGATGCCCGGTTCGTCGCGGCGCGCGCCCTCGTAGATGTACTGCATCCCCAGAGTGCTCTTGCCGGTCCCCGGCGCGCCTTCGACCAGATTGGCCGTGCGCGGTAGAAATCCGCCGTTCAACATGGCGTCTAGCCCGGGTACACCTGTGGCAACTCTCTTTGCATTTTGCATGGTCATTCTCCTCAGTGTCGCACCATGTGATAGATGACTTTGCGCCGGAATTCCCGATCTTGCGTGGCCTCGACAAACTTCTGCAGGCGCATTCTGACCGCCGGATCGGCCTTCAGCATATAGACCCGCATGTTCTCCACCGGGGTTTCGACGAGCAGACCCTGCCGCGCGAGGGCTTGCAGTTCCTTCTGCACGTCTTCGGCGGTGCGTCCGGCATACCGCGCGATATTCTCGCTGGTATCCATGGTGTGTGGATTCTCGTGGAAGAAACGCAGCAAATCCCATTTGATAAACGAATCAACGTAAGTTGTCACGAAGTCGAACAACTCCGGATCCATGTCCTTCATCACACGCGCGGTCAAGTCCTCTCTTCTCATCATGCCTCTCAGCCGTTAGTTCACTGGTCTTTAGTCTGATAGTCTTTAGCCGGGTAGTCTTTGTATGCCTTCGCCAGGGTTGGTCGCCCGATCATTCCGGGTTAACAGAACGCGTGATATTCGCCCGTTGATCTGCCTTTAGATGGCAATCCTTGTACTTTCTGCCACTGCCGCAGAAGCAGGGGTCATTGCGACCAAGCTTGCGCCCGCCTATATTGGTCCGCGCGGGCATGGGCTTGGAGGCCGCCTGTTCGCTGCCGCCGCTGGTACGCAGCACCGGTTGGCGCTGTTGTCCTCCCCTTAGTCCCCCCCATTGGGGGGAAGGGGCGGTGGGGCGGCGTTGTTGCTGTGGGATCAGGAACAGCGAGCGCACGATCTGCTCTTGCACCGAGCGCAACATCTCCTGGTAGGTCTCGTAAGCCTCTTTCTGATAGGCCACAATCGGCTTCTGCTGCCCGATGGCGCGCAATCCGATGCCCTCGCGCAGCATATCCAGGTCTGTCAGGTGCCGTATCCAGTGGTTGTCCAATTGTTGCAGCATCAGCCGCCGGTCCCGGAAGACGCGCATCACGTCGATGACGATCTGCTTGATCTGCTCCTCGATCTCTGCGGACATGCGGCGGATGGGCTGGTCGTACCACTGCGCGATGTTTTCACGCCCTATGCGCGTATCGATCTTCTCGATAAGCATCGTCGTGAACGGATCCGCTGTCTCTGCCAACGTTTTCAGCGAGGTCTCTTCCTGGCGTATAGCGTGATACGTATCCTCGCCGATCCGCTGGTTGAGCAGCCAGTAGACGCGGTCGGCCTCTTTGACGCACGCCGCGACGATCTCTTCTGGCTCCAGACCCGCGATCTTCTGGGCCGTGAAACTGTAGAGGGCCGGGACGGCCTGGCGGAGTTCCGCGAGCAGTCCTTCGACGTCCCACTCGTCCTCGTAGCCTTGGGTTTTGGGTTCGACAATGCGGTGGATTTCGGCCTCGACCATCTCCAGCAGGTCGTCGTGCAGGTCTTCGCGGCTGAGGATCTTGGCGCGCTCCTTGTAGACGACCTCGCGCTGTTTGTTGACTACGTCGTCGTATTCGAGCACGTGTTTGCGGATGTCGAAGTTGTAGCCTTCCACACGCTCCTGGATGGACTCGATGGCCCTGGCGATCGCGCCGAATTCCAGCGGGGCCTCCTCCAGCCCGGCGCGGTCCATCCACGGCTGCAGGCGCTCGCCGCCGAAGCGGCTCAGCAGTTCGTCTTCCAGTGAAATGTAGAAGCGGCTGGAACCGGGATCGCCCTGCCGCCCGGCGCGCCCGCGCAACTGGTTGTCGATGCGGCGCGCCTCGTGGCGTTCGGTGCCGATGACGTGCAAGCCGCCCAGGGCATAGACGCGCTCGCGGTCGGCGTTGCACTTCTGCACGCGCTCGTGGAGGACTTTGGCCCACGGTTCCGGATAGCGGGTCGTGGGGTCCTGGCCGTCGCGCGCCATTTTGAACGCGTCTTCCCAATCCTGTGAGCCGATTTGGGTCAGGTCGATCTGCTCGCGGCGCAGGTCGTCGCGTGCCATGCCTTCGGGATTGCCGCCCAAGAGGATGTCCACGCCGCGCCCGGCCATGTTGGTCGCGATGGTCACGCTACCCGGCTGTCCGGCCTGCGCGATAATCACGGCCTCCTGCTCGTGATACTTGGCATTGAGCACGCTGTGCCGGATGCCACGCGCCTTGAGCATCTTGGCCAGTCGCTCGGACGTCTCGATGGCGGTGGTGCCCACCAGCACGGGCCGCTCCGCTTCGTGCGCGGCGGCGATCTCGTCGATCACGGCCTTGAATTTCGCCATCTCGGTTTTGTAAATCTGATCGGGCATATCCAGACGGCGGTAATAACGCACGCCAGATGGCGCGCCACGTGGCGCGCCATCTGGCGCATTGTCCGGCCCGTCGAACACGGTGACTTTGTAGTTGTGATGTTCGGGTAACACGCCGGCAAAGGCCACCTCCGATTGTTCCGGCGGCACGGTGTGCTCGGTCAGATCGCCGAATTGCGCCTGGTATTCCACGTTGGTGGGCAGAATGGTCACTTCCAGCCCGTAAATCTTGCGCAGTTCCTCGGCTTCCGTCTCCGCCGTACCGGTCATCCCGGCGAGCTTGCCGTACATGCGGAAAAAGTTCTGGAACGTGATCGTCGCGTAAGTGAGCGACTCGCGGCGCACCTCCACGTGCTCTTTGGCCTCGATGGCCTGGTGCAGCCCTTCGGAGTAGCGCCGTCCGAACATCATGCGCCCCGTGAACTCATCCACGATGATAATCTCACCGTCGCGCACGACGTATTCCTTATCGCGCTCGTAGAACTCCTTGGCGCGCAGCGCGTTATCGAGATAGGCGAGCATGTGCGCGTGTTGGGGATCGTAAATGTTTTCCTCTTCGGAGATGTTGAGCATCCGCTCGATCTTGGCGGTCCCCTCTTCGGTCAGGATGGCGGTCTGGTTGCGCTCATCGACCTCGTAATCCTCATCGCGGCGCAGGCGGGGCACGAGGCCCGCAAAGCGCTGGTACAGTTCGGAGGACTCTTCCGCCGGCCCGGAGATAATGAGCGGCGTGCGTGCCTCGTCGATCAGGATGCTGTCGACCTCATCCACGATGGCGAAATGGAGCTGGCGCTGTGTGCATTGGTTCAGATCGATGACCATGTTGTCGCGCAGGTAGTCAAAGCCGAACTCATTGTTCGTGCCATAGGTGATGTCGCTGCGATAGGCTTCGCGGCGTGTGACGGGACGCAAGTGCTGGTAGCGGTCGTCGGCGGAGCTGTATTCGGGATCGTAGCGGAAGGAAGCCTCGTCGGGCCGCCCCGCGCCGGATTGGATCACGCTTGCCTCTACGCCGAGCGCGTGGTAGACCGGCCCCATCCATTGGACGCCGACCTTTGCCAGATAATCGTTGGGCGTCACCAGGTGAACGCCCAGCCCCTGCAGCGCGTTGAGATACAGCGGCAGCGTGGCGACCAGCGTTTTCCCCTCGCCGGTGCGCATCTCGGCCACCTGGCCCTCGTGGAGAATCATGCCCCCGATCATCTGCACGTCGTAATGGCGCAGGCCGATCGTGCGGAGGCTGGCTTCACGGATAGCGGCGAAAGCCTCCGGTAGGATGTCGTCGAGAGTTTTTCCGGTTTGCAGGCGCTCTTTGAAGATGGCGGTTTGCGCCTGGAGTTCCGTGGGGGACATTTGTCGGAATACCGGTTCCAGTGCGTTGATCCTTTGCACTGTCTTTTGCATGCGCGTAATGGTGCGTTGATTGGGATCTCCCAATATTCGTTGTAGGAAGCCTTTTGCCATCCAAGTCTCCTGGTTAATGATTGCTCCCATTATACCATAGGCAAGGCGCGATACAATTTGAGCAGTAGACAGTAGACGGGAAAAGGGGGGAGGGTGTAATCCACTAAAATTGGTCCAATCCATTGCCTGTTAACGGCTTGGCCCCCCGGCGAGGGGGAGTCCGGGGGGCCACCAGCCAAGGAAAGGAGGAGAGGTGCGATGGATTTATTTAACCCATCTAGGTTGGCCGACCAACTTTGTTGGCAAACCAGCCCCAACCTCATTCACCCCTATCATAGCGATTTCAGGGGTGAAACCTAGTGACGAATGACTTGTTCTCGTATGACGTAACGCCATACGGTGGATGCGGAAATTTGCCCTGTCTCCGTCTACTCAAAGCCCTGTCTTGTGCTATACTTAGGTAGTTCCAAGCGTTACTATAGTGAAAGCCGGTCAACGCGTTTTCAACCGGCAACGTGTAACTTTTAACCATTCTTAAAGGAGGAGCCATGAACGAAAAATTGAAGAACGATTTGCCAGAGGTCGATGAGACCGGCATGGAATGTGAGGCGGCGGAAGATGCACCCTGCTGCCCCGAAATGCTCAGCGACGTGGTGGCCGAGACGGTGACGATTGAACAGGGCGGCGCGCAGAACGTCAGGGCCGAGACGGTCACCGTCAATCAGGGGGGCATCGCGCGTGCCGAGGGCAAGTTCATCGATGTCAAAGATGGCGGCATCGCCCTGGCAATGGGCGATAACATAACCGTCACCGATGGCGGCGCGGCGGTCGTCGTGGCCGAAAACGTCAAGATGACGGATGCTGTGGCGCTGTTTGTGGGCGCTAACCAGATCAGCGGCGAAAACACCAAGGTCATCTTCGATATGCGCGCCGCCGTCGTTTTTGGCATCGTGCTGGGCGTCGTCGCCGGCGTGTTGGGCAGGCTCCTCGGTCGCAAGGCATAACGATAACGCCGATAAGGCGGGTTAAGACACCGGCCTTATCGGTGATTGTCTTTGTGAGAGGTATAGAACACTGTCATGGACGCTGCTGCTGAAGAACATCCACTAACGCAGTCGGATTGGGCCAATTTGCAAGCCCGTGTCGCCGCACTGGAAAGCTTGCAGGCCGAATACGAAGCGCTCTCCGCGAACTACGCGCGTGAACGGGCGCAAAGACGTCTGTCGGACGCATTGCGCCAGGTCGCGCAAATCATCAGCAGCACGCTCGACCTGGATCAGCTTTTGGCGCTTATCCTGGACCAACTGAAAACCGTGATCCCCTATGACCGGGTGACGGTCTTGTTGCTGCAGGACGGTCAATTCACATTGGCGGCGGGCCACGATAACGACGAGCAGGCCATGGCGTCCTTTACCTTGCCGTTCGACCACAACGTGATGATCACGGAGATGCTGCACACTAAACGCCCTCTGTTGATCCCGGATGCGACGCTAGACCCGCGTTGGAATTTCACTACGGCGATGCAAACCGCACGCTCTTTTATCAGCGCTCCATTGCTGCTGCAAGATCGTCCCATCGGCACCCTCTCTGTGGGACGGCGTGACACGGTTGCCTATACCGCAGCCGACGCCGAGGCCGTGTTCGCCTTCGCCGGGCAGATTGCGATTGCCGTGCACAATGCGCAGTTGTACACCCAGGCCCAGGAGCGCTCGCGGCGCTTGGCGCTGCTGTATGAGATTGCGCTGGATGTGACCTCGACGCTGGACCTGAACACAGTGCTGACGACGGCGTGCCGTAAACTGGTCGAGTACTTTCCTACCAGCAACCACAGTGGCTTGGCGTTTTTCGATGATGACCGGCAGTATGCGGAGGTCATCGCCGAGTATCCCGATCAGGGCGCGGTGGGGATGCATTTGCGCTTGGCCGATAACCTGGCCACCCAGAAAGTGATCGAAACCTTGCGCCCCCTGGCGATCGATGATGCGCAGCACGATCCCCTGATGCGACCGGTCTGGAACGAGATGGCGGCGTTGGGGGTAGTCTCGATTCTTATCATTCCCATCGTGATCAAGGGGCGCGTCGTCGGCACGCTTGGACTGGACGCGCTCGGTCTTCGGTATCATTTCACGTCCTCGGAGATTGCCCTGGCGCAGACCATCGCGGCGCAACTGGGCGTCGCCATCGAGAATGCGCGGCTGTACACCTCGGTACAGCAGGAGCTGGCGGAGCGGCGCCGCGTCGAAGAGGCGCTGCGCCAATACACGCTCGAACTGGAAGCCAGCAACGCGGAACTGGACGCTTTCGCGCACACGGTGGCGCACGATTTGAAGAACCCTCTGGCGGCTTTGATCGGCTTTAGCACGCTGCTCGAATCGCGCATGCATCGCCTGCCGCCGGAAAAGGTGCTGGAAAATCTGAAGCGCATCACGGCGACGGGTCGCAAGATGACGAGCATCATCCAGGAATTGTTGCTTCTGGCGAGCGTGCGCAAGGTGGAGGAAGTGGAAACGGCCCCGCTGGACATGGCGGCAATCGTTACGGAATCTCTGACGCGGTTAGCGCAACTGCAGGCGGATGCTCGCGTTGAGATCGAGATGCCGAAGGTATGGCCGGTGGCTGTCGGGTACGGGCCATGGGTCGAGGAAGTGTGGACGAACTACATCAGCAATGCGATGAAATACGGTGGGCGCGCCGATGAGGGCCTCCCGCCGTCTGTCGAGTTGGGGTACGACACGCTGCACGATGGCGAAGTCCGTTTTTGGGTCCGTGACTATGGCCGCGGGTTGTGCCCTGAGGAACAGGATCGTTTGTTCGCCCCGTTTACGCGCTTGCATCAAGTGCGGGTAGAAGGTCACGGGTTGGGCCTGTCCATCGTCCGCCGCATTGTGGAGAAGCTCAACGGCACAATCGGCGTCGACAGCGAAGTCGGCTACGGCAGCCTGTTCTGGTTTACCCTGCCCGCCCCCTAATTGACTTTCCCCTCGCGCCCCTTCAGGGATTGCGCAACGGGATGCTGCCATCCGCGTTGTAGGTGATCTCCGTGACTTTGATGCAGCGCTTGTTGTCGATCCCCCCGGAGAGCGAAGCGTCGTGATAGAACATGTACCACCGCCCCCGGAACTCGACGATGGAATGCTGCGTCGTCCAGCCGATTACCGGATTCAGCAGTCGCCCGCGATAGACGAAAGGCCCGGTCGGGCTGTCGCTGGTGGCGTAGACGATAAAGTGCGTGTCGCCGGTTGAATAGGAGAGGTAGTACGTGCCGTTGTACTTGTGCACCCACACGCCCTCGAAATAGCGCCGGTCGTGATCGTCGGCCATCAGCGGGTGGCCGTCTTCATCGACGATGGAAACCTCGACGGCGGGGCCATCGAAGGTGAGCATATCCGCCGACAGTTTCGCCACGCGTGGACCCAGCGCGGGCACGTCGCCTTCTGGCTCCGGCGCAACGGTGGGATCGAACGTTCCCGTTTGCCATCGTTGGAGCTGCCCGCCCCACAATCCGCCAAAGTATAGATAGGCCTGCCCATCATCGTCGATCAGCGGGCAAGGGTCGATGCTGCAGCCGCCGGGAATGAACGCCGGCTGGGCCGTAAACGGTCCGGTCGGCGTGGGGCCGCTGGCCACGCCAATGCGGAAGACCCCTTCGTGATCCTTTGCCGGGAAGTAGAAGTAGTACGTGCCGTTTTTGCAGATGGCATCGGGCGCCCACATCTGCTTTGTGGCCCAGGGGACATCATCGAGGTGCAGAATCTCTCCGTGATCCACCGGCAATGACTGCATATCCGCCATCGAGAAGACGTGGAAGTCGACCATGTCGTATTGACCGCCGGTCTCGTCGAGCGCATTGTCGTGATCCAAATCGTGCGAGGTGTAGATATACACCCGGCCTTCAAAAACGCGCGCGGAAGGATCGGCGGTGTAGATGTGGGTTACCAGCGGTTTTCTCATAATGTCCATTGCAGGGCCTCCTGTGGGACAGAGCGTATAGTATGATTTTGTGCAGACATTTTGCTTACATCCATACTAGAATACAGTAAAACGCGAAATTTACAACTGGTGACTGGTGATAGCTGACGCACAAATCGCGCAACCCAACGACGTTTATCCCCTTTGCAGCCGCTTCGTCTCGACCCGCAAGGCCAGCAGTCGCTTGACGTCGTGAACGTCAGCCGCCGACTCGACTGGGATGAACAGCCATCGCCCCTCTGGATAGGGATTGGCCCTGGCGATGGCGTCCTGCACGTTTTTGCCGGGCTGCATAGCCAGCGCCTGCTCGACCGCTTCTGGACTGAGGTTGACCTGAGCCGTAAATCCACCCGCGATGGGATAGAGCGATGTGAGTAGTTGCCCACAGATGCGAAACCGCAGCGCCCACCCGTACTTTTTGCCGTATAGGAATTTGAAGTCCTCATCAGCCGGATAGTTCTCTCGGATGAACTGTATGAGTTCCTTCCAGAGCGGCAGCTTCGGGCCGATCATGCCGAGAACCGCTTCTTCAGTCGGTTGTTGTTTTTTGTCTGTGAATGCACCGATGCTCATAGTTCATCTCCTCATTTTTCTATCTCAACGCTCAACTGAAAGTCGGTTTGCAGGTTCAGTTGATAGAGAATATGGCCGGGGTTGTCTGCCGCTCTGGCGTAGGGGACGCTGCTGCGGATGACGGTGGAGCCGGCCGGCAGGTACAGGGAGAGCTGCACCGGCACGCTAAGCTTGCCGCCCTGTTTTTGGATGTAGAGGCGATACAGCAGCGCGTCGTCCGTCTGTTGGACCACGTCCGCCGGGAGCTGGTAGAGCATGCGGGTTTCGGCACGCTGCCCTGGCGGCAGCACAAAGAACGTGGCGAAGACGCTCTTGCCGGCCTCCGGCGCCAGAATTTCCGCCTCGCCGGAGCGCCCGATGCCGGTGACCAGCAGCCCTGCGGGGATGGGATTGGGCGTGGCGCGCAGCGGGCGAGCGCCCTGCGGGACGTAGACGCGCACGTAATCCCAATAGCACTGCTGCATCAATTGCTCGTAGGTCAGCATCGGCGGTTTGTGATAGTGATAACAGGGTTCGTTTGTGCGCGGGCCGTTGTGCTGGTAGCTCAGGGTCAGGTTGGCCTGGGGCTGCTGCGGGTCGCGCAGGTCCACGGCGTACCCCAGGCTGCCTGTGATGTACGGATTGACCTTGCTATAACCCAGGTTGGCGTCGACCACCATCAGGTAGTCGCCCTCACTCCTGGAAAGCGCGCCATCCCAGCGGGATTCGTGCAGCAGCGTGGCCAGGTCGTTGTCCCTCAACGCGTAAGCGAACATGTGGCGCTCTTCGAACGCCCCCATCACCGCCATGCCCAGCCGGACAAAGTCCACGGTTTCGGGCCGGTTCTGCACCTTGTCGATACTGGCCGTGAGCAGGTCTTCCAAAAACGCTTTGTGCCGCCGTTCCCAGGCCGCCTGGGGATCGTCCTCCAGCGGCATATCCCGGGACTGCCGCAGGGCGGCCAGGATATTGCTCCCTGTGACCGGTTCGGGGTAACTCGGCAGGTCGAGGGGCTGCAGGACTTGCACGATACGCCGGAAGGCCTCCTGGTCGACCGCCAGGACGGCATCGACCGGCATCTCGTAGCGCTGCTGGTAGAAGGCGACGGCTTGCCACGCTGACGTGGGGAAGTCGGGGCTCCAGTTGCTGTCGTGGAAGACCCACAAGTCCAGGCCCATAATGTCCTCCAGCGGCGCGGGTGGCTCCGGGTAAGGGCGCTTGAAATCGGTCACCTCGGCGCTGTTCTCGAAATACAGGTGTTCGATGCGCCCTTCGCGCACCGCGACCCGCGCCACGCCGGTCAAAAAGCCGCCGGCCGGGCGCAGCTCGTCCTCGTTTTGCACCAACAGCAGGTAGGTGCGCAGCTCGTCGTCGCCGAGCAGCGCCGGCAGCAGCAAAGCGCCCTGCACGCCCCGCTGCAGCAGCGGCAGGGCGTAATCCAGTTCGGCCACCAACCTGGCGGCGCGCGGGGAAAGGACCGCCGGCACGGCGGCCCGCATGGCTTGCACGCGTTCCAACGTCTGCGCCATGTCGCTCAAGTGCGGCTGCGCTTCACGCAGCAGGCGCAGAGCGCTTTCCAGGGTGGGCGGCTGAGCCTGATCCGGCGGCACGAGCAGCGGTTCCAGGGCCTCTGCCACCCGCGCGCCGGTTTCGCTTAGCTCGAGGGCCGCGGCCAGCAGCATCGGCGCTGCCGCGAGGTCCGCGCCATAGCGCGGCAGCCAGCGGAGATGCGGCGCGATCTTGAGCCAAAAGGCGAATTCGGCCTGAAAGCCGCGCAGGTCATTGTGGAGGAAGGTCAGTGACTCGGCGAGCGTTGCTGGCGTGTCACCAGGATCATCCTGGAGGAATGTGCGCAGCGCCGCCACGTCGTTTTGCAGCACGCGCTGCCACCGCCACGCGCGGGCGGCTTTCACCCCGCCGCCGGTCAGCAGCAACGCCAGGTCGAGGATAAGAAACCAGCGCCAGAACGCGCGCGGGCGTTTTCGCGTTGCCCCCTTGTTCTCGGTCGTTGCGGGAGTGGTTTTACCGCCGGGATCGCCGAGTGTTTCATTTTCTCTCTGCGCCCTCAGCGGCCTCCGCGGTGAAGAGACTGACGATTCGGTAGCCCCTGCGTTTTGTGGGTTCATGGGGCGGTATCCCTGCCACGCGGCGACAGCAGGGCCGCACGCGCCAGGGCGCGGTTGGCGGACGGCACATCGTCCCACACCATATAGACGGCGGCCAGGTGGGTGTAGGCGCAGTGGTTGAGGGGATCCCACGCCAGCGCGGTTTGGAACAACTGCCCGGCCTGCGCCGCCTGCGCGTAGCGCGTTTCTGCCGGGAGGGCGGGCGCGCGCTGTAAGCGCCGTAACACCCGGCTCCCGGCGATGGTGTAGCCCCACGAAACGGCAATGGGGTGCAGCGGCCAGAGGACCAGCCAAACGATCCCGGCCAGGATGACGCAGTGCACGATCAAACGGAGCCGGTCACGGTTCATGGGGTGTCATTTATGGGATGCGGATAACGTCACCGGCCTCGAGTCCGGAGATGACTTCGGTTTCACTGCCGGTGGCGATGCCCGTTTGAATCTCGACTTGTTGCACGGCGCCGTTCTCGTGCAGGACTTCCACGTATTGTATCCCCCCGCTCAGCAGAATGGCCTGCGTGGGAATGAGCAGCACGTTCTCCCTGGCACGCACGATAATGCGAATATCGGCGCCCATGCGCATGGTGGCGGGGATATCCTGCGCCTCGTCGAAGAGGATGGTGACCTCGTAGGCCCATTTCCCCTGCCACAACACGGCCTGGCTGGCGATCTGCAAAATCGCCCCCGTGTACGTGCGATCCAGATAGGCATCCAGCACCAGCTCGACGCGCTGCCCAATGGCGATGCGGCTGGCATCTTGCTCGAAGACGGTGGCGACGGCCCACAGTTGGGTCGGATCCGCCAGCACGCCGACCGGTTCGTAGGCGGCGATGGTTTCGCCGACCTGTTTTTCGACCGACAGCAGCACGCCGGAAAACGGCGCGGTCAATTGCGTGTCGGTCATCTGCTGCGACGCCTGTAGATAGAGCATCTCGGCCTGGGTGTATTCGATCTGGGTGATCGCATATTGCAGCTCCTGCTGTGCCTGGGTCGATCCCCACGCGTACCTGGCCGCATTCAACTGCGCCAGTGACACGGCGCTGGCGGCCTCCGCACGGGCTTCCGCCTGGGGGACGTAGAGATCGCACTGCCGGTAATCCAGATCGTCCTTGGCCGTGCGCCGGCAGCGCTCCGCGCTCAACTGGGCGTTGACGATGTTATGTTCCCCTTGCAGCAGCACCTGGCTGTAGGCGGCATTGGCGATGGCGATGGCCGTGTTGACCTCGGTGATCCGCGTATCGGAGATCAGCTCGGTCTGTCTCAGCCGGAGTTCGGCCAGGTCGAGGGCGTAACGGCGCTCGAGCAGCGTGCTCTCAATCGACGCCGCGCCCAATTCGGCCAGAAGCTGGCCCTCCGTCACCTGGTCGCCGGGGGCGACGTGCAGTCCCTTCAGCGTGCCGCCGAGGGGAAAGACGAGATTGGATTCGCGCCGGGCCTCGATCCGCCCGCGCGTTTCGAGCGCGTCGACGATGTCGCCGGAGACGACGGTGGTCGTCAGCGTTGAAGCCGCCCGTGGGCTGGCGGTGGGCACAGTCGTCGGTGGGATAAAGGTCGGCACAGGGTTCACCGCCGGCTGCTGGCAGGCGGATAACAACAGGATGGCGAATCCAAACACGATAAGCACTTTATATGATTTCACAGTAACTGCTCCTTGTAGCGGTCAGCCTTCAGCTTTCAGCTCTGGCTGAGGGCTGATAGCTGATCGCTGAGAGCTATCCGCTTGTTTTCGATGCCGCCTGTGCTTGCGCCTGGTCAGCCAGTCGAAGGGGCCTCGCGGCCCATGCTCCGTATAATCGTGGTAATAGTAGTAATAGTAATAACCGCCGCTGCGGGCCTTCACGCGGTTGAGTACCACGCCCAGGATTGCGCCGCCCACGCTGGCGATGCGCTCGGCGGCCTGCACGGCGGCCGGAATGCGGGTTTTGCCGGCATCCATCACCAAAATCACGCCGTCCACCAACGTGGAGAGCACCGCCGCGTCGGAGACGGCCAGCACCGGCGGGCTATCGAGCACCACCACGTCGGCCTGCTCGCGCAGCTCGGCGATAAAGCGTTTGAACGTCTGCGAGGCCAACAGCTCCGTCGAATCCGGCGCGCGTGAACCGACGCAGACCACGCGCAGGGACTCTATATCGGTTTGCCGTACGGCGCGGGCACGGTCTTCGATCGCCAGCAGCGCCTCGGTGAGGCCCGGCTCGATGGGCAGGCCGAATGTTTTGTGTAGGGTGGGATGGCGCAGGTCCGCGTCGACCAGGATCACCGACTTGCCCCCCTGCGCGATGACCGCCGCGAGATTGGCCGCCGTGAACGACTTGCCGTCGGTGGGCTGCGGGCTGGTTACCAGCAGCGTGCGCGGCGGCTCGTCGAGGTTGGTGAACTGGATGCTGGTGCGCAGGTTGCGAAACGCCTCCGCCGCCGGGCGCAGGGGATGTTGGGCCACGATCACTTCGGTCTGCGCGCCATTTTTCCCCAGATAAGGCACGATGCCCAACACACTGAGCGGCAGCACGCGCTTGACATCGTCCGGCGTGCGCACCGTGTCGTCGAGGTACTCGATGAGGAAGGCCGCGCCGACGCCGATCATCAGGCCGACGGCCGCCGCCAGCATTATATTGCGCAGCTTCTGCGGGCCGATGGGCGCGACGGGCAGTTCCGCCGGTTCGAACACCGAAATGCGCGTGGTGTAACGCGCCATCGCCAGCCGCAGCTCCTGCACGCTCTGCAGTAGAATCGACAGCCGCGTTTGCTGGTTGGCGCGCTGCGTTTCCAACTGCGCCAGTTCCAGCCGGGCATAGTCCGGCAAATCCGACGGATTGCCCAGCGCCGCGATGGCCTTCTGCGTCTCCTCGAGCGACTGCTCCATTGCCTCTGCCTGCGCCGTCAGCGCATCGACCTGGGATTGGTAACGCGCCTCCTGTTCTTCGGTTTGGTGCTCGATAAACACCTGCCCCGTCGTCTCCACCAGCGCCTTCACCAGCGCCGGATCGTTGCCCTGGGCGGCGATGCTGATGAGCTGCGTCTCCTCGACCTGCGAGACGGTGAGCATGCCCTTGATGGCGTTCGCGCTCATCTCCAGCCCCAGGCGCGCGCGCACCTCTTCCAGAATCACGGGCGCTTTGATCTGCACCAGGTAGGTGCTGGCGAGGGCTTCGTTGCTGCGGATGGCGTAATAGACGTCCTCGCGGGGGTCGCCGCCGCGGTCGATGGCCAGCGTCGTTGAGGCCCGGTAAATGGGCAGGGCGTTGCGGCCGGTGTAATAGGCCCCTCCGACGCCCAGGAAGGTCGTCAACAGGATCAGCCACCACCACTTTAAGACGATGCTTGCGTAATGTCGTAGTTCCATACCCCTCTTTTGCGTTCCAACAATCTAATTTACATTGTATCACACACGCCCGAAGGCGCAATCCTTTAGGGGGATTGCATTTGGCCTAAAGGCCGGGAGCAAGGGGGTATTTTTGTGGCGGGGCTTTGCCCCGCCACAAAAATACCCCCCTAAAAAACCATTTCGGCGGCACAACAAGCAGTGCGACAGGGCAAGGTTTTCCAAATGCGATAGTCCTATGGGAGAGGTTGGGCCAGCATCTCCCGCCTATGGGGGGGCAGCCGCTTAGGGCACAATGCCATACGCGACCCAATAAAAGGCCAGCTTGCCCACCTCGGTGATCGCCGCCATCACGCCCTCTTCGCTGCGCCACCACTGTTGGGGGTCGTACTCGCCGTCGGGGGTGGCACTGGCGGCGACCGCCACATCGGGGATGAGGGCGCGGAAGGTGGCGGCGGCCCGGCGGGTGTGGAATGGGTCGGTGACGACGATGAGCTGCTGCCAGCCGCGCTCCGCGACCACCGCGCGCACGGCGGCGGCCTCATCATACGTGCTGGTGACTTTGTCACCTGTGATGACGACCGCGCCGGCGGGCAAGCCCAACGCCTGCGCGGCGGGCACATCCAGCAGCGCGGAGGAGCACGCCAGGCCCGCGTCCTTGTACGTGGCGTCGGTGAAGACCACCACGGGCGCGTAGCCCTGCGCGTAGAGGTTTACGGCGTGTTGGATGCGCTTGGGGTCGGAGGCCAGGACGACGATGGCGTCGGCGGGCGCGAGCGGCTCGTCCACGGTCAAGAAGCGGTCGATCCGCAGC
The DNA here is from genome assembly GCA_036845725.1 of Chloroflexota bacterium. Taxonomy (GTDB): domain Bacteria; phylum Chloroflexota; class Anaerolineae; order B4-G1; family SLSP01; genus DSWT01. The sequence goes on from DAIUDK010000034.1 coordinate 26,882, forward strand.
GTTAAGAGGGCCAGCGCGAGCGCGCCCGCGCACAGCAGCGCCGCCAGCACGAGACAGCCGCCGCGCCGGACGCGCAGCACGAGGTAGCGCGCGCCGTGGTCGTTTTCCAGGTTGATGTGCAGCATCGCATTACAATGTTACAAGAAGTGCTGGGTTGAAATGCTCCCCCCTTTTCATTCCCCCCAGAGCGAGGAAGACCGTGCGTTTCCCCCAGAGCGAGGAAGACCGCATGCCGGGTGTGCATCTCCCCCCCCTCGGGGGGGATTAAGGGGGGGCGCTCAATCCCCGAATGGGCGTCTAACTAACGCATGGCTCTGGTCAAGCTGAGGCGCACCAAGCGCGCGAGTACTGGCAAAAACGGTGCGAGCATGAGCAAGGTCGGGATTGTCACCAGCAGGTCGAAGAGGCGTTTAAGCGTCGGTGAGTACAACTGTTCGTCTCAAACTGCTTCGCCTTGATGATGCGGCGCACCTCTGCTTCAGTAATCTTTACCTGCCAAGATGACAAAATCATCACTACGCAGGCCGCCAGGCAACTGGCGCTATGCTCTTGTTGATGATGTTGCAAGTGAATGATAGGCGATTTCGGCATAACGCTCCATCTCCTCTGGCGAAGAAGGACAAGACTGTTCCAATAAAACGGCCCCGCTATCTATATCTACGGCCAATTCACCGATCTTCTCACGATGCTTGAACTCCGGAAAGGCGCAAAACACAGGAACTTTCCAGTACGGCGGTTCGCCGAGGAACAAAATGGGATCGCCTGCCGAAAACATATTGCCTACATTCATCAACAGGTAAACGTTCGCGTTCTGACGCGCCACAAAAGGTGTAATCGTGCAACGGAAAGTGACTTCCATCCGGTACCGCACTTCGGCCTGCGCCGAAATTGGCGGCGCCGCGATCTCGCTTTCCAATACCGCTATCTCTTCCATTTCAATCACCTCCTACACACCTAGGACAATCCGAGTCGTTGTTCACGTTCATCCCATTCGCGCCGCATCGCGTTGACGATAGTCGTGCTTTCCTCTTTCAGATCATCTCGATCCGCCCAAACGCCAAAGCTTTTTGCAATCCCTGACGCGCGCGTGACAAACGTTTCTTCTCATCCAGGAAATGACGGACAGCCTGTTTCAACATATAGACCGGAGATACTTGTTCTTGTTGGCTTAACCCAACCAACTCATGCCATTCCTGACTGGGTAAAGAGACTTGAACTGTACTCATTGCAAACTTCTGTGTTTATGTGCTGGTTTGTTTTCATTGTATCATAAGTCTGGAAATGGAGAATACGGCTCAAGCGGGACAATCTTGTGAACCTTTCGACACTCGGCTTTTACCTTATGTAACCTTATCCACGGCGCAACGTTTTAGTGCATCGACGACGGCATCGACCTGTTGCTCGCTCAGGTTGTTGTGGAACGGCAAGGCCAGGGTGCGGGGGGCGATGGCTTCGGTGACGGGGAGCGTGCCTGCCAGGTCGCCGAAGCGCTCGCGAATGTAGGGTTGCGTGTGGATGGGGGCGAAGTAGCCACGCGCAGGGATGCCCTGCTCCGCCAGCTTGCGGATGACGGCGTCCCTATCCAGCCCCTCGGCCAGTGTGATGACGTAGACGAACCAGCTCATGCGCACGTGGGGCTGCACCTGGGGCGGGCGCACCCAATCCAGCGCCGCCAACCGCTCCGTGTACATCTGCGCCACCCGCGCGCGCTTTGCCAGGAAGGTTTCCAGCCGCTTGAACTGGCTCACGCCCAGCGCCGCCGACAGCTCGTCCATGCGGTAGTTGTAGCCCAGGCGTTCGTGCTCGAGCCACGCGCCCATCTCCGGGCGGCCCTGGTTGCGCAGGCTGCGGCACAGGCGGGCGATCTCGTCATCGTCGGTGACGATCATGCCGCCCTCGCCCACCGTCATCTGCTTGTTGGGGTAGAAGGCGAAGGCCGCCGCGTCGCCGAAACTGCCAAGTTTGCGCCCCTTGTATATGGCTCCCAGCGCCTCGCACGAGTCGTCGATCACGCGCAGGTTGTGGGTCTGAGCCACGGCCTGGATCGCGTCCCAGTCCGCCGGATGCCCGAAGACGTCCACGGCCATAATCGCTTTGGTGCGCGGTGTGACCTTGCGGGCCAGGTCGGCGGGATCGAGGTTGTAGGTCTCCGGCTCCACATCGACGAAGACCGGCGTGACGCCCTCGTAGAGCAAGGCGTTGACGCTGGCCGCGAAGGTGAACGATGGGACGAGGGCTTCGGGCGCACATTCCGCGCCTTGGTCAGCGCCCAGGCCCAGGGCGCGCACCAGCAGGTGCAGCGCCGCCGTCCCGGAGCTGACGGTTAGCGCGTGTTTGACGCCGACGTACTCCGCAATCAGGCGCTCGAATTCCACAGCCTGCGGGCCGAGGGCGAGCTGCCCGGACCGCAGCACGGCGGTGACGGCATGGATGTCGTCATCGTTGATGTCGGGGAAGGACATAGAGATTTGGGTCATAAACGTTAGTTCTTTCTCATACGGTGAGTATAACGGTTTGCCTTGAACTGTCCAGAAATTCAGATATGTGCTAGATTCGGATCGTCCCGAATATACGCAAGTTGTCGCCCCAAGTAGGGCGCAGCTGGCAATCCGTGCCAATCGCGCAACAGGTGATAAGCCGGCGAGGTGAGCAGTTGGCAGGCTTCCACGGCTTCTCGCCAGTGCGGACGGCGGATCTCCGCGATGGTTTCAGCGGCGGGCAAGATGCCGAAATCCCAGGCGGCGCATAACCGCGCCAGAAAATCCACGCGCGTGCTCAAGGTATCGAGTTGCGCAGGGGCGCGCTCGTCGGGATAAAGCGCGCCATCTAGCCAGGCAGGGGGCGACTCAGAGCGGGAGGGCATTGAGGAAGACCTCCTTGAACCAGGCGCGCACGTGAGCCGCGGTCGCTCTTTGTTCAGGCTCTGCAATCTCTGCCAGCGGACGTTGCAACTCGATGCGCTTTAGGTGTGTTTCGACGGCCAGCCGAGCGCGCTGCTCGTCCGTATCGCTTCCACTCAAACGCTGGCGGGCGGCCCAGCGTTGCCAACACTCGACAGGCGTATACAGGCCTGCCTGGCAGACGGCGTGAATGTCCAGAAAGTCGCGGGGCGCGCCGCGCTCAACCAGGGCCACCATCTTGCTCGCTACCAGGTCCGATAGGCTATCCAGCTTGACGGCGACCCAGGACGCGCTGCGTGAGGGTTCCAACTGCGCCGAACGCCGCGCGATCTGGAAGCTAAAGACCTTTGCTCCGTCCTGCGACAATTCGATACTGACGACCTCACCCCAGGTTCGCGTGGCGACCTCACCCCAGGGACGCAAGGCGTCTTCAATCACTTCGAGGATGGCCTGCTGCATTTGCGGCGTGGTATCCTGGTCCCACCAGGCATCCACATCGTGTGTAGGGCGATAATCCAGGTAATGTAGCAAGCCCACGCCGCCTCCCAACGAGAGCTTGTCTCCCCATCCCTGCCGGGCCAACGCTTGCAAACAAGCCTCGGCGTAGGGCGACAGATGCGCGGGGCGAGCCGGTAAACTGCTTGTATTCATCGCGTATCTCCTTAATGCGACTCGCAGTGAAGACTACAAAAGTCTCAGCACGTATTGGAGCGCGCAAATCACGTGTTCAATGTAAGCCTCTGTGCAGCCAGGCGCAGTGAAGACTACAAAAGTCTCAGCACGTATTGGGGCGCGCAAATCACGTGTTCAATGTAAGCCTCTGTGCAGCCAGGCGCCTCGCGAGACTTTTGTAGTCTGGCGCTTACCAGTATAACACCTTGGCCTGGACTGTCCAGAGCAGGGGGTTGGAGTTCGTCCGGTACACGGGTGAACGCGGAAAACACGGATTCCTTTTTAGAATCCGTAACATCCGTGAACTCCGTGTACCTGACTCACCGGATCACTTTTGCCGGGACGCCGATGGCGGTTGCGCCCGGCTGGATGTCTTCGATGACGACGGCGCTCGCGCCGATCATAGCCCACGCGCCGATGGCCACGCCGACCGACTACGCAACAACACTATGAACGATAGGCTGGAAAATAGGTCTCTGAAATACTACCACTTCCCTGCTGTTCATACCACTTTTGACGGGCAGCTACAAGTCGGGAATACACTTCAGGATTGCATATCCAGCGCCAGAGTAGAAAATCGTGGCGGCAATCTGAAAAACCAGACTTGAATAAAAATAATGAGTCTTCCTTTGATCCCACGCCGCCACCAAGATGGAAAATTCGCGCGCCTTGAACATTGGCCCAAAGACGCACTTCATCAAGCATCAGCTTGGTCGGCGATAGTGATATGAATGCCTCTCGCACACCACTCAGGTGATATTGCACCACACTATTACACAGTGTGAATAACCCTCCGCAAAGTACTTGGCCATCTTGGCGGCATAAAAACAGATGAAAAATATCTGGTAACCATTGCCGTAAGCCCTCAAAGTAAGCCTTCTCGAAGAAGTATCCGCCTTCCGCTTTAACGCGGTGCATAGTCTCCGTGTAAATTGCAATAAATGTATCCCAGTCTTCTGGGCTGGTACTCACTTCACATATCATAGCCTTACGACGCATACGGTTAATTTCGTAGCGATGGCTTTTTCGATAGGTAGCGAGTTGTACGGCAGGTGGGCGTTGTAAATCTATAGAGATCGTTTGCCCACAATAGACAATTTCACCTAATCCGGTTAGTATAGTAGCTTGCGGCAGTAAAGGATGAAGGCGTGAAAAAATGCCAATTATTCGTTGCTGGTTGCACCATTCAGCAAAGCTATTCTGAAAACGTTGGATGAACAGTGTTGGTAGATCAGGGCGTGAAACAAGTGGGCCGGCATAGCCATAAACGGAGGTTGCGTCCCACCACCCATCCCCGCATTCACTCAAACCAGGTGTTAGTGCAATAGAACGCAACAAGAGTGGTAGTGCGATGTAGTCAATAGCTTCTTGATATACGACTAAACAGGCTTGTCCTTCCCCTCGCGACTCGGCTAGCGCATGATAAGCTGGAAGATGGTAGAAATCATGATTCCAGGATTTTTTAACTATTGATAGCCATTCGTCGGCTTGATTCAATCTAAAAATGCTCAATGAACTCATTTTATATAGTACGCCTCTCCAAATGCTCGGATGAAATCAGCGATTTTTTGCATGTCTGTGGCAGTATACCGCATGTCACAATGCATAGATAACATCCGGTGACTGAAATTCACGTCTTCGGGCCGGCTATATGGTGTAGATGGGGTCAGCGGCCACAAAATCGCTGGATAGATGCGCGCGATGAGCAATTGTTGATAAACAAAATCACGTCGCTCAGGTGTATCAAACAACAAAATACCAGAGAAAGGACAACTCTCTTGAGCATTTTTTGGTTCTAGAATTTGTACCCACGGTATTTGGCGCAACCCTGCGACTAAAATAGTATGATTGGCGGCGCGCATACTACGCCATTCATCCATTGGAAACGTAGCTAACAAAGACTGAGTCCACGCAGTCATACGGGATATTTCACCATCGGCAATGGCTGTTTCGCCAGAAATGAATAAAGAACGAAACCTCTCTTTTGTAACTGGATAATTCAACAAATAGAGGGTTTTAAGTAGCATACCCACAAGTTTCTGCAACGAAGCTATTTGCCGTTTTGCTGTCACAGTTGAAGTCGAAGGGACAGCATATCCTCGCGGTGACCATAAAATCCCGCCATCAGGAATAGGCAACGTTTTGCGTAATGATGCAACACCCCAATCAGCTTGGCTATTTTGCGCCCAAGTGGATCCAAGGTCATGAGTGTGGTCCTCGATGACTTCGATTTGTTGTTGTTGAAGAAACTCGACTAATGGGGGGCGACTGCGCAGACCAAAGAAGTTCACTAACAAAATTGCGTCCCCCGGCTGCAAGTCCGATGGCGGTGTTGGTGTAGGATTCAACGGAGAATCGGCATACGATTCTATGTGGATACTGGAAGATAATAAGGCAGCCACCACTTCCTGGCAGAAATAGCTTGGAAGCCATAAGCGCTTCCATTGCCGATTCGCTATACCATGTAATATCAGCATCCGCAATGCATCGCGCCCAGAGCCAAATAATTCGCCAGTGGGTAACCATCCTGATGAGGCAGAAAGCTTTTCTGGCAACCACCAGTGGAATTCAGATCCGGTTTCCCAACGTTCAGGCTCGATCGTATTCATTCTTCAAGATGCTCATGAGCAGCACATCAACATACTGACCATTTTTGTATTGTGCTTGCCGTAATCGGCCTTCTTGCACAAACTTTAGAGAACGATACAACGCAATTGCTCGCTCATTGGTTGCTAATACACTTAAATAAATCCGATTCAGGTTCAGTTCATCGAAACCATATTGTAGTGCAAAGGTGGTGCAGGCTCTCCCTAATCCTTGACCCCAAACACGTGGATTCCCAAGCATGATGGCAAACTCAGCCATACCGATTCGATAGTCAATATTGTAGAGGCCTACATGTCCCACACACTCATTGGCGTTAGTGGTATCTACAATTGCCCACAATACCTCGTTAGTGCTTTTTCTATGGTATTCCAACCATTCCTTCAAATCGGCCATCGCATAGCCAGTTGAAAATCCGCCGAGTAATCTGGCCACACGGGGATCATTTTTCTGTTGATAGAGAGCTTCCAGATCCGTTAGCTCAGGCCGTCGCAATAAAAAGGATTCTATTTGGTAATTCATCGGACCTAACTCCTATGCCTGACGATATAACCCCACATCATCAACCTCGTTTACGTCTTGTCCTGGTATGACCCCTCGCGATAACAAAGTTTTCGGAATCGTGAATAACAAGATTTTCAGGTCAAGCCACAAGCTCAAATGATCCACATACCACACATCCATTTCTAAGCGTTGACTAAATAATGCGGTTTGCCGACCATTGATTTGTGCCCAGCCGGTGATGCCCGGTTTGACCTCGTGCCGCCGCGCCTGCTCCGGCGTGTAGCGGTCGAGATACTGCATCAGCAGCGGGCGCGGGCCGACCAGGCTCATCTCGCCTTTTAGCACGTTGAAGAACTCCGGCAGCTCATCGAGGCTGGTGCTGCGCAGAAAGCGCCCGAATCTTGTGAGCCGTTCCGCGTCGGGCAACAAGTCGCCCTGCGCGTCGCGGGCGTCCGTCATCGTGCGAAATTTGTAGAGGGTGAACGGCTTACCGTGCAGCCCGGGGCGGCGTTGGCGGAAGAGGATGGGGTCGCCGAGGGTGATACGAATTGAGAATGCCAAAACCAAGAACACTGGAACTAACAAAATCACCACGGGCAATGTCAAAGCCAGATCAACACACCGTTTACCCAAACGCTGATACCAGTCATTCAACATCAAGCAACCTGCCTCATCCAAATCATCCCTAGACCAATTATGCTTCCGCGAGAATCTGCATCCGTTGCTCAAAGCGGGCTACTCCAGCGCGCATAGACAAATTTTCAGTGTAAAATTGCGCGCCAGCGTGACCAAGTCGCTCCCGTTCTGCGGCCGGCATCGCCACCAGTTTCACCACCGTCTCAGCCAGAGCTGCCGGATCTTGTGGTGGGCAGAACAAACCTGCGCCGGCCTGTCGAACCAGATCGGCGGCATCGCCTTGCATGGCCATAATAATCGGTTTGCCCATGTAAAGGTACGCCCCGGTTTTAGAGGGGATGGTAATCCGAAACAAAGGATCGTCTTTGAGATGTACCAACAAGGCATCCGCTAAAGCATAGAAACGCCCCATGTCCTCGGGCGCCTGCCGCGGCAAAAATTTCACATTGCTTAGCCCTCTTTCCATAACAAGTGCTTCCAATCGCGCGCGATCTATACCGTCCCCCATCAGTACGAACTGCACATTGGGCGCTTGGGCGGAGCAAAGAAACGCTGCCTCCAAGACCGTATCCAGCCCTTGCATTACTCCCATCGTACCAGCGAAGAGGACATTAAAACGATCGGCAAAACCGAGTTCTTGGGTCAAAGCCTCATCGTACAGTGCCGGTTTTTGAGTGGTTTCATGGCACCAATTATAGATGACTTCGATTTTGTCTGCAACGACGCCGCGCTGTACCAGGGCCGGTTTAAATCCTGGCGATAATACTGTGAGCCAGTCTGCTTGGCGATAGATCCAGGCGCAGATGATGGTCAACAATCGAAGTAATATGCGGTTTTTCAACATGCCGGAACTGAACACCGATTCCGGCCATAGGTCCTGGACATCCAGCAAAACTTTCGCACCAGACAGCCCGCGCAGCAAAAAGGCTGCCGGGCCTAGCGTCACAAGATTAAAGACATAAATCACATCGGGTTTACTGACTAGCCAGGGGCCAAAAAGTAAACAGGAAAATGCGAAACTCAAGTAATTGAGCATCCTGCGCATCCCAGAGCGATCGTGACTGGGATAGAGCGCGACCCGATTTACCCGCACCCCTCCCAAGTTTTCTCGCTGCCAGGGACGGATGCGATAGCCCGGATAGACCTTACCCCCCGGGTAATTGGGAAAACCCGTGAGGACCTCCACAGTATGTCCTCGCGCAGCTAGTGCCTGGGCAAAAGGCAAACCCTTGAACATTGGCTCTGGCTGAAACCATTGCGTGAGCAGTAGGATTTTCATAACGTTGTGGGTATATCAGTCAATAGATTGCTGCCACACCACGCGATTGACGTAATCTGTGTAGCTCAGTATAATCCGCGCGACTTTTTCTGAGACGTTAGGAACGGCGTAGTCCTGCACGATCCGCAAGGCGCGCTGTTCGCCACGCGGCTGAGATTGCAAGATCGCCAGACCTTCGCGCACGCGCTCCCAAGCAAGGCCCACCATCAACACAGCCCCTTCCTCCATTCCCTCTGGCCGCTCGTGCGCCTGGCGGATGTTGAGCGCTGGGAAGTTGAGGATAGACGATTCTTCGGTAATTGTACCGCTATCGGAAAGCACAGCGAGCGCATGTTGTTGTAGATGAATATAATCGCAAAAGCCAAATGGCCTCATCAACTCCACGCCAGCGGGCAGAACTATTCCTTCCGCTTCCATCCGTTTCCGCGTGCGCGGATGCGTGGAGACGATGACTCGATGACCGGTCTCGCTCAGGCGCGTGAGTACCTCGATCAATCCAGCAAATTGCTCCGGGGCATCCACGTTTTCTTCACGGTGCGCGCTGACGACGTAGTAGCTCTCTGGCTCAAGTCTCAGGCGCGCCAGGGCGTCTGAGACTTCGATTTTGGGGCGATAATAGTGCAAGACTTCGTACATTGGGCTGCCGGTTTTGATGATCCGGTCAGGCGGCAGCCCTTCCCGCAGCAGGTACTCGCGCGCGATGGTGGAGTAGGGCATGTTGATGTCGCTGATGTGATCGATGATGCGCCGGTTGATTTCTTCGGGCACGCGCTGGTCGAAGCAACGGTTGCCCGCTTCCATATGGAAGACGGGGATTTTCAAGCGTTTGGCCGCGATCGCAGCGAGGCAGCTGTTAGTGTCACCTAGAACCAGCACGGCATCCGGGTCAAGCTCGCGCAAGACCGCATCGGAACGGGAAATCACCAGGCCGATGGTCTCAGCGGCGGTGGCCCCGGCTGCCTCCAGAAAAATATCCGGCTTGCGGAGTTCCAGATCATCGAAGAAAATCTGGTTGAGTTCGTAGTCGTAGTTCTGACCGGTGTGGATAATCCGGTGCTCAACGTAGCGGTCAAGTGCAGCCATCACTCTGGAAAGCCGGATGATCTCTGGACGGGTTCCAATGATAGTAGCGACGTTCATTTGGTAACTCCTTCAGGCAAGACCGTGAGCCAGCGCGTATCTGGGTTATCCGGGTCGAAGATTTCGCTGGACCAAAAGAGGGTTACAAGTTCAGCGCCACCAACATTTTCGATGGAGTGTGTATATCCGGTGGGAATGTCAATGACACGAAAATCTTCACCCTTGACAGGATATTCCAGAATTTCCCCATTTTGTATGTGCCGGAAACGCACGATGGCTTCCCCCTGCAAGACCAGGAATTTCTCGGTTTTAGTGTGGTGATAGTGATTGCCCCGTGTGATGCCGGGTTTGGTGGTGGAGACAAAGATCTGACCGGCTCCCGGCGACTTCACAAACTCCGCCAGACAACCGCGCGGATCACAGCGTTGATGCAGGTCATAGGCAAAATCATCGGTTTCGAGATAACTCAAATAGGTTCCATAGAGCTTTCGGACGAAAAGGTCGGCGAAATCAGGCACATACAAAGACCGGCGCATTTCGCGGAAAGCGTGCAGCAGTTCGGCCACCTCTCCCAACGTCACCTTGAAAACTGGCGTCACGTCCCGGTAATACACGCCGGCAGCCTCCGGTGTTTGTGTTTCCTTGATAAAATGCGTGACAACGTCATCAATGTGTGCCAGTTCCAGCGTAGTGGTGGGATCGGAAATGGCGATGGGTAAATCGCGCGCGATATTGTGGCAGAAGGTCGCTACCACCGAGTTGTAATTGGGGCGGCACCACTTGCCAAAGACGTTTTTCAACCGGTAGATAATGCCCGCTGCTTTATTTTCCTGCGCATAACGCTTGATGGCTTCTTCCGCCTGGAGTTTACTGCGCCCATAGGGATTGTCCCGTTCCGCCTGGATGGAAGAGGCCAAAACGACAGAAACCGGGCGTCCAATCTGCGTAAGGATATCGCAGACGTGCGTCGTGAAATCCACGTTTCCGGTGATAAATTCATCCTCGGATTTAGGGCGATTGACGCCGGCCAGGTGGAACACGAG
>DAIUDK010000035.1:0-3804 GCA_036845725.1 Chloroflexota bacterium
AGCAGGTTGCCGCGATTGTCCCAAGTATACGCCTGGATGCTGGAATCGGGAAGCTGGATACTGGTCAGGCGATTGGCGGAGTCGTAGGTGTAGGTTGGTCAAAAATGGCACTGAATAATTCTTGGTAATATCGAAATATCCTCTGGATCATAAGTCATGCCATAAACTCTGCCATCCGGGGCAAGACTCAATTTCGTAAATGCGGACAGTATGTATGGCGGAATCTCCCCTATCAACATTCGCTCATCAGGCAACAGTCTGCTAATTATCCAAGGGGTCTGTACATCACTTCTGGAATGGGAAAGGTAGATTTGCCCATAAACGTCTGCACCCAAGAATTGTCTGTGAAGCGGTAACTGGTTTGCGCTCCTTTGTCCAAGAAATGAAAATACTCCGTACATTTCGAATGTGGGTTGAGTCAAGTCTATAAACGGACGTCGTTGTTCACTCCATCCTGTAAGTTTATCAGAGTGGTAAGCGTATAGATATAAGTTTTTATCCCATCCTAGAAGTAAAGTTTCATCTGCCGTAAGCCCTGGATAGATGAGTTCCAAATAATGCTGCGCATCGAAATAGACCAGCCCTGGGTCTAATCTTATGTATACTCCACCTGAACCGTTGGCCGTGATAGTTTGAGCCAAGATTGAATGGTGTGGATAGTATGGAGCAAGATCTATGATTTTCCAATGTTGATCATCGAATGTAAATATGCCCAATTTGTCTATAACACGGTTTTCCACCCATTCCGAAAAACGCAAGTACAAACTTTCGCGCTGTACAACCAAATTCGACCATCTTTTTCCCATATCATCTGCGCCTTCTTGAGGCCACGTAGAAGGCGTAGAAATGCTCCTGATTTCTTCACCCCCAGCAAAAACAAGGATACGGTGGTTAAACCGATCTGCGATGTAAATATTTCCCGATTCATCGAATACAGGTGGAAAAAATGAGCCAGGATTACCCTCAACCTTTGAATTATACCCCAATTGATTATTGCCTGTTCCCCAGTTTGTTTCCCAATAGGTTGAACACTCCAAGGATACCGTTATACTTTGAATACTCGCCAGTGACTCAACCGTCGAAACCGGAAAGGCAGCACTTTCTTGATGAGGGTATACAGTAGGCGTAACATCCTTGACTATCATACTATCCGCGTGACTTTTTTCTAACACGCTGCATGAGCATAAAATCAGCAAAGTTATGCATCTCAGTATCTTTTTTAACACTTCAATGCTCCTCCATTAATCAGTAGTTTACTGACAGTGCCATAGATGTTTTATTGCTGAGGTTCTCCACAGATTAGGCCGTTTTGTCCTTACCTATCACGACGCCTAACGCAGACTGGCTCACTCCAAGAATGCTCATCAAAGTTTCAAATTCTCGTTACTCACTCTAGACGCGATGGATGCCCATGGAAGACGCTGTAGCGTGTACCCACCTTATTAAGCCATTCGTATAAAGTGATTCTCTCGACACGCGCCTGGCTATAGCTGGCTTGAACTAAAACCACATCAGAAGCAGTTAATCCGCTACCACTAATATCGGCAACGACGGCTGAATGTACCATTTCTATGGGATAACCTGATAGACCTCCATACATCACGATATCTCCTCGACGTATTTGTGTGATGTCTATCTCCTCAGCAGATTTTACAGCACTATCCTGCGTGAACCCAAGTTCATAACGGTGGTTATAATTATCCAGCAATGTAGCCAGTGCCGGGACAGACCGCGAAGCCGGATTGGAGTATCCTTCATACCAAGCCGATTCACTAGTTGCAAGATCATATCCGCCACCTGTGTAAGCCATATCAACCACATCAGCACAAACAATAGGTAGCCTCCCTTCGCAGATATTGGGGTTTTCAGCACATATCCGTTCCTTTACTAATTTTGAGCCCCATGTATTGAAGTGACCCCCAAAAACTGGACACTTTTTAAGCGTTTTTTAGTTCGCTTTCGTGGGGCAGTGGCTGTTCAGCACGCTATTGCGCCTCAAACTCGGCTGGGGTAAGATAACGCACTTTATTCAACCAGCCCATTTGATTTTTCGCGCTTGCTGGCTTCATCCTCGAGTTTCATCACCGCCGGAATGAGGCGCATTGTCCCGCCCATCAGGATGCTGATCACACCGCCCACTAGGAACCAGACTTGCACCCCGGCCCAGTCCGCCACCGGTCCGGCAATCGCCATCCCCAACGGCGAGGCCAACCCCGCCATACTGCTGACGGCGCTGAAGACGCGCCCTTGCAGCTCCGGCGCGACGGCGCTTTGCAACAGGGCTAGGAACGGCGCATTTACAATCGGATTCATGAACCCGGCTAGCAGCATCCCGGCCCAGGCCAGCCAGAAGCTGTGTTGCGGCGCAATCCCGACGAGGATGACGCCGACGCCCATCCCGAACAATCCGAAGATGCTGGTATCGACTTTGCGCTTGAAGCCGCCCCAGACACTCATGGTCAGGCCGCCGGCGACAACGCCGAGTCCCCACGCCGAATTCATCCAGCCCAATTCCACTGCCCCCGCAAGAAAGTGCTTGCTCACGAGGATCGGCATCAGCGTGAATCCGGGGTTGACCGTCATATTGAGTACCGTTGCCATCAACAGGACGATGAATAACCCGGTCCACTGCCAGATGTAGGCCAGCCCGCCGCCCACGTCGCGCAATAAGGTCGCAATGGGCGAGGGTGCGCCTGTCGCCTCGGTCGCCGCTTCACGCTGGGGTTGCGGGATGGCGATGAAGAGCAATGGCCCCACGGCGAACGCGGCAGTGACGACGTCCAGCCCCATAATCGCATGCAAGGGTATGAGTTCCAGCAACAGCGCGCCCAAGGGTGGGGTGATGATGTTCATAACGCCGTGCAGCGTTTGGTTCATCCCGCCGACGCGCGCCAACTGCGATTTGGGCACCATTAGCGATGTGGATGCTTGCATCGCCGCGTAGTGGAACGTGCCACCCAACGCGCGTACAAACATAATGACGTAAACGTGCCAGATTTCCAATACGCCTAACCAGGCGAGCACGGCCAGCCCCGCCGAGAACAGCGCGATGAGGCTGTCGGCTACGATCATCACCCGGCGGCGATTCAGGCGATCCACCAGCGCGCCCACGAATGGCCCGAGGAACACCTGTGGGAGCAGTGCGATCAATGTCATGCCTGCCAAGACGGTGGCCGATCCGCCACTCTCCTTGGTCAGCCACCACACCAGGGCGAACCCGCCTACCTGGCTACCTACCAGGGATAGCGCCTGCCCGCCCCAGACGGTGAAGAAGGGGGCAACCCAGCTCTTGTCTTGTGTCCGAGGTGCGTTTGTTACAACGCCAGTTGCCGTGCTATCATTTTCGCTCATGCCTTGTTCTCCGGTTTTGTGTAATCTAATTATGGGTAATATTGTAACACCGCGCTTTAATTTTGTCAAGGCTATTGAGCGTATTTTTTAATCAGAAACGTAATTTTATTAAGGTTCGCTTTAATTTTAATGAATATAACTTTCCACTCGAGATTTGACACACACGAAGGTCACGCCGCCCTCACGATCCTGGTCGGGGTCTTCGTACACCTCGAAGCCAACCTCACACAGTGTCGCGCGCCAGACATCCAGTGAAAAGAGGCCAAGCGGGTGATGGTCGGGTTCGATGCGCAGTTTGCCGTTCTCCCGGATCAGGTAGAGAATGAGTCCCTCGTAGACGTCATCGGTCGGGTCGGGATCGTAGTTGTTCTCGATGAAGACGACATCCAGGTTAGCAGGCTTGGATTTCGCCTCTGCGTAGGAAACGCGCGTGGTGTTCTGGCGGAAAGTTTC
>DAIUDK010000035.1:3904-37378 GCA_036845725.1 Chloroflexota bacterium
GCTTGGATTTCGCCTCTGCGTAGGAAACGCGCGTGGTGTTCTGGCGGAAAGTTTCCGCGTACAGGCGTTTTTCGTTCACAGGATTTCAAGTTTCACGCATCCCCTACAAACACCTCCGGCTCCTTGCGCGCGCCGTATTCTTCGTACAGCCACGCCGCCGTCCGCAGAATGCGCGGATCCTCCATCACCTGTGCGCCAGTGGGACAGGCGCGCGTACACGCGCAGCACTGGATGCACGCCGCCGCTTTGGTGATGACGGTATCGCCGACGGTGATGGCGTCCGTAGGGCAGACGGCGGCGCAGTCTCCGCAGAGCGTGCAGAGATCGGCAATTGTGATTGGGGTTGGTGGGGTCTCTGTAGACGGTTTCCGTTCTTTGTAGGGGTAATTGCCAGGAACGTGGAGCGGCGACAAAGCATTGATGGATGTTTGCACCAGCATCTGCCGAATTTGCTGCCCGAAAGCGGCCGCTTTCTCCACGTCGTCAGCATCCGGGCGGCCCACCGCGATCGGCATTGCTTCTGTAGCGTACGAGTGTTCCCCGATAAAAGCCGCGCCTGCGATGGGGACAAAGTCGCACGCCTCCGCGATGTCCTTCAATTCCAGCAGTGCGTCTTCGAAGGCGCGGTTGCCGTAGACGACCACGAGCACTGCCGGTGCGCCGTTGCCCCGCACACGATACAGCCGTTCTACGGCGACCTTCGGCAATCGCCCGCCGTACACAGGCGCGCCGAGTAATGTAACGGTTTCCGAGCCGACCTCGAACGTCCGGCCCCGCACACCCGGCGACGTCAGATCGAGGTGAACTACGTCGCCCATATCAATCCCCTGGGCTATGGCTGTCAAAATTCGCTGCGTCGTGCGCGTCGGTGAGAAGTATATCAGTTGCGCTGTACAAATGGTCATGTTCCCTCCTGCAAAATGGCAAATAGTAAATGACAAATGTTATTCCCACGCACATAGCGATTCCACATACGCCGCCGACCCATCGCGCAGCCAGCCGTCGAGCTGTGCCACCTCTTTGAGCTGCTGCCCACGCAGTCGATGGACGACGACGTATTGCGTCACCATACCCGGCAGCGCGGTCATATCGCCCCAGAGCTTCTCGAACTGCGCCACGGGGAACACATCTTCCTGCCCGTGGCCCCAGCGCTTCTTCACGTCCTTCAGCGTGATGTAGGTGGGCATCCGCGCAGCGACGGCGCGCACGGCTTCATCGATTTTGCCTGCGTCGTGGAGATCGTCCCGCGTCAGTTCGAAGAGTGCAAGTAGCTTGTCGATACTGATCCACATCGTATTGCTATTGTAGTACGAGAGCTTGAATTCGTCCTCTTCGTGCGGCAGCGCCATGCCCTCGATCAAGCGCAGGTTGCCGTCCACGCGGGCTAACCCGCCGCCGCGATCTTCCACGCGCCGCGTGATGACCTCGATTGTCATCGTTGCGTCTGCCGCAAGGTGTTGGCCGAGGATCGCCGCATCGACGTCGGTACCCACCGTATCGATGTTGTGCAGCATCAGTGTTTCAAGCTGTGGACGTTCGAGCAGCATCTGTGCCAGCACGCCGTTTTTGAGCAGGTTGGGGATCTCGAACCAATGCCCGACAGGGTGGAGGCACTGCTGGGGCACGTTGTCGCGATAGTCGCTGCCTTCGCCCATCTGCTGCGCCCAACCGATGAGGGCCGCGTGCAGGCTCTCGCGCACTTTTTGCGCCTGCTCGTCGAGCAACTGCTGCGGCATCTCCTCCCAAGCGAAGCGTAAATCGCGTGCCATCGGGATCAGGCGCAGGCCCACGGCGCGCCCAGGCGATAGATGCAACGGCCCGGGATAGCCGTAGTTGTCCCGCTGCGCCAGAAAGTCGCGAATCGGTTCGTGTGTGAGGTAGCTCGTGGTGATGACGTGGGGAACCGGTATCCCCGCCAGTGCTCCCGTGCGACGGCTTTTCGCCAAATGCACCTCGATGAACGAGCGATGCTTGCCACCGAGCTTGCAAAACGGGTGTAGCGCCTTCACCACGCCCGCTCCGTGCGTCCAGCGACTCCCCACACCCGCAGCCAACGTCACCACCGCCACGCGCCCTTCCCGCAACGCCTGTTCTCCGCTGTCGATACAAGATGCAGGATGCAGGATGCAGGATGCAGGATGCAGGATACAAGATGCAGGATCGATGTGGGCTTCTTGCTTCTTGCCTCTTGCCTCTTGTTCCGTCACATCCCCCGGATACACGTCCTCGATGACGGTGCTTGCCGAAAGGCGATTCTGTGCCAGACCAATGCGTCCGCTGCGTAAATCGGCGCGGATTTGCTCGTGCTGGATGCGGTCGAAGCCCAGCTCCTCCAGCAGCGTGTCGAGGGTGCGTTGGCTCACGTCCTCTTGATCGGCGCGCGGGATGATGCGGTCGAAGAGTGTCTGCACCATTCCTGCGAGCGCCGGGTTCGTGCGACATGCTGCCCCGAAACGGTCGAGTTCGGCGCGGCGTCCGGGTGTGAGTGTGTAACGCTCGCGCTTGAGCAGTGTGGGAACCAGGAACGCGTAATAGCCCGGCGACATCAGTGCCTCGGTTTCGGCGCGCAGTTCGGCCACCGTCCCGTGCTCGTTGATGGCGAAATCGTAGACCACCGGCTCCATCGCGAAGGGCAGCGCGTGCTCCAACTCGCGCTTGGTTGCCAGCATCACGGCCAGCATACACTCCTGCGCCTCGGCGCGACGTTGAGGATCGAAGATGAAGCCCATTCCGCCGCCCGACATTCCGCCAAGCATCCAGAAGCCCCAGAAGTCATCGCCAAACGCCGCGCGCGCGCGTTCGACGAGAGTCGTGGTATAGAGGTTGTTGGCCCAGGGGATGATGGTCTGGATGGGATCGAAGAAGTTGCGCGTGGTGGCGTTGCCGATGCTGCGCACGTCACCTCGGCGCAACAGCCCCACGATTTCGTCGTAGATGCCCATTGCCTTCTGCCGCCCGCTCCATTCGGCTTCAGAGCGCAGCAGATATTTTTCCGTCACCATCTCCAGGATTGGGCCGACATCCTGCGCCATTCCCCCGTGGACGAGGACGAGGCTCTTTTGTAGGCGTTCGCGTGTGTCCTCGGAGACTTCGTCGTGACCCATCAGATGATGGCCGGGCAGCAGGCATCCCCGACTGATGCCGTGTTCGGGATCGTCGGGACCGGCGAGTTGCCCGGTGATGAGCTTCATGCCAGGCCAGACGCCGCCGGAGTCCTGCCATCCGCCGCCCGATCCGGCCAGCCACTCGCCCAGGATGGCGCGCGCGGCGACAAGACGGCGTTCGTGTTCCTGAAGCATCCCTGTAAGCGCCTGCGTCTGCCCGGTGGCGCGCATACAAACGGCGATAAGGCACGCCAGCAGGTTGGTGGAGACGGCTAGCCGCGAGCCTTTGGGAATGCCGTTGACCTGGCTGACTAGCTCGATACCTTGCCCTGTCCCAACGAGCCGTGCGAGCAGATCCTGCAATCGCTCGCCGGAGCCTTCCATCCCTGGCGGGATGATGCCCGCGGCGATGATGGCGGCTTTGAGCAGCCCCAGGTAATCGCGCGCGTAGTCGAAGACTTCGGCCAGGTTGGTGATTTCGGCGACGGCGCCCAAGTCGACGCTCACCAGCCGCAGCAGCGGCTCATCGATGACGCGGAGGTAAGCCTCGACGGGCGGGCGCGGCTCAGGATCGCGGCCATGCACCGCCAGGTCGATGGAGACGTTGAGGACGCGCGCGCCTTCGGGGAAGTCCATCCCCAGAAAGAAGATGTCGCTCCATCCACTGTGCGAGAGGTCCATGCGCACGGGCGTGGCTTCGTGGAGGACGGGGAATAGCCCTTCGGCGGAGCGGGTCGTCAACTCGCGGCGCACGCGCAGTGGGTGATCCATCGGATGGCCGGTGCGGAACATCCACTGGTTGCCGCGCACAGAACGCACGCTGCGCCGTACCTGATTGGCCAACGTCTGAAAGCCCAGACGGTGATATGCTTCGGCCAGCGCGCTGGAGATGGCATCCGTGGGGCCGTCCGCCGTTTGCAAGGCAAGGAAGCAGTCGATAGCTTCTTCGAAGCGGCGTTGGAGGAGGTGGGTGTAGCCGTCGTAGGGGATTAGCCCCGCCTTAATCTCCTCCATGGGGGGGGAGATCCCGGGCTTCCCCCCCATCGGGGGGGATAAGAGGGGGGGAATATGAAAGCGATGGATCGCATAAAGGAAGAACAACGCGCGCACGCGCTCGTAGAGGTTGTCGCTGGCGTGACGGAAGGCTTCGAGCGCCGAGCACTCGTCGAGCAGTTCTGTCAGCGACGCGGCACGGCAGAAGGCGTCCAGCGAGTGGTTACGCACCTCAGGATCGGCCGCTGTGATGATGTCGATCAGGCGGCTGCTCATGCGCCCCTCCGTAGCTCGCGGGTTGCCAGCATCTCCACCAGACGTGTCAAGATTTCCTCGCGATCCCCACCGCTCAATGCGAGTGCCAATTGCGCGATCACCAGCCCGTACTTCACACCTACGTCGTAACGCAGCGCCCGTTCCTCTAGCGCCAGGTATTTCTCACGGGCAGCGAGCACGGCCAGCGCCTCAGATAGCGTGATCCGCTGATTCGCCGATTCATGATTCATGATTCTTGATTCCAGGATCTCCATCACCGTCGGTGTGAGGACGTGCATCCCGAAGAAGCAGAGGTAGTGGCCCGCGCGCAGGCCCGGCACGATGAGGCGTAATTCGGCCTCGGTGGGCGTGGGCTTTTCGATGACGGTGTCGATCTCGTAGAGGTCTTTGCGGCCCGGCACGCGCTTTCCGCCGACGGTGCCGTAGTAGGGGAGGAGGTTCTCGCGCGTCGCCTGGACTGCGGAGACGGCGCAGTTTTCCGCCTCGGCCACGGCGACGAGCTGCTGCGCGCAACTTTGCGTGTTGCCACTCACGTAGAGGTGATCTCCTACCAGGTGTAGAAAGGGCGCATCGCCGATGAAGGGTTTGGCGCAGTAGATGGCATGCCCGTAGCCGCGCGGATCGGTCTGCGGGATAAAGTACAGCCGCCCAGCATGATCGCCCACGGCGGCGGCGTAGGGACCTTCATCGTCCGGCGCAACAACGATGGCGATTTCGTCGATGCCCGCGCTGATGGCTTCCTCCACGAGAATGGTGAGCACGGATTTCTCCGCGCCGTCGCGGTCGGTAAGTGTCTGCATGGGCAGGGCGCGCTGATTACGTCCGGCGGCGGTGATAACGGCTTTTGTGATGTGCATAATGACCTCCAAACAGGATATTCGTTTAACGTTACATTCCATCTCAATCGGATACGTGATGCGTGATACGTAAGTCTTCGCGTATCACGTATCACGTCCCACGTATTACGCATCACGTTATTGCTGATTTTGCCGGGAGCGGATGCGCTCGATGGTGCGGTAGAAGGCGTTTTCCAGTTCCAGGCTCCAACTGCTGGGGCGTTTTTGCAGGCGGCGCAGCGTCTCGTTGTCGCCGATGTAGAACAGCGCGTCCAATGCCTTGTGTTGCAGATAGCGACGCTCATCGGGCAAGGGATGTTTGTGCAAGTTCAAGGTGGAGAAGTCCTCCAGAGCGATATCGGTGAAGCGTTGGGTCGCGGTAGTGTCGTATAACTCTCCGATGGCTTGCAGGGCGATCCCTTTTAGTGTGATGTTGGGGAGTTCGTTGAGGCAGCGGTAGAGAAACGCGCGCGCACGTCCGTCATGGGGACGGATTTTGCCGATGAGGTAAGCCAGATGCGGGTACCACGGATAGGGATTTTTGCGGACAGCGGGATTCAGCCGTCTGTCATCTTCCTCACTGAGAAAGGGCAGAATGGCTTCCTGTGTGACGATGGCCGGATCGAGTAACGTAAGCGCGGTGACGGCGGCGCTGCGCGTCTCGTTGGTGTAGTGCGGCCAGCGGAATGCGCGGACGAGCACTCGTACCGCCACGTCGGTTTTCAGGTCACCGAGGGCAAAAGCCGCCGCAGCCCGGACATCGGTATCCTGGATTTCTTTGGCCACGAGGTAGGGAATCAATTTCTTCACGTGTCCGCTGGCCCAATCATTGAGCACCGCAGCCAGTTGAGGAGCGAGTTCTTCGACTTCAGGGTAGGGAGGGGCGAGCATCCGCCGCAGCGCCATCACTGCCGCCAGACGCACATCACTGTGTTCGTAGACCGGTGCGGCTGCGGTTGAGACTTGTACTGGTTTGTGCGCGATTTCCACCAGGCGGGGGATGGCTTCTGGCCGTTTGATCTGCCCTAACGCCTGTACGATGCGGACACGCCGGGTAACGCGTGGCTCGCGGGCCATGTCCAATCGCCAGAGCAAGGTGCTGACGATATAGCTGATGAGTGATTCGTCCCGGCATTGTTCCTGACATTCGCGGATGCAGTCCGCCGCCAGGAAGACTTGCTCGCCTTCGCTGAGCGCGACGCCGTAAAGGATTTCGTGGATCAACTTGTTCGGATCGTCCATCAGGGCGCTGAGCAGGATGAAGGTCTCAGCCCACCAATAGTAGCGCGTGTGCCGCCCCAGGGTAGCGGCGATGTCACTCAGCACGACCTCGAAATCTGGGCGTTCCAGGAGGGCCTGCGCGCAGCAGTACGAGCGGATGTTGGCGCGGGCAAAACGCAGCGATTCCGCCCCTACCGGGGCCAGCAGCCCGTGCGTGGTCAACTCCTGGTAGAGCGCCTCCAGACTGTATCCCCGGTTGCCGCGCACGTCGGCCATGATCTCGAAGGCCTCATCGATGCTGAGAGTCGCTTTGAGGGACATCTGCATCTGCCGGGCCAGTGTGTAGAGTGTCTTGGCGGCGCGCGTACGCATCCCCTGATCCACGGCGATGTCCATGATCGCGTCATCCACCAAGTCTTGTAGCACTTGCGCGTGGGAACGGGGAACTTTGCCATCCTGTGCCTGTTTCAGCATTTTGAAGAGCAGCCAAGGGATACGGGCCAGATCGAAGAGTTGTGTCTCTTCCAGACTGGCGTGAAGCTGTCTGGCTGCCGGTTCCGCCAGAATTTGAGTGAGGTAGTGTTGGATGTTGCGCTCTGACAGGGGCAGCAGAATGAGTGTATCGTTGATGTAAAGCGGGGCGATGTCAAAATCGTCCGTATTGAATGTCACGATGTACTCGTGGCGCGCGTGATGCCGGATGAAATCCTGGAGGACAGCGCAAAAACGGCGACGGCTGTGATACGGCAACACCTCACTGTTATCGAACAGGATGCGCAGGATCGGGCCGGTGTATGCCTTGAGCACATCGCGAGGGCGCTGTCCCGCGTTTTCTTCCCAGAAAGGGTCGAGAGTTTGCAGAATCAGGGTCTCCAGCATTTTCTCGTCGATGTGTGCGCCTTGGGGCATGGTTTGCAGGTCCACGTACACGGGGATGACCAACCGGGACGCGTCGGCTCGCAGCGATTGTTGCGCCGTCATCTGGGCGATGTGGCGCATTTCGGTGGATTTGCCCATACCGGCATCGCCGATCAGCGCGATGGTGCTGGGGCCGTGCGGGCCTTGTTCGGTCTTGACCGGCGCGAAGATGTCCAAAATCGTCTCGCTGAGACTGCGGCCGGGGGTGTTTTCTTCCCCCAGCGCGTTGAAGTCGACGTTGTGCACGACCCCTGAAAAATGGTGCACTTCTAGGGGAAGATAAGCGCCGCCTGTGGACAGGGGATTGAGGACATCGGCGAGCAGCATAGTCCGCAGAGCGCCGATGATAGGGTCCGCAGCAAAGAGTTGGCCGTTATCCAGCCGCATAAAAAGTGCGGGGATGGCCCAAGCCTGTGGGTCGTTTTCCAATAGCAAGAACCGTGCATGGTTCAACGCGCGGTCGACGCTGCCGTGTTCCAGCAGATCCCGGTAGAAATCCCGGCTTAGCTCGCGGGCGATGTGCGGCGCGATGGCGTCCTGCATGGCGATGATGGCCGGGATGCCGACCTGCACAAGTTGCGGGGCCAGCCCTACGTAGGGATTGGCGTTCTGCGGGTCGCGCTTGGCGCTATCGCAGGAGGCCAGGAAGATCAGATGGGGCTGTGGGTTGGTGGCGCCGAGTTGTGCCACAATTTCCGCATCGCGGCGCGCGTCGGTGAGGCCGCTGGCGTCTTCCAGGAACAGGGTGGTTGCCTCCTGCGCGCGGCTGAATGCCCCGTGGCCGAGGAAGTGGAGGATATGATAGCCCGGTGTAGTGGCCAGCTCGTGAATCAATGTATCGAGGGTAGTCGAGTTGTCGCGCACAACGTAGCCAACCTGCTCAAGGCGAGCGCGTATGTCGGCGTTGAGACCCGTTCTACCGGGTAGCAGGGTCACGTGTAGTTGCCCGGTGCGTTGCAGGCCGTCCAATGCGGAGGTCAGCGTGTCGATTTCTTGATCCACGTCAATAGGTGTCATCCCTTGATCGATGAGGTCGGCGGGGTTGGCGATGGCGACGAGCATACGGATGGGCCGTATACTGATGGGGGCGGGTGCGGTAATTTCCAGTCCTGTGTAGCGCGAAAAGGGCGTCTGCGCGGCGGTGCTCAGCAAGGTTACGGTGTTCTGTCTCAGTTCGTGGAGGCGTTCCCACAACAACGCGTGCAGTTCCGGTGCGTGCGGATCGATCCATAGGCGTAGTCGCAGTTGTCCACCACGTGTTTCCGCAGTCCCGATAGCCCGGTCGTAGGCGCGGCGGATCGCGCCGGAGAAGAGCGCATCGAACAGCGCCAGCCCGTAGGCGGGGACATCGTTCTCGATAGCCTGCAATGCGGCCTGATTTAAACGCATCTCGCCGCCGGCGAAATGTACTGTGCCGTTCATGAGGGCTTCGACCGGGTAACACTGCTGCGCGTCATCCCGCGGATGGATACGGATTAAGAGATCGGTATGGTCGCGTTGCGCACTCTTAGGCATAGGCAACTCCTGCAAAAAAATGACCAATGACGAATGGTTTGTTAACTGTGTGTATTATACGCTGTCTGTAAAAGATAGAAAGTAGGGGAAATTCTCATAGTGATTTGACATACCTTTTGGCATTTTCGTCGTTTTTCTTGTATAATTGTTTTTGCATATTGGTATCCTCGCTCTTTTTTATGCTAATTGGTGTTGATGTTGAAATTGTGTTTCTCCTTGTTTGTATCTTAATCTTTTGCTCGAAAGGAGGTGTTTATGAATTGGGTGTTCTTTTGTGCAGGAGTCATTATCGGCTGGATAGGAACGTCATTCATCGATTTTTTCTTTTGGCGACGCCGACATTTTGAAACAGCTTCGGAACTCGAAGTGCGCGCTGAGTTGGCCGTGATGGAGGCCAGGGCGGGGCAGCTTGAAACACAGGTCATTGATCTCAAAGAAGATCAGATGTATTACGAGCATGAGATGCAGCTCAGCCGTGATACTCTGGCGCGCGTGCACGAGCAATTGGCGGGCAGAGAAGCCGAAATTCGGCAGTTGCAAATCGCCCTTGCGGATGCGCAAAGGCATCTTGCGGAACAATCGGGTTCGCGTGTGTTCAAACTTGAACCAGAGTTGCACGGCTTGGAGAAAATCGACGGAATCGGCCCCAAGATTTCCAGGCTTCTCAACGCGTGGAGTATCTACACCTTTGCAGATTTGGCCGAAGCCAATGTGGAAGCATTGCAGCGATGTCTTGAGGAAGCCGGCCCGCAGTATCGGCTGGCAAATCCGGCGACTTGGCCGGAGCAAGCGCGTTTAGCCGCCGAGGGTAACTGGGAAGCCCTGGATGCGTTTCAGAACGACCTGAAGGGTAGCCGGACTCAGTCTGCGTAACGCTGCCCGGTGTGTCTAGTAGGTCGTTACGGGGAGAGCCTGGCTCTCCCCGTATTTGTTGATATCGAGAGTTCAACAAAAACCAATCGCATGGTTGTATTCTTCCGTTTTCCCTTGTATAATGATAATGATTGTGGTTTGCCTCATTTTTACATTCATTTCATTTTCACAATTTTAGTCCACAAGGAGGTGATTCATGAACTGGTTGAGTTTTTTCATCGGGTTACTCATGGGTTGGTTGATTGAATTGATCATCGACTTCTTCTACTGGCGACGCAGGGGCGCAGCTTTGACCCCAGAAGGGAAGGTGCGTACTGATCTGGCCGGGATGGAGGCCAGGACAGGCGATCTTGAAGCGCAATTGGTCGCCGCGCAGGACGATCAGAAGAAGTTGGCGGCTTGTGAACGCCAACTACACGATTTCCAGACTACCCTATCGCGTGTCCAGGCGGAGTTGTCGGCTAAAGAGAACGAGGTTCAGCAATTGCAGGCTTCCCTGTCCGACACGGAGATCCGCATGGCCGAACGCACCAGCTCGCTCGCGGCCCTGGCCGGGTTCGACGCGCACAACCTGCAAAAGATCGAGGGGATCGGGCCCAAGATCGCCAGTATCCTCAACGCGCATGGCATCAACACCTTCGCCGACCTGGCGGAAGCGGCGGTCGAGGAACTGCAGAAATGCCTTGAAGAAGCCGGTCCGCGCTTTCGCCTGGCGAATCCGGAGACCTGGCCCGCGCAGGCGCGTCTGGCCGCCGATGGCAAGTGGCTGGAACTGGACGAACTTCAGCGCAAACTGAAGGGCGGGCGCGCCTAGCCGCACAGGATTGGCCGGGTGACGGTGACCCGTGCGAGTCATGGAGGAAAAGCTTATGGTTGCTGATCGGACGTCTCAGAGTGTTCGAGCGTACAACATCTTTAAATTTGTAGTGACGCTCATCTTGATCCTCATCATTATCATCCTGCTGTTGCGCGCGCGGGCTGGCACCACGTCTGCGCCGCAGGGTGGGGTGGAACCGGCTGTTACCGTAGCTGCACCAACGCTTTCGACGCCCAAGATAGGCGACGACGGGACGGTGACGCTTTCTGGAACGGGGACGCCGGGTTCCAAAGTCGAAATCTGGGCGGGCGGCAAGCGCATCGGCGAGGCGACCGTCGGCGCAGATGGCAAGTGGTCGTTCGCCGCGCCGCTGGAGGCGGGCGACTACGACTTCACCGTGCGGGCCGTCGATGCCTCCGGCAAGACGCTGGCGGAATCCGCGCCGCTCAAGTTTACCGTGCCTGCCCTGGTCAAAGCGCCGACGTTGGATACGCCAACAGTGGGCGACGACGGGGCGGTGACGCTCTCCGGGACAGGGACGCCGGGTTCGAAAGTCGAAATCTGGGCGGGCGGCAAGAAGCTCGGCGAGGTGACTGTGGGCGCAGACGGCAAGTGGTCGTTCGCCGCGCCGTCGATGGAAGCGGGCGACTACGACTTCAGCGCGCGCGCCGTGGACGCCTCCGGCAAGACGCTGGCGGAATCCGCGCCGCTCAAGTTCACCGTGCCCGCCCTGGTCAAAGCGCCGACGTTGGATACGCCGAAAGTGGGTGACGACGGGACGTTGACGCTCTCCGGGAAGGGAACGCCGGGTTCGAAAGTCGAAATCTGGGCGGGTAGCAAGCGCATCGGCGAAGCGACTGTCGGCGCGGATGGCACGTGGTCGTTCGCCGCGCCGTCGATGGAGGCGGGCGACTACGACTTCAGCGTGCGCGCTGTAGACGCTTCCGGCAAGACGCTGGCGGAGTCGGAACCGCTCAAGTTCACCGTGCCTGCGCTCGCTTTGGTCGCGCCGACCTTCGATCTGCCCAAGATAGGCGACGATGGAACATTGACGCTTTCCGGGAAGGGAACGCCGGGTTCGAAAGTCGAAATTTGGGCGGGCGGCAAGCGCATCGGCGAAGCGACTGTGGGTGCGGATGGCACGTGGTCGTTCGCTGCCCCGTCGATGGATGCGGGCGACTACGACTTCAGCGCGCGGGTTGTGGATGCTTCTGGCGCGACGCTGGCGGAGTCGGAGCCGCTCAAGTTCACCGTACCATCGCTTACAGTGGCCGCGCCGACGCTATCTGCGCCGCAGGCGAGCGATGACGGGACGGTGACGCTCTCCGGGACAGGGACGCCGGGTTCCAAAGTCGAAATCTGGGCGGGCGGCAAGCGCATCGGTGAAGCGACCGTAGGCGCAGACGGCAAGTGGTCGTTCGCCGCGCCGCTTGAGGCTGGCGACTACGACTTCAGCGCGCGGGCCGTGGACGCCTCCGGCAAGACGCTGGCCGAATCCGCGCCGCTTAAGTTCACCGTGCCCGCCCTGGTCAAAGCGCCAACATTGACCGCGCCATTGCCCAATGCTGCGATCACTGGCGATACGTTAGCCCTGGCCGGGACCGGGGAGCCGGGCGCGGAAGTCGAAATCCTCGACAACGGCAAAGTGGTGGGCGCCGCGGTGGTGCAGGCCGATGGCACCTGGGAATTCGACTACAAGTGCGAGCCGGGCGTGCACTCGCTCACCGTGCAGAACACCGGGGATGCGGCCAGCGCCAGTGAGACCGTCAACATTGAGGTTGCCGCCGCTGCACCACCCACACCTGCTCCGAAGCCTGCGGCCGGCGTGTGCAGCGCGGGTAACATCCCGATGGGTGTCGATCAAGGAACCACGTACATCGTGGCGCGCTGCGAATATATGGCACTCATCGCGCAGCGCACCGGCGTCAAACTCGCGGACTTGATTGCCGCCAACCCGCAGGTGACGAATCCCAACCTGATCTACCCGGATCAAGTGCTCAATTTGCCGCCGCGCTAAAGGTCTGTAAGAACAATTTCCCACTCGGGCCGGTCTCTGACCATACCCGCCAAAGCTTACCCAACGGCGGCGCGGTCGGAGACCGGTCACAGCTTTCGGGAAGTTATACTTTTACGAACGCTAAGAATCCTGACAGGACATCAATGATGAGTACCTCATCCATTGTTTTACTCGCGCAGGGGTTGACTAAATCCTATGGCAACGTCCGGGCGTTGCGCGGCGTCGACCTGAAAGTGCAACGCGGTGAAGTCTTCGGTTTCCTGGGACCCAACGGCGCCGGCAAGACGACCACCATCCGGATTTTGCTCGACCTGATCCGTCCTGATGGCGGGATGGTGCGCGTGCTGGGACTCGATCCACAAAAAGACTCGTTGGCAGTGCGCGCTCGCTCCGGTTACCTGCCTGGCGAGTTGCACCTGGAGGACACTGAGACGGTCGAGACCATTCTCAGGCAATTCAACGCGCTGCGCGGCGGCAAAGCTGACTGGACTTACATCCGCGGTCTCGCCGACCGCCTGGGCCTCGATTTGAAGACGCAGGCAAAAAATCTCTCGAAGGGCAACAAGCAGAAAGTCGGCGTGGTGCAGGCGCTTATGCACAGGCCCGAATTGCTCCTGCTGGACGAGCCTACCAGCGGGCTGGACCCGCTGATCCAGCAGGAAGTGCATATGCTGATCGGCGAAGCCAAAGCGGATGGCGCCACGGTCTTTTTCTCATCGCACGTCATCGGCGAAGTGGAGCAACTGGCCGACCGTGTGGGCATCATCCGCAAAGGCGTGGTTGCGGAAGTCGCCGAGACGCAAACGCTGATCAAGCGGGCGTTGCGCCGGGCCAGGGTCCGCTTTGGCGGCGGAATCCAGGTTCCGGCGCTGGAAGGCATCCCCGGCGTCTCCATACTGTCGCGCGGCGTCGATTTCGTGACGCTGCAGATCGAGGGCAAGATGGACGCTTTGATCAAGGCGCTGGCGAATTTCCCCGTGATCGAATTTGAAACCGAGCGTCCATCGCTCGAAGAGATTTTCCTGGCATATTACGAAAGGTAGGCAACCATGTTCACCATTTTCACCCAATCCCTGCGGCGCTGGAAGTGGCAGATCATCGGATGGGGCAGCAGTATGCTGATCATCGCCGTCTATTTGATGTGGCTGTACAAGCCGATGGTGGTACAGCAGGCGCAGCTCAAGAACCTGTTCGACGCCTATGGGAAGGAAATGCTTTCGTTTTTTGGCGGTACGGTGGACATTTTCTCGGCGGGGGGCTACCTGAACTTTGCCTTCTTCTCCTATGTGCCGGTGGCGATCGGCATTCTGGCGCTGCTGCTCGGTTCCGGGCTGGTGGTGGCGGATGAAGAGAAGGGTACACTCGACCTGATTCTGGCGCATCCCATCACCCGCACAGCGTTGTTCTGGGGACGCTGGTTGGCGCTTGT
Organism: Chloroflexota bacterium; assembly: GCA_036845725.1. Classification (GTDB taxonomy): domain Bacteria; phylum Chloroflexota; class Anaerolineae; order B4-G1; family SLSP01; genus DSWT01. Next base: position 17,904 of record DAIUDK010000035.1, read on the forward strand.
GGCAACGCTGACTGCCGTGCTCCTGCTGACGTGGTTCGGCTTTGCCGTGGGACTGTCCTGGACGGGACTGGATACATCCGCCTGGCAGGTGCTCCTGCCGCACATCTCGCTGCTCTCGATCCTGGTTTTGTTTGGCACGCTGGCGCTGTTCCTCAGCCTCCTGCTGCCCTCACGTACACTGGCCGCCAGTGTGACCGGCGCGCTGTTGGTGGCGAGTTACATTGTCACATCGCTAGCGTCGGTCAACGATACCCTGGAGCCGATCAACACATTCTCACCGCTGAAGTACTACCAGGGCGGCAGCGCCGTCAATGGGCTAGACGTGGGACCTTTGCTGAGCACGCTCGGCATCGCATTGCTCTTCGGTGTGCTGGCCTGGCTGTTGTTCCAGCGCCGTGAGGTTCGCGTCAGCGGCGAAGGCAACTGGAGATTGCCCTTCTTGAGTCGGTATAGCCAGATATTCCTGTTGCTGTGTGGTGCTGTGTGTTTGTTGAGCGGATGTTCACTTACGCGCGCGGTGGCCGAACGCGAGCCGGAAGATTTACAACAACCGGTGTTTCCTGCTGCCATTGCACCTGCTGATGACTCGTTCGTCTATTTGCCGCTGGTGATGCGCGCCAATCTTGTTCCGGTCATCACGGGATGCGGCATTTTCCCCGCCGACAACATCTGGAACACGCCGGTAGACACCCTGCCCCTCGATGCGAACTCTGCTGCTTACGTCGCCACGATTGGCGCCAGCGCGCACGTTCACCCGGATTTCGGGTCCGGGCTGTGGGAGGGCGGGCCGATCGGCATTCCGTATGTTACCGTCCCAGGGACGCAACCCCTTGTGCCGGTGACGTTCGACGAGGACGACGAGAGCGATGCTGGCCCCTATCCCATCCCGCCCGATGCGCCCATCGAGGGTGGGGCGGAAAGCGATGGTGACCGCCACGTTTTGGTCGTGGATCGTGATGATTGCGTGTTGTACGAGTTGTACTACGCTTTTCCGGTGGATGGCGGCAGTGCCTGGACCGCCGGTTCCGGCGCGATTTACGACCTTACCAGCCACGCGCTGCGCCCGCAAACGTGGACCTCCGCCGATGCTGCCGGGCTGCCCATCCTGCCGGGACTGGTGCGCTACGAGGAAGTCGCTGCCGGGGAAATCCGCCACGCGCTGCGTTTCACCGTGCCGAAAACGCGCCACGCCTACGTTTGGCCGGCGCGCCACTACGCCTCCGACCTCACCGAGCCGCAATATCCGCCGATGGGACAGCGCTTCCGGCTGAAGGCCGATTTCGACATCAGTGGTTTCTCGCCCAACGTTCAGGTCATCCTGCGGGCGCTCAAGAAATATGGGATGATGCTCGCCGATAACGGCTCCGCGTGGTATATTTCAGGCGTGCCGGACGAGCGTTGGGACAACGATGAACTGCGCGAATTGCGCCAGATAACCGGCGCGGCGTTTGAAGCGGTGGACGTATCCTCGCTGATGATCGACGTGGATTCAGGGCAAGTCAGGGAATAACCCTTACAAGGCTTCAGGCAAACCAGAGTTTGCACACCTTCGTAAGGGTGGCTAGTCCCGCGTGGCGCACATAGCTCATCAGTTTATACTTGCCAGGGATCGCCAGATCCCGGCGTTGTGCGCAGAAACCCAAGCATAGCTAACTGGCGCGAGACTTCCGCCACGATGTACTAATCGCTTTCCTGGCGCAGATAGTGGATCAGGCGGCTCAAGGCAAAGATGGCAATCACTCCCAGAACAACGATGACGCCGAAGCTCAAGGTGAGTCTAATCGTCAAGGCCAACGTGCCCAGCAGTAGCCCCAATCCACTCACGATGGCAAGCCGTCGCAGGTGCTCGCGTTCCAACACGCGTGCCTCGGCTTCTAACCGCGCCCTGGTGTCCAAACGAACTGCCTCCACTTCTGTCTCTGTGTCGGCGGTATTCGTTTCGCTGCGTTCGCTGTCAGGTGTTTGCTGCTCGTTGAGGCGCATGTGCTGGATGAAGTGGTGCAAATCCCAAGCGATCAGCGCTGCTGTGATTCCAACCAGCAGCCAGCCGTTCTGCACGCCAAAGAGTGTGCCCAACAGTGCCCCTACGGCAAACGCCAACAATCCCAATCCGGCAGATGCCCGCACGGCGTAACGCTGCCCGACCAGCCACAGCAGCCCCAGGGCGATGAAGATCGGGATGGCAATAAAGTTCTGGTTCAGACCGTACCCCAGCGCCAACGCCACCGCGGCGACGAGTGTGCTGATGGTCATGATGCGCGTGACTGTGAAGACACGGGTGCTCAGCTTCATCGTTCGATCCTCACAATGCGGTTGGTCGGCATGACGGGGCGAACCAGCGCCGTGCGCATCACGTTGCCGAAGGGCTGATCCACTTGCCAGTTGATGATTTGGATGCCCACCCGGCGCAGGCGGCGCAGCATCAGTTCGCGCTCGATGCGCGTGATGCGCAGCGCAAGTTGGACGCTTGCCTCCGCCTCGCTGATCGGCGCGTACTTTTGCGCTTCGAAGGCCACCGGATCGGGGCTGATGACGAGAACCTGGTAGCCGCGCGCGCGCAGCCGGGTGAGGATCGACAGATCCTCTTTGCGCAGTGGGCTAACCAGGACAATCTGCGATTTAGCAGGGAAGAAACGCACCGGCAAATAATCCATACTCTCGAAAACGAGGCTGTCGCCGGTTCTGGCATGGGCCAACGCCTGCATAATGCGCTCGCGCTGGACTTTGCCGTAGCCGGGGTAGGTCATCTCCAGCCCGCGCCCGTAGACCAACATGCCCACCCGGTTGCCATCGTTGATGAAGGCTTCGGCCAGCCCGGCCGTCGCCGAAATCGCGTGCTCGAAAAGTGAGTCGTTGCCCACCACCACGTTGTTATTCTGCCGCGCATCCAGGATGATCCCCACATCGGCGATGCGTTCCATTTCGAACTCGTTGGTGAACAGCGCGTGTTGGTGACGGGCGCTGGTGCGCCAGTTGATCCAACGCAGGGGATCACCCAATTGGTACTCGCGCACGCCGAAGAAGTCGGTGCCGGAGCCGGCCAGCCGTGACGGGATAGGACCCGCGTAGCCGCGCGTGCGCAGCGGGCGGATGTCGAGGTGTTCAAGATGCAGCAATTCTGGCAAGACCATGAGGTTTGCGCCGACTTCCAGCCAGCCCTGGTGGCGAAAAAGGCCCAGGTGCTCGTTGGCCGTTGCGCGCAGGTAACGGAAGGGGTAATTTCCTCGCTTGCCCTCCACTTTGTAGCTGAACTCCGTCTTGCCGCCAGCGGGCAGCATTGTTTGTGCCCACGGCTCGCCGTCTGTAACGGTCAACCCCTGCGGCACGGTGTCCTCTATCAGCACTTCCTCGATGTTCGCTCCCTGGTTGTGGACCGTTACCGTGACCGTGGCCGGCGTCCCGTGATGAATGATGCCTGCGCTCAGCGTGCGGGTGATCATCAGCCGTGGTTTTTCGGGACTGAAGATAAAGGCCGCGGCCAGATAGACGACGAGCGGAATGGCAAGCGCCACGGCGTTGCCGCGCACCATCACTAATCCGGCGATGATCAGCCCGTAAACCAGGAGGCTCAGGAACAGCAATCTGCGCATATCTGCCCCTGTAGAACGTCAGGATCGCCGCATGAAGCTCTGAATCACCGGCACCGGCACCAGCCGCAGCACTTCGCTGACGACTTCGGAGGCCGCGTGGCGTTCGGTCCACAGGTCGGGTTCCAGAATCAGGCGGTGGCTCAGCGCAGGTAGCGCGAACAGTTTGACGTCGTCGGGGAGTACATACCCGCGTCCCTTCATCGCTGCCCATGTGCGCGATAGCTTGAGCAGCGCCAGCGCACCGCGCGGGCTGGCGCCGACGGCGACGTAGCGGTGGCTGCGCGTCGCCCGCGTCAGATCGACGATGTACTGCTCAATGTCCACATCCACGTGAACGTCCTCAATGGCCTCGCGCATCGCCAGGAGCTTCTCACCGTCGATCACCGGTTCCAACGAGAAGTTATCCTGCCGGCGTTCACGGCGACGGTGCACGATCTCTTTTTCATCCTTGGCTTCGGGATAACCGATCGCCAGCTTCATAATGAAGCGGTCGAGTTGGGCTTCGGGCAGCGGGAAGGTGCCCTCGTATTCGATGGGGTTCTGCGTGGCGATCACGATAAAGGGCGACGGCAGCCGCATCGTCTCACCTTCCAGCGTCACCTGGTATTCCTGCATCGCTTCGAGCAGCGCCGACTGCGTTTTGGGGGAGGCGCGGTTGATCTCGTCCGAGAGGATGATATTGGCGAACAACGGCCCCTTACGCAGGGAGAACTGGTTCTGCGTGCGGTCGTAAATGTAGCCGCCGGTGATGTCGCCGGGCAGCAGGTCGGGCGTGAACTGGATGCGTTTGAACGTCAGTCCCAGAGCTGTGGCGAAGCTGTTGGCGATGAGCGTCTTGGCCAGGCCGGGGTAATCTTCCAGCAGCACGTGCCCGCCCGCGGTGAGCATCGCGGCCATAATCTGCTCCAATACTTCGCGCTTGCCCACGATGGCGCGTTCCACTTCTTTGAGCACGCGCTCTGTCAGTTCGGCGACTTGTGTGATCTCGAGGGTCATAGTCTTAAACCTCCAATTGTTTTTCTAGAAATTCGACGATGGTTTCTAACTCTGCGTTTAATTGCCCTGCCGGTGGTTTTTCCAGCTTGAAAAAACGTTTGAGCCGTGTTAGCAGACTGGGTTTGGGCTCGCTAAGGCTTGATCTCAGCCGCGAGATAAGGTAGTCACGCACGGCAGGCGGCGGATCTATTTTACCCTGTTCGAGACGGCGCTCTATGTCTCTGAAACTAATACGTTCCTCGTGCGACAGTACATCCAGAATCAATTTGCCGATGAAATACCCAAAACGGTGCCGTGAATATTTGCCTGTCAGCAGCATATTGATACGATCGGCCCAAAGGTCGATCCCTCCCCGCGCGGGATAGGAGGATTTTCCAGGCGCCGCGGGCGCCGGCCGGGCCTCGCGGTCCAGGCTGCGCATGGCGAAGATCAATGCAATGACCACCATCCCGGTCCACAACCAAACCTGCGGGATGGTCTGCGTTATGATTCCGATCAGCCAGATCGCGTACGACAGCGGCAGCGCAAACGTCTCGCGGACAAAATCGCGCAGACCAAGCATCAGCAGCACAGCCAGTGGCACGCCAACGAGCGGCACCCACCAGAAGCGTTTGATCAGGTTGGTACGGGTGTTTTCTGCTGTGTCCTGGTTCATTGGGCAAGCTCCGCAACGGTGTTGACGATGGATGACAGGCAAGCGACGGCACGCTTTTCTTCAGCTGGGCCGGGGTCGTGATTGCCATAGCGCGCATCTTCAAAGAGAAGCGTCAGTTCGTGAACGGGCGCTTCGGGCAGGCCCGCTTTGACCAGTTGTTCCACAAATTCGTGGCTTGTCATTGTGGTGCCGCGCTCGATGTTGCGTTTTTCCCTGATGATGCGGCTCATTTCAGCGTAACAGCGGATGACCGCATTCCTGAGATTGCCGCCCGCCTGGATGTCGTCGATTGCCTCCTGCGCTCCACGCGCCAGTTCGGTCAGGGTGTCATCTTGTTCCAGACGCCTGCGCCGCCAGAAGATATAGAGTGTGGTCACGATAACGATCGTCAGCACCACAGCCAGGCCCAGGCTCAATATTGTGGTGAGGTCCTTCATGTCGCCAGGGACGAATTCGGGCGGAGGCTCAAACTGCATCTCTTCGAGAGGAGATAAGTCGTTCATACCGATCTCTGGCATCTCAGGCATACTGGCCTGCCGCTCGAGCACGATTGACATCAGGAGCATAAAGAGCAATAACTGAATCAGGATGCGCACAGCGCGCCGGCGACCCTCTTTGGTGAAGATCAAATAGAGGATGGTAAGTGGGAGCAAGATCAATATGATAATTCTGAGGATGTTGACCATGGGCATCATCTCGCCAAACTCGGGCACAAGCGGGACCTCTTCCGAACCCTTCTTGAGCAGTCCCCAAGGGAATGGCTTTCCGGGACGGAATTCCACCGTCGATAGACTGCTGGAAAGGAGAAACAATGCCACAATCGCCACTGTCGCGGCGATGAGGATCCAAAATTTCTTGTTCTTGGCCATAATGCGCTATTATAACACGAACTGCCAACTTGTGAATGTGGTATACTGGTTCTCACTGAGGTAGGAGGGGTATGTTTTTTGTTTGCGGGCGTATGCCCGCAAACAAAAAACATACCCAAAATTTCCCTTTTGTGCCTGTAGAATGCAAGGCAGGCGACATGGTTCAGCGGGATGGTGCGGAAAAGGATGCAGGAAGCGGCGCAAAGGGTGGCGCAAGCAAGAGAGCCTGGGATAGCACGGGCCGGCGTGCTCATCGTCGCGGCCTACATCGCGGCGCAGATGCTCGCCGACATCGGCAGTCTCAAGATCGCCTGGGTGGCGGGCTTCAGCATCGACGGGGGGACATTCATCTACCCGTTCACATTCACGCTGCGCGATATGGTCCACAAGCTGCTGGGACGCTCGGCGGCGCGGACGCTCGTCATCGCGGCGGCGGCGATCAACCTGGTGATGGCGGGGTTCTTCGCTTTGTTGAGCATTCTCCCGCCCGATCCGACGTGGCCGCTGCAGGAGGCCTTCGCGAGCGTGCTTGCCCCGGTGTGGCGAATCGTCATCGCCAGCATCGTCGCCGAGGTGCTCAGTGAGCTGCTGGATACGGAAGTCTATCACCTGTGGGTCACACGGGTGACGCGGCGCTACCAATGGGCACGCGTGTTGATCAGCAACGGCCTCAGCGTGCCGCTGGATAGCCTGGTGTTCTGTTGGGCGGCGTTTGGCGGCGTGCTGCCAAACGCTGTGGTCTGGTCGATTTTCTGGGCCAACGTCCTCGTCAAGGGAGCGACAACGTTGGTCGGTATGCCGGCCATTTATTTGGTCAAAGGAGAATAGCAGTTGGAAGAAAACGATATGAAAGAGACTGTCTCACACGAGGAGGACACGTCGTTGACGGTCATCGAGCAATATCTGGCCGAGAGCGGCGGCGCGGTCATCACTGACGGTGAGACCGTCGCCGATTGGCACGACGAGGTATTGCCGGAAGGCCACCAGTCGGGTTTCGTGGCCGTCATCGGACGGCCCAACGTGGGGAAATCCACGCTCGTCAACGCGCTGGTGGGCCACAAAATCGCCATCGTCTCACCGAAACCGCAGACGACGCGCAACCGCATTACCGGCGTCGTCACCGAGCCAGGTTACCAGATGATTTTCATCGACACGCCGGGCATCCACCAGAAGCCGGGCCACAAGCTGAACGAACTGATGATCGAGCAGGCCGTCGCCGCCATCCCCAATGCCGACGTGGTGCTGTTTGTCGTCGATGTCGCGGTTGCGCCACGAGAAGAGGATGCGTACATCGCGCATTTGCTGGCGGCGCGCGAAGACTCGCGTCAGCGTCCTGTACTCTTCGTACTCAACAAGATGGACGAGCTGGCGCTGGCGCAGGCCGAGAAGCGGATTCCGAGCTACTGGGCGCTGCTGCCCGGTTACGCCGACTCGATTCCCACCAGTGCGCTCAAGGGGACGAACCTGGATTTGCTGAAGGAGCACATCCTGCGATTCCTACCGGAAGGTCCCCGTTACTATCCCGGCGACCAGATCACCGACCAGACGGAGCACCAGATCGCGGCGGAACTGATCCGCGAGGCGATGTTGCGCTACACGCACCAGGAAGTCCCGCACGCGGCGGCGGTCTTTGTGGAGGACTATCACGAGCGCGACAACGGCGTTCTCTACATCGCGGCGACCATTTGGGTGGAGCGCGAGACGCAGAAACCTATCGTCATCGGCAAGCAGGGCCAGCGCCTCAAGCAGATCGGTACGGCAGCCCGCGCAGAATTGGAGCGCTTCATCGGCGGGAAAGTCTATCTGGAATTGTGGGTCAAAGTGCAGCCACAGTGGCGCGACCGCGAAGGCCGGCTGCGTGAATTGGGATTCTAGCTACGATCAAAGACTACAAAAGTCTTAGCACGGGCATGTGCTGGAAAACCCGTGCTGTATCATAGGAATCTGCCCAATAAAGGGCTTGATGAGACTTTTGTAGTCTTTTCTTGTTAAGCGGTCAGAACCTCGACGCCATCCTCGGTGACGAGAACCGTGTGTTCCCACTGGGCGGAGAGTGAACCGTCGGCGGTTAAGGCCGTCCAGCCGTCGCTCAACGTCCGTATCTGGTGATCGCCCACGTTGATCATCGGCTCGATGGTGAACACCATGCCGGGGATTAATTCCACACCTGTGTGCGGCACGCCGTAGTGCATCACGTCCGGGGCCTCGTGGAAGTTGATGCCTGTCCCGTGTCCCACGAAAGCGCGCACGACGGAGTAGCCGTGGCCTTCGGCGTGTTGTTGGATGACGTGCCCGATGTCGCCAAGACGGTTGCCCGGTTTAACCTGCGCGATGCCCAACTCCATACATTCGCGCGTCACCCGCACCAGTTTGCGCGCCTCCGGGGAAACCTCACCGATCAAGAACATGCGGCTCGAATCGCCGTAGTAGCCGTCGAGAATGGAGGTCACGTCGATGTTGAGGATGTCACCTTCGCGCAGCACCCGGTCGGGGCTGGGGATGCCGTGGCAGATGACGTCGTTGATCGACGTGCAGACGCTTTTCGGATAGCCGCGATAGTTCAACGGTGCAGGGATTGCCCCGTGTGCGATCGTCATCTCGTGGACCCACGTGTTGATTTGCTCGGTGGTGACGCCGGGCACGATGCGCAGGGTAATCGCGTCCAGGATGTCGCGGGTGAGATGGCAGCTTTTGCGGATCCCGGCGATCTGCGTTTCGTTCTTGATGATGATCTCGCGTTTGCGCGCCTGCTTCTGTCGCCGCCCGTAAGCCTGCGCGACGTCACGCGCTGTTTCGTCAGCAACACTCTTCTTCGTACTGTGTAACCAACTCAAACCATTTCGTTTTTGCATTGTTGTCCTCTCTATTATGGTAGACAGGTTTTCCCTGTCTACTGTCTACCGTCTACTGTCTCTCGCGCTTCCCAGAACGCGGCGCGGTAGTCGGTGAAGTCGCCGGCCAGAATGGCAGCGCGACATTCTTGAATGATTGCCAGCATCGTGTGCAGGTTGTGGATGGTGAGCAGCGTGGCCCCCAAGATTTCCTTGGCGGCGAACAGATGGCGGATGTAAGCCCGGCTGAAGTGCTGGCAGGTGTAACACGCGCATGTCGTGTCAAGCGGCGCGGGGTCATCGGCAAAGCGAGCGTTGCGCATGTTCAGCTTCCCCGTTTTCAGAAGCGCCTGCCCGTTGCGGGCGACGCGCGTCGGCAGCACGCAGTCGAAGATGTCAATGCCGCGCGCGACGCCTTCGACCAAATCCTCGGGCGTGCCGACGCCCATGAGGTAGCGCGGTTTGTGCTCCGGCAGTTGCGTCGTCGTCGCGTCGAGCGTGTCGTACATCTGCACTTTCGTCTCACCGACCGAGAGACCGCCGATGGCGTAGCCTGGGAAGTCCAGATCGACCAGGAAGCGGGCGCTCTGCGCGCGTAGGTCGGGGAAGACGCCGCCTTGCACGATGCCGAAGAGCGCTTGGTCGGCGCGGGTGTGTGTGGCCTTGCAGCGTTCGGCCCAGTCGTGCGTGCGGGCCAGCGCGCGGACGTTGTAGTCGTAATCGCTGGGGGGCGCGCACTCGTCGAGCACCATGGCGATATCCGCGCCGAGGTTCTGCTCGATCTCCATAACCCGCTCTGGCGTGAAGCGGTGTTGGCGACCATCGATGTGCGAGCGGAAAGTGACGCCGTCGTCGTCGATGGTGCGTAGTGGCACCTGTCCGCGCCCGCGGCCCAGGCTGAAGACCTGGAACCCGCCGGAATCGGTGAGTAGCGGCCCGCCCCAGCCCATAAACGTGTGCAGGCCGCCCAGGGCAGCGATGCGCTCGTCGCCGGGCCGCAGGTAGAGGTGATAGGTGTTCGCCAGCAGCAGCACCGCGCCGGCCTCCCGCAGTTGCTGCGGCGTCACCGCTTTGACGGTGGCTTGCGTGCCGACCGGCGCATAGATGGGCGTCGGTAGCGGGCCGTGGGCGGTGTGAAACACGCCTGCCCGCGCTGCGCCGTCTGTGGCAAGTAAGTCGAAGGTGAATAACGTCGTCATATCGTGTAATTCCTCAATCGTGCGCTATCATACCACAACCAAACCAATCGCCAAGTGGATGGTGGATGCGTGATTAACTATTTCCTGATTCGCCCATGCGCTCATTTGTCCATGCGCCCATGCACTTGCCCCCCTCGTGTTTTGGGTTAAGATAGGAATCAGGACACGAGAAATCCAGTTTGCCATTCGCAACTCGCAACTCGCAACTCGCAACTTGTAATTCGCTTACTTGCTCAGGAGGATAGGGCTATGAAGGAACGATGTGCCGTGTGGTTGGTGGTTATCATCTCGATGATGTTGGCTTTAGCTTGCAATATGCCCAGTGGAACGCCTACACCGGAGACCGGGGCGGAGACGCCGCCTGTTGCAGCGGTGGTGACCGCGACCATGACACTGCCGCCGGTGGTCGAGCTGCCTTCACCGACGCCCACCGAAGCGCCCGATGTCGCTGGTGAAGGCGGCTGCGTACTGCGTGCGGCTTACGTCGCCGATGTGACGATCCCCGACAACGCCAAACTGGAGAAGAACCAGGCGTTCGTCAAAACGTGGCGCATTCGCAACAGCGGCACGTGTGCGTGGGCCGAAGGGACCAAGTTCGTCTACGTTTCAGGCGAGGCGTTCGGCGCGCCGTTGTCTGTCGATGTGTCGCCTACTGCGCCCAATATGCTGGTCGACGTCAGTGTGTCGATGACGGCGCCGGCTACGCCGGGCGCCTACCGCAGCAATTGGCAGTTGCACGACCCGTCGGGGAGGGCTTACGGCGGCATTTTCTACGTGCAGATCGTCATCGAAGGTCCGGCGACGCCCACGGTCGCGCCGACTGCGCCAGGCAACCTCGTCGGCGCGGTGGCGGCAGATTGCAATAGCATCACCTTTACCTGGACTGCGGCAACAGGCGAAACGGCGTATCGCATCGAAGGGCCGGGCTTGTCGGCGAACCTTCCTGCCGGGACGACGACCTACGTGTGGAACAACCCGCCTGCCGGTAGTTCCACGGTCACCTTGATTGCGGTTGGGCTGAACGACGCCGAGATTGGCCGGGTCAGCGCGACGGTCAACGTTGTTTGTGGGGTGTCCGGTGTAGATCTCTACGTCGAGTCGATTGCCTTCGAGCCGGCCACGCCGGTGGCCTATCTGCCGCTCAAGGTGATGGTGCGCGTGCGAAACCAGGGTCTCGTCGATAGCGGCAGTTTTGTGCTGCGCTGGTGGGGCGGCAAAACCTTCTCCACCCCTTCCTGTGGATGGGACGTCGGCGGTGTGGGGCCCGGTTCGACGGTTACGCTGAGCTGCGACACCTACAGGTATTCCAGTCCTTACGGCACGATTGTCACCAAGGCGCAGGTGGACGCCGAGAACGCAGTCACCGAGAGCGATGAAACCAACAACGTCCTCGAAAACACGATCTCCGTTGCCGCTCCGAACGTTGTCTACGATTTTGTGGAGAAAGCGCCGCTCGCTAAGTGGCAATCCGGCGCTCCCTCAACCGACCTCACGTGGAACGGCTCTGCGAGCGATACGCAGGGCTTTGTGCGGTGGGCCACGGGGAATCTGGAAACCGGCGGTGCAATTTCGGGCCACTGCCTGCAAACACACCCCAAGTGGGTTCCCAATGGTTGGATAAGCGGCACATACACCGATCTTTACAACACGGAACACTACGTTGTTCAGACAGGGGATCGTTTTTACGCGGTCGTGGGGCTGTTGCAGAACGCGAGCGCCGGCAACGTGACGTTCAAAGTGATTTTGCGAGGCTCGTCCAGCGGCACTGTGACTCTCGCACAGGTGACAGACGCCTACGGCGACGGCATGAAGACGATCAGCGTAGACCTCTCGCCCTATGCCGGGCAGGGTGCGGACATCGTTCTGCGGGTGGACGCGGGCGAGAACGACGATGAGGATTGGGCGTGCTGGACGCGCGCTGTGATCTACCGCTATCCGTAGTGCTTGGTGTAGCCACGATTTCCAGATCGCTCGATTGTGGCGCGAAAAGGATTTCGCGGCTACATTTCTTTACAAAGCATGGTATACTCTCGGTCAATGATTTTCAAATCGTCGAATCAGGAGGGGTGATGATAGACGCTGAGTTGTTGAGCATTTTGCGTTGTCCGTATTGCGTGAGTGGTGAGACGCGCCGCAAGGATAAGGACGACCCTGGCCTTTTGACGCTGCTTCGCGAGGATAGCTGGCTCGTTTGCCAAGACTGTAATCGCAAATACCCCATTCGGGACGACATCCCCGTTATGCTGATCGAGGTGGGTGAAAAGTGGATGGGTACGCCGGTGGCGGATTTGCCGGTTCCGCCCCCTGAGGAATCGTAATGACGGCTCCTAAACAGAACTGGCTGGTCATCGCGCTGAGCGGTGCGGGCGTTCTTCTTATTCTGTTGGGATTGATGGCCCTGGCACTTCCTGAGACCTACGAAGGGTTTTACGTCTGGCAATTGAATAGCGAACACACCTTCTACTTGATGGATGTTGTGGGAGTGCTCGCCCTGGCTTTGGGTGTGATTCTGAATTGGGCAGGCGGCGCGCTCTGGAAATCCCAGATGCGCTACTAACAGCAGCGCCCGGCACATATGCGGTAGGCCTATACCTTTTTCGCGCAACAGAATGTACGATTGGTGCGTTGGGGGAGTGGACACTACCGGCCGGATTGTACCTCTACGTCGGCAGCGCGTGGGGGGCGGGAGGTTTGGCCGCGCGGGTGCGACGTCACCTGCGCGGCGGCGCTGTGCGGCGCTGGCACATTGACCACGTTCGCGCATGGGCTACCCCGGTTGCTGTGTGGTTGGCACCTCGGGCACGTTGTGAGTGTGCGTGGGCGACGCATTTGCTGGAGTCCCAGGGTGCACGCGTGATCGTTCCTGGTTGTGGTGCATCCGATTGTCATTGCGTTGCGCACCTGCTTCATTGCGGAAATCGGTCACCCGAAACGATTGTTTTGCCTGGCAATACGTCGTCCTGGATTTTCGAATCATCTTTGAAAGGAGTGGGGTTTGGGGGTGGGCAAAGTCCACCCTCAAACCCTAAAACTGTATCTGTCTAAGGAGGAGGAGGTATGAAGATCAAAAAGCAATCATTTGGCACTCTGGCTGGGGGAATGGACATTGTGTTGTACACGCTGGTCAATGCACACGGGATGCGCGCGACGATCACCAACTATGGGGGGATCGTCGTTTCGTTAATGGCGCCGGATCGTGACGGAACCTTTGCGGATGTAGTGCTCGGGTTCGATACGCTTGCCGAATACGTCGAACACAGCCCGTACTTTGGCTGCCTCGTGGGCCGTTTTGGCAACCGCATCGCCAACGGCAAGTTTGCGCTGAAGGGCGTGGAATATGCGCTGGCGCAGAACAACGGGCAAAATCACCTGCATGGCGGGGTCAAGGGCTTCGACAAGTGTGTCTGGACGGCGCGCGCGTTGGAAACTGCTGAGGGGCCTGCTTTGGTCTTGGCCTACGTCAGTCCCGATGGCGAGGAAGGTTACCCCGGTACACTTTCAGTCACCGTTCGGTATACCCTGACCGACGACAATGCGCTCAAGATCGACTACGTCGCGACCACGGACAAGACCACAGTCGTCAACCTGACCAACCACTCGTATTTCAACCTCTCGGCGGGCGCCGCGGAGACGATCCTCGATCACGAGATGTTGATCAATGCCGATACCTTCACGCCGGTCGATGGGACACTGATCCCCACCGGGGAACTGCGCCCTGTGGCCGGAACGGTGATGGATTTTCGCGCGGCGACACCCATCGGCGCGCGGATCAGTGCGGACGACGCGCAGCTCGAATTCGGCGGCGGCTACGATCACAATTGGATCGTCAACGGCGAGCCGGGCGCGCTGCGGCTGGCGGCGCGGGTCAGCGAACCGACGTCGGGCCGGGTGATGGAAGTTCACACCACCGAACCGGCGATTCAGTTCTACGCCGGAAACTCCCTGCCGCCGGTCCTATCTGGGAAGGCTGGACGCGTCTACGTCCAGCGTGGCGGGTTCTGCCTGGAAACACAGCATTATCCCGACTCGCCCAACAAACCCGAATTCCCCTCTACCACGCTCGAACCGGGGCAGGCGTACCAGACGACGACGGTGTACAAGTTCTCGGCGTAGTAGGCGCGATCTCTAAATTGCACGTTTTATTGTCCATCCATAAACGTATGTTGTGATACCTTTTTATAGGATATGTCATTGATTATGGAGGAGGTCGCATGAGCGAGATTGAAGAAAAATGGCATGCTCTAAGCATCGAAGCGGCAGCCGAGAAACTGAGCGTCGATGTCCACAATGGGTTGACGACCGCCGAGGCCAAGAAACGGTTGGAAACCTACGGGCACAACGAACTGGAAGAAAAGAAGCCGCCGACGTTCTTTGAGCGTTTGTGGGAAAGTCTTACCGAATTTATCGTGCTCATCCTCATCGTCGCCGCCGTCATCTCGGCTCTCTTGGGAGATTATATCGAGGCCGGGGCCATCATTGCGATTGTTATCCTCAATACGGCCATCAGCATTATCCAAGACAGCAAAGCCGAACAGGCCCTCGCCGCGTTGAAGAAGATGGCCGCCCCAGAAGCGCATGTGATCCGTGATGGAACACGCATGCTGGCGCCCTCGCGGGAACTGGTCCCCGGTGACATCGTGTTGCTGGAAGCGGGATCTATCGTTCCGGCCGACCTGCGCCTGGTGCAAAGCATGAACCTGAAGGCGGAGGAGGCCTCACTGACCGGAGAATCGGTGCCGGTCAACAAGAACGCCGATCACGTGATGGGCGCCGACGCCGGGTTGGGTGATCAGCACAATATGGCTTTTATGAGCACGACCATCACGTATGGGCGCGGTATGGGCGTCGTCACCACCACGGGCATGAAGACCACGATTGGGCACATTGCTGAAATGATCCAGTCGGTGGAGGAGGAAGACACCCCCTTGCAGCGCAAACTGGACGAGGTGGGCAAGACGCTCGGTATCGCCAGTCTGATTGTCTGTGGGATCGTTTTCCTGGTGGGACTCTTGCGTCCGCTCATCATCGGGCAGACCGTTGGATGGGATTTGCAGCGATGGATCGAACATAGCAAAGAATTCTTCATGCTCGCCGTCAGTCTGGCGATTGCCGCCGTGCCTGAAGGGTTGCCCGCTGTCGTGACGATCTGTCTGGCGTTGGGAATGCAGGAAATGGTCAAGCGCCACGCGCTGATCCGCAGCCTGCCCGCCGTCGAGACGTTGGGCGCGGCGACCGTGATCTGCTCCGATAAAACCGGCACGCTGACGCAGAATCAGATGACGACGACACGCATCTGGAGTGACGGCCACATCTACGAGGTCACGGGACGCGGTTACGCGCCTGAAGGAAAGTTTTTGCTGGATGGGGTAGAGCTGTCAGACATCGCTGCGTCCCCAGTGCTGCAAGCGAACCTGTGGGGCGGCGTGCTGTGTAACGATGCGATCCTTGAACCGCACACCGACACAAAATACCGGATGATCGGCGATCCCACTGAAGGCGCGATGGTGGTCTCCGGCGCGAAAGCGGGGTTCTGGCGTGATAAGCTGGAAGCTGACTTCCCGCGCGTGAACGAGATACCCTTCGATGCCGACCGTAAGCGCATGACGACCATCCACGACCTCGAGCCGGCGGGTAAGGAAAACATCAGCCCGCTGCCTGGTGGTGGAAAAGACAACTACGTGGCGATTACTAAAGGTGCGCCGGATTTGGTTCTGGATTGCTGCACGCATATCCTGACTGCCGGTGGCCCCGCGCCGCTGACCGATGCCAAACGCCAGGAAGTGCTCGATGCAAACGCAGCGCAGGCTTCCCAGGCGTTGCGCGTGCTCGCTGTGGCTTACCGCCCGTTGACCGAAGTGACCGGTGAACTCAAGCACAAAGAGGTCGAGCGCGATTTGATCTTCATCGGTCTGCAGGGGATGATCGACCCGGCGCGCCCTGAAGTGCTCCCGGCCGTGCAGAAGGCACAGGGCGCTGGCCTACGCACGATCATGGTGACGGGCGACTATGCGGCAACGGCGGCGGCGATTGCCTCGGAAATCGGCATTCTGCGCGAGGGGAACCTGACCGTCTCCGGCGCCGAGCTGGAAGCGATGAGCGACGACCAACTCGCCAACGTGATTGACAATGTAGACGTGTTCGCGCGCGTCTCGCCGAACCACAAGATGCGCATCGTCGCGGCGCTGCGCAAGCGCAACAACATCGTGGCGATGACGGGCGACGGTGTCAACGACGCGCCGGCGCTCAAGCAGGCCGACATCGGCATAGCGATGGGCATCACCGGCACCGACGTCACCAAGCAGACGGCGGATATGGTGCTTACCGACGACAACTACGTTTCCATCGTCAGCGCCATCGAACAAGGCCGCATCATCTACTCCAACATCCGCAAGTTCGTCTACTTCTTGCTCTCGTGTAACGTGGCTGAAATCGCCATCCTGTTTATTTCCACCGCGCTGGGCTGGGCGCCGCCGCTCACCGCGATTCAACTGTTGTGGCTCAATCTGTTGAGCGATGGTGCGCCCGCGCTGGCGCTCGGTCTGGAGAAGGGCGATCCCGATATCATGGTGCGCCCGCCGCGCCCGCCGGAAGAACCGGTGATCAACCGCGAGATGTGGATCGGCGTGGCTTTCCAAACCGTAGCGATTGCGTCCGCGGTTTTGATCGCCTACGTGTTGGGCTGGAAAGTGTACGGCCCGAAACACGCGCTCGATCAGGGTTATTTGATGGGGACATTCGCTTACGACGAGTTCGTTCTTCTGACCTCGGAAACCATGGCTTTCGTCACGCTGGTGATGTCGGAAATGTTCCGCGCCTACACGTCCCGTTCGGAACGTTACCCGCTCTTCAAGCTAGGGGTATTCACCAACAAGTACATGCAATACGCGGTGGGTTTCTCGCTCTTCTTGCTGCTGTTGGTCGTCTACATCCCGGTGCCGGCTGTGCAGAAGATCTTCAACACTACGCCATTGGGCTTCGAGGAATGGATCCCGATGATCCCCCTGATTTTCCTGCCGTCGATCGTCGCCGAAATTCAGAAAGCGGTCATGAATCGCCGTCGCAAGGGATAGGCTGTCACTTACTACAAAAAAACGGCGGGGCTGCAAAGCCCCGCCGTTTTTTGTAGATGCTATTCTTTTATGGTGTCTCTCTGGCGACAACGCGAATTTTGACCGGTTCTGTTTCCGTTTTGTTACCGGCGGCGTCGTAAACGACGACGCGGAAGCTGTATTCGCCCGGTCCACCCAATGTCCAGTTCACATTGAACGGCGCGATGTTGCGGGAGCGGAATGGCGTGTCGCTATCGCCTGTGAAAAATTCTACGCGCGCTATGGCGTATTGGTCATTGACCTCGGCATTGATATTGATCCACTCATCCACACCATACGTGAACGTTGACCCATCGATAGGGAAAGTGAGATCCACTTTCGGCGGTGTGTTGTCGATGGTAAATTGCAGCGTCGCCTGGCGCACCCCTTGGTCGTGCCCGACCACCTGGAGTTGCAGCGTATACAGCCCATCAGGGATGCCGGTGGTGTCGAAGAATTCCAGGATGTTGTTATCTACCTGATGCCCGTGATCCGGTCCAATCTGCATCCACTCGGTGGGATTTAGCCCGCGGCCATAGACCAGGCGGTAGAAGGCGAAGTCGCCGCGTGCGTTGCCGGCAATAGGAAAGACCCCACTGACGTACGAATACGCTGTGGGCGAGATGACGGCTACTTCCGCTTGGGCCTGGTTGGGGCCGTAAACCGTGTCGTATTCCGTTGGTGGGATGTTCGTGCGTTGCTCTTCCGGCAGGCCGTTGATCCAGTCCTGTGCCTCCGGCGGCAGCACCATATACGTGCGTTCTTCCACCAGTTCCGGGGGCGTGTAGATGGTGGCGAGTTTCCCCGTCTCACGGTTGACCAGGAAGAGCTGGTGGATGTTATCGATTTCGGTCGGTTCGGTGCCGGGGATCATCAACTCGCTGCGTGTGGGACAGTAACCGTTGGGCTTTAGCCCCGAAACCGAGCAGACGCCCACTTCGACCAACCCTTCGGGCTGTGTAAAAGGCACAATTGGCTCGTTCCGCAGTGCATATTCGATCACCGCGTTCCAGATGTAGGCCGCGCCGCGCGCACCAGGCGTGTTGATCATAAAATCATCCGCGTCTTTGTTCCCCTGCCAGACGCCAACCGCAATTTGTGGAGTGTAGCCCACGGCCCAGTTATCGGTGAAGTTGTTCGTTGTGCCGGTTTTTCCGGCTGCTGGGCGACTCTCAGCGAGTTCCAAAGCGTTGGGCGTGCCAAAACCGGGGATGCGTGCGCGCCGGTCGGAGAGAATGTCGGTAATCAAATAGGCCAATCGTGGCTCCAACACCTGGCGAGAGTCCGGCTGATCGTATTGATAGAGAACAGTGCCGTTGCGATCTTCGACCCGTAGAATAGCCACCGGATCAAGCTCGCGGAAATTCGGACGTAGTTGCGCCTCCTGGATGGGGTTGCCATACATCATGCCATTGTTGGCAAATACGGTAAAGGCGTAGACCATGTCGATGAGCTTGACCTCCCCACCGCCCAGGGTGAGGCTCAGACCGTAGTGCTGCAGGCCTTTATCGAGCGTCGTGATCCCCATACGATGCGCTGTGCGGAGCACGTTGTCGATCCCGGCGATGGACATGGCTTCTACGGCAGGGATGTTGAGTGAGCGTGCTAACGCATCGCGCAGGCTGACCGGGCCGCTGTAGTTGCGGCTGTAGTTCTCCGGCACGTAAGGCGCCATGCCGGCTCCTTGATCAAAAGCTTGGCGCACATCCAGGAACATGTAGGCTGGATTATGCCCTTGCGCCAGGAAGGTGACGTAGGTGAAAGGCTTGAACGATGAGCCGGGCTGTCGCAGCCCATCGGCGGCGACGTTGAATTTGCCATCAATCTCATCGTTCCAGTAGTCGGCGCTGCCCACCATCGCCAGAATTTCGCCGGTTGTGGGGCGAATGGCGACGACGGCGGAGTTTTTGATGTTGTAGTCGTTGCCGATGCGATTGGCTGCTACATCGGGAATGTACTGCGCTGCTGGACATCCCGCGGCCACAGCTTCAGGAATGACGACAGCTGGATCCTCTCCAGAGAGGATACGTAAGTATGTTTGCACAGTACATTGCGCCTGATTGTTCAAATCCAGGTCAAGGGTCGTGTACACGCGCAGCCCACCGCCGGCTACCAGTTCGGGCGGGTACATATTTTCTAATTGGCGGCGCACGTACATCGAGAAGTGCGGCGCCTGGATGTCGAAGCGTGTGTTCGATTGCGCCAGTTTCCATGGTTCAGCTTCGGCGACTTTGGCCTCGGCGCTGG
>DAIUDK010000036.1:0-21083 GCA_036845725.1 Chloroflexota bacterium
TTTGGCCTCGACCTGGAGTGCGGCGACGAACAACAGCGATGAGAGGCGGTTGAGATAGGCCAGGCTGAGCGCATCGATACCCGGTTCGGCCTCGGCGAGCGCCACGACGCGGCGTTCGGCACGGCGGACGGCGGTGCGTGCCACGTGCAAGGCCGCGCCAGGAACGGAATCACCGGGCAGCACAAATGCGCGCAAGGGCGGCAGTCCCGCCTCAAGATCGGCGATGCGCGCTTCCAGCCACACCAGATCGTCCGCGCCCAGGCCGGGATAGCGCCCGCGAGCATCCGGCGTCGCCGAGAGATGCGACATCAGGCGGACAAAGTGCTCCTGCACCGTGCGCAACGTGGCTTTGAGCGCAGCATCGTCCAGCAGCGCGCGCACCATGCCGATGGCAGACGTCGCCTCATCTACCGCGCCGACGGCTTCCAACAGCGGACTGCTCTTGGAAAGCCGCGCGTCCCCGCCCAACCGGGCCGCGTCCCCGCCCAACCGGGCCGTGTCACCGCAGTCACCCTTCGCCGTGTAGAATTTGGAATGTTTCACCGTATTTCCCTCCAATCAATCTCGGAAATAGTAGTATACTTCCCCAAAAATACCAACTACCTTTTACCGCAGAGTGCGCAGAGATTTGACACTCTGCGTTCTCAGCGACCTCAGCGGTAAAAATATCCGAAACAGGAGCACAATCGATGGGTTTCCATAGCCGCGATAACTATCTCTACTGCGAAGGGATCAAAGTCAAAGACCTGCAAAACGCAGTTCACGACAGTCCCTTCTATCTCTACAGCACCGCGCAGCTTCGGGCGAACGTCGCCGCCTACGCCGGCGCGCTCACGGGCTTGCCGGCGCGCATCTCCTACGCGGTCAAG
Organism: Chloroflexota bacterium; assembly: GCA_036845725.1. Classification (GTDB taxonomy): domain Bacteria; phylum Chloroflexota; class Anaerolineae; order B4-G1; family SLSP01; genus DSWT01. Next base: position 870 of record DAIUDK010000036.1, read on the forward strand.
GCCAACGGCAATCTCACCCTGCTCAGACTGCTGCGCGATCTCGGCTGTGCTGCGACGCTGGTGAGCGGCAATGAGCTGCGATTGGCGCTGCTCGCCGGGTTCGCTCCGGCGGACATGGTCTTCAACGGGAACGGCAAACGGCGCGATGAGTTGGCGCTCGCGGTGCAGCACGGCGTGATGATCAACATCGACAGCGAATTCGACCTGGCCCACATCGCGCAGGCCGTGCGTGACGCAGACAAATCCGTGGATGTGCTGCTGCGCGTCAATCCGGATATCCAGCCGGACGTGCATCCCTACGTCGCCACGGGAATGCGCGATTCCAAGTTCGGCATTCGCGCCGAACGCTTGCCGTGGTTTCTCGAGCAGTTGAAGCGCGCGCCGCTTATGCGCCTGGTCGGGTTGCACTGCCACCTCGGTTCGACGATCAAAGATGTACAGGTTTTCCACGACGCGGCAGTCCTGATGGGCGACCTCAGCACCACCGTCCGCGGGCAAGGCTTCGACCTGCGCTACCTGAACCTGGGCGGCGGCCTGGGCATCGACTACGAACGCGCGGGCGGGACGCCCACGGCACAGGAGCTGCTCGACACGCTGCGCGGACGGCTGCCCGATGATCTCACGCTAATCGTCGAGCCGGGACGCAGCATCATCGGCAACGCGGGCGCGTTGGTCTGCCGCGTGACCGGCGTGAAGCGCAACGGCGACAAACACTTTATCGTCACCGATGGCAGCATGGCGGCGCTCATCCGTCCCAGCCTCTACGGCGCGTATCACCACATCGGCTTTATCGAGCCGGTGGACGGCGAGCCGCAGGTCTTCGACGTCGTCGGTCCGGTATGCGAATCCGCCGACTTCCTGGGAAAGGCGCGCTCGCTGCCCACCCCCCACGAGGACGCCGGGCTGGTCGTCTACGACGCGGGCGCTTACGGCTACGCGATGAGTTCGAGCTACAACCTGCAATTGCGCCCTGCCGAATATCTGGTCGATGGTGACCAGGTAACGCAGATTCGCCGCGCCGAAACCTTCGGCGATGTAGCGGTGGCGCAGTCGCCCCTTTCCGTTATAATGCCCCCAGTCAGATCAGCAGATTAAGCAGATTTTTCACCGCGGAGTTCGCTGAGAACGCAGATTATTGAATCTCTGCAAACTCAGCGTTCTCAGCGGTAAAAGTTTTCAGGTTGTGAGCAAGAGTTTTTAGCCACAACGAAACACTCACAAAGCAGGTGGAATATGCGCCAGGATTATCCCATTTTGGAGTTCGACCCTACCCGCGAGGCGATTATCGAGCCAAGCCGGCTCATCCCACGTCTCAACGTACCCGAACACTGCGTGATTTGTTTCTTCCAAGACGTGCTCAATGGCTTGGTGGAATCAGGCCGCGCCAAACACATTGTCGATGGACACTCGGAGGTAGGCCGGCATCCCCTCTACGAGATCGACGTGGACGGGCGGCGGGTGGCGTTCTTTCACCCCAGCGTCGGCGCGCCACTGGCGGCAGGGTTGCTCGAAGAGACCATCGCGCGCGGTTGCCGCACGTTCATCGCTTGCGGAGGCGCGGGCGTGCTGAACAGCGACATCGCCGTCGGGCACATCGTCGTCCCCAACGCGGCGGTACGTGACGAGGGCGTCTCGTACCACTACATGCCGCCATCCCGCGAAGCCCACCCTTCCCCACAAGCGCTTGTCGCCATCGAGCGCGTGCTCAAACGCCACAAGCTGCCCTACGTCATCGGCAAAACGTGGACAACCGATGCCTTCTACCGCGAGACGCCCGACAAGGTGAACCTACGCCGTGCAGAAGGCTGCCTGACGGTGGAGATGGAAGCTTCCGCGTTCTTCGCTGTGGCGCAGTTCCGCGGCGTGACCTTCGGCCAACTGCTCTACGGCGGCGACGATCTGGGCGGCGAAGCATGGGATCATCGCGATTGGGTCAGTCACAGTTCGGTGCGGGAGAAGTTGTTCTGGTTGGCAGTGGAAGCCTGCCTGGAGGTCGAAGGATGAAAAACATCTGCATCTACTGTTCGTCGAGCGATGCCGTCGATTCGATCTACCTGGAGGCAGCGCGCGCGATAGGCGCGCAGATGGCCGCGCGCGGCGACACGCTGATCTACGGCGGTGCGGACCTCGGCTTGATGGGCGCGCTGGCGCGGGCCGTCCACGCAGGCGGCGGGCGTGTGGTCGGCGTGATCCCGCAAGCCTTGCAGGCGCGCGGCATCGCCTACGCCATCGCCGATGAGATCATCATCACTCCGGACATGCGCGAGCGCAAAGCGACGATGGAAGCGCGCGCCGATGCGTTCATCGCCTTGCCCGGCGGCCTCGGCACGTTGGAGGAACTGCTGGAAGTCCTCACCCTGCGCCAACTCCAGGCGCATACCAAGCCCATCGTCCTGCTGAACACGGCGGACTACTACGCGCCGCTGTTCGCGCTCTTCGCCCACCTCTACCGCGAGCGATTTGCCAAACCTTTCGAGAATCTGTATCACGTCGCAGACAGCATCGAAAACATCTTCGACTACCTGGATACCTACCAACCGTTCGTCGCGCCGAGCAAATGGTTCGCGCCGGAGGAAAGATGATCGATCTGTTAACGCTGCAACGCGCCATTTATGAGAATAAAGTCAACCGGGGCTTCAACGTCACCGACGTAGGGAAAGAAATCGTACTGATGGTCGAAGAGTTGGGCGAACTGGCCCACGCTTACAAGAACAGCGGCAAGCTGCCCGCGGCCAACATCAGTCATAAAGTCAAGAACAACCGCGTCCGCACGCATACCGGCTGGATGTAAATAGCGCCGTAGATAAGAAAATCCCCCGACTTGCTCAAGTCGGGGGACATATCAATAGAGGATACCCCCATCTGGATTCGAACCAGAAACCTAGAGATTAGAAGTCTCTCGCACTATCCATTTGTGCTATGGGGGCGTGATACATCGTATGCTTTGGCTATTCAATCACCGGACGCAGGCCCTTGCGGACGGTACTGCCCGAAAGCACCCGCAGCACTTGCTCTGACGTATGCCCCACCAAAGGCGCTAACGCGCGCGGCGTGAGTGGATGATTGCCGTTGCTCAGGAACACGCGAAAGATCGCTTCGAGCAGGGTCGGCGCTTGCATCACGTAGTTTGGATCCTTGCTGCATCGCGTAGCGATCAGGTATTGCAGGCCCTCAACCTGCCGCACCTCGCCGGTCTCCCAGTCGATCAGATCGATCTTGTCGCCGAGACGCTGCCCGGTGTAAATCTCGCGCAATTCCGGCGAGAGGTGCTGCAACAACTGTACGTTCAAGTCAAGGCCCTGCTCCGCCCACCAATTGTAGTCGATGTGAAACGGCGTATCCAATGTCGGCTTGATAAAGCGCGCCAAAGCAGGAACAGGGGGTAGTGTCGGCATTAGCTTTCTCCTCGATAAGCCCAATAATTATCCCCCAACGACACGTACCGCGATGACGTCGCTAATACGGCGAGCATCGGCGCCGGGGGAACGCGCCGCATCAGGTTCAGAACGCTGTACAGCGTCATCGCATGGACGGCGCGCTGTAAACTCAGACCGGCCAAACCGTTGAAAATCTGCTCTAGTAAGGCTTCCAACGACACCCGCTGAAGCTGTTGCGCCAGTTCGTCAACCGCTTTGGGGTCCGGCACGGCGACTGTCGCCAATTCATCGAACTCACACGTGACCGGAATGCGCGTCACCTCGAACAGTACTTGTCCGCTTTCCGTCGTTACGGTGCGTAGCCACTCGCGGCGCTTGGCCTTGGCCATGCGCAAATTCACTTGAATAACGCCCGGCTCGTCGCCATGCTGAAGATCAACGTAGACACCCACGCCTGCACCAAGTTTTTTGTACCAATCGGTCAACCCGTAGACATAACGTCCGCTGCGCACCACCCAACCGGGGAACGTCTGCTTGGTCGTCATATCCATAAACGTAAAGCGGATGCGGTCGGTCACCCGCGCGGTCGGAAAAAGCTGCGCAACGCGCGGTGACAACGGTAATGTGCCGCTACGCCAGTGCGGGTAAGTCAATACCACCGTCACCATATCGGCGGACGGGATAATATATTGAGTATCCGACCATTCATCGTCAATCTGACGTTCCAACGCCAGCATCGTCTCTTCCAACAAACTGCGGTTGTAAGGGATGGGCATATAGCGCAGCGGCTGCGGCACTTCGAGCACACCCTGCGGTTCCATCTGCCGGAGATGCCATAACGCGTATCCCGCCGGCCCTACTTCATCAAAGCGCCGGTCGTGCAACAGGGCATATTCGAGCGAGAAGAGCTGTAGGGGGCGTGAAATCTCCGCCGGGACCTCCATCTCGGCAAGCAATTCATCTGTGCGCAGCGGGCCACCACCCGCCATATCCAACAGGGCCTCGGCGATATTCAACTGCCCGTCCGGCATCTCCATCACCAGATCGCGCAGGAACCACTGATCCCCCACACTGAGGAATTGCACGTTCTTCTCCAACGCAGAACGTAGCGTCGTCTTGATCTTGTCCCCATGACGTTCAAAAATGTCGTCCGGGGCGACGTCCTTGGAAGGGAGATAAGTCGCCTGGTTCAACGGATGCTCACGCGTCAACCCTGCCGTAAACTCACGCACGGTCCCGCTTTCCATACGCACCCTGATCACGGAAAACTCATCGTACTCAGGATTGTGTCCGGAGCGCACCTCGATCACTTCCCCTAAAAGGTTATTCAAGTGGGGGAAGATAACCTTTTCGCCAACGGTGTAGTTATCCCCGGGACGATAGATGCTGCCCTGCGCCAAGGTGTCTTCGATCAACGCCACCATCTGGTGGTGTCGCGCGCGGATGACTTCTTGCGCTAACTGGTCGATGGGTTGAGGGCGCTCCGTCTCAACAAGAAAGTTGGTGATATACTCCAGATCGTTGGGTAAGACGGAGAACTGTTCCCAGTATTGGTCATTTTGCACGGTACTGCTCATACGCCTCTCGATTCCTGTATACTGACTATAAAAACGTTTAGATTATACCAGGAATACGAGGGATTGACAAATATACTTTTTTAACGAAACTATCTTTGGATTTCGATTTTGGATTTTGGACTTTGGACTGTCTTGCTTGGTGGAGGGAGGAGCTATGGCGCAGAAAGGAAAGCAAACTGGATTGGTCACGGTCTACGTCGCCCAGGGGATACTGCGCGCCATGGTGGTGCGCGGCGCACTGGAGACCGCCGGGATTCCGGTCATTCTCAGCTACGAATCGATAGGACCGGTGATTGGGCTAACCGTGAACGGCATCGGGCGGGTCGAGGTGCGCGTGCCGTTGGAATGGGAGGCCGAGGCGCGGGACTTGCTCGACGCGCAACCGCGCACGGGCGAAGTCAACGCCATCCCAGAGGATGACGAAGCGGATGACTAAATCGATCACCATTGTCGGCGGCGGGCTGGCAGGAAGCGAGGCTGCCTGGCAAGTGGCTTGCCGCGACGTCCCTGTGCGGTTGTACGAGATGCGGCCCCACACCCACACACCCGCGCATACTGGGGACAACCTCGCCGAACTGGTGTGCTCTAACTCCCTCGGGTCCGATTTGCCGGACCGCGCACCGGGGCTGCTTAAAGCAGAACTGCGCCGGCTCGGTTCACTACTGATCGAAGTCGCCGATGCGCAGCGCGTCCCCGCAGGCGGTGCGCTCGCCGTGGATCGGGAAGGCTTCGCAAGGGAAATCACACGCCGCATCTCGGCCCACCCGCGCATTACCCTTATCCGCGAGGAGGTAACAGCGCTGCCGGAGGGTCCGGCAATCATCGCCAGCGGGCCGCTCACAGCAGCCCAACTCGCGGAGGCCATCCGCGAGCATACGGGCAGTACTGCGCTCGCTTTCTACGACGCCATCGCCCCCATCGTCGAGGTCGACTCCATCAATTTCGACATCGCCTTCCGTGCCTCGCGCTATGGTCGTGGCGAAGCGGACGAGGGTGACTACATCAATTGTCCGCTGGACGAAGAGGCATACAACCGCTTTGTCGCCGCCCTGCTCGATGCAGAGCGCATCCCTCTGCGCGATTTCGAACGAGACGATCCCCATTTCTTCGAAGCGTGCCTGCCGGTTGAGGTGTTGGCCGCACGCGGACTGCAGGCGTTGGCCTTTGGACCATTGCGTCCCATCGGGCTGCGCAATCCACGCACCGGGCGGCGTCCCCATGCCGTCGTCCAATTGCGGCAGGACAATGCCGCCGCCACGCTTTACAACCTGGTTGGCTTCCAGACCAATCTCAAGTACGGCGAGCAGGAACGAGTCCTACATCTGATCCCCGGTCTGGAAAACGCGCACTTCGTGCGTTACGGGTCAATGCACCGTAACACGTACCTCAACGCGCCGGCCCTGCTGGCCCCCACCCTGCAGATGCGGGCACAGCCAAACCTATTCTTCGCCGGGCAGGTCGCCGGATTGGAGGGCTACGCGGGAAACATCGGCGGGGGATGGTTGGCCGGGGTGAACGCAGCACGGCTGGCACACGGGCTGTCCTTGCTCACGCCGCCGCCAGAAACGATGATCGGCGCGCTGATGCACTACATCACACGCGCCGATCCGGCTACATTCCAACCGATGAAAGCCAACTTCGGCCTGCTGCCGCCGCTCGATACGCGCACGCGGGGGAAACGCGCGCGCGGCGCAGCCTACGCCGAACGCGCCCTAGTCTACCTAGAGCGGTGGATCGAGGAACACCAACCGCTCTAGAACTACGGGCGCTCGCCCAATGTTACCGGCAGTGTGATTTCCTCGTTGTCTCGCAGCACCGTGACCTGAATTGTCTCACCAGGGCGGGTGTTTGTCTCCAGATAAGCAATCAGCCTGTTGGGACTGCTGATGGCCATGCCATCAAACGCCACAATGACATCGCCGCCCACCATAATGGTACCATACGGCGTGTTGACGCTGCGAGTTCCGCCCCGCAAACCGGCCCTGGCTGCCGGTGTACCTGGCTCTACACTCAAAACAAGCACACCGTGGTCGGGAATTTCAGCCCCCAGTTCGGCAAAGGATGTCGCCAACTGTTGACTCAGGCTAGCGGGGAAGAAACGCACGCCCATCCACGGATGCCGGTAACGACCCTCGCTAATCAGTTCAGGCACAACGTGCCTCACCGTGTTGGCCGGGATCGCAAACCCGATGCCGGCATTCGCCTGGCTGGGGCTGACGATCTGCGCGTTTACACCGATCACCCTACCCTGGAGATCAAGTAGCGGGCCGCCGGAGTTGCCGGGGTTGATTGCTGCGTCCGTCTGGATAGCCTCGCCGATGTAGCGGCCGTCCGGGCTTTCGATGACACGTCCCAGGCTGCTGATAACGCCAAACGTCACCGTTTGATCCAGCCCGAATGGATTGCCAATCGCCACCACAAACTGCCCCACGCGGATCGCGCCCGAGTCGCCCAGTGGGATAGGGTGCAGCGGATAATCGCCGGCATCAATTTCGATAACGGCCAAATCATACGTGGAGTCCGAACCGATGACGATTCCGGTAAAGGTGGCGCCATCGGCAAATGTGACCTGAATCTCTTGAGCGTTCTCGATAACGTGAAAGTTGGTGACGATGCGCCCCTGTGTATCGTAAACGAAACCGGAGCCGCTGCCCTCGCTGGGAACGGCGTTGAAAAAGTAGTCGTAGCCAATAGAGGTGACGGAAACGTTGACCACCGCATCGCCCACCGCAGTGTAAACCGCCTCAACCTGCGTCTCCAACTGTGTGATTGCGTCATCCGGTGGTTGAACCCTCGGCGGCGCAGCGACCCACGGCGTTGGTGTCGGCGGCACATAGGCCGTGGGAGTTTCCGCAGGCGGCGTAAACGTCTGCAAGGCGAGGCAGCCAAGCGAATTCGCCAGCAGCAACAAAACACTGAGCAGTACATAAAGTTTACGCTTCATCGTCCCTCCCTATGATTGGGAGATTGGAGATTGGTGATCGGGTCAGCCACCGATTCCTAATCCCCAGTTCCCCTTCCTATGGCACCATAAAGACCGGGCAACGCGCGTAACGTAGCACTTCGGTACTCACGTCGCCCAGCAAAATGTCAGTCACGTTGGACGGTCCACGCGTTCCCAGGACAATCAACGACGCCTTTTCATCCTGCGCCATCTCCAGGATCGTCTTGGCCGGAGCGCCCGAATGGACGATACCCACCGCAGAAATACCTGCCTTCTGGAGATGTTCAACCGTGTCGTTGACCACTTCTTGCGCTACCGCCTCCAACTGCTGCAGCAATAACTCGTAGCCCTGCGTTGCCAGATAACGCTCCGGCGGCTCGTAGACATGCAGAACCACCACTTCAGCGCTCTCCGTCCGCGCGATGTGTTCCAGATACAACAACGCACGCTCCGCAGCCGGTGTCGCGTTATGCGCAAAGAGTATACGTCTAAACATTGTGTCAATCCTCCTTCAAGAACAAAACACGAATCCGCACCAATCCTCACGAACAGGGGAAAGATTAATGTAGATTCGTGAAGATTAGTGGCAGAAATGCGTCTTTAAGCACCGCCGCGTAGGGTACGCAATTGCGTGAACAGCTCACGCTCCTGGGTGGTGAGTTGTGCAGGTAGCTTGACCTCAACGACAGCATATAGATCACCACGCTCTTTTAACCGGTTCAGCACTGGCATTCCCTGTCCACGCAGGCGAAACTTCGCGCCGTTCTGCGTCTCCGGCGGAACGCGCAGCATGACCGAGCGTCCGGCGGGCGTAGGGACGGCGATCTCACCGCCCAAGATGGCTGTGTACAAGTCCAACGGGACGACGGTTTCCAGGTCCTCGCCATGCCGCTGGAACTGCGCATGGGGTAAAACCTGGATGTGCAAAAACAGGTCGCCTGCCGGACCATCGGCTGCACCTGGCGCGCCCTTCCCCGCGACGCGTACGCGCGTGCCGGTATCCGCTCCCGCCGGGATATTGACTTCGATGCGCTGGTTGCCGATCTGCAAGATACGAGTGGTGCCCCGGTACGCCTCGTCCAGGGTGATCTCCACCGGCTGCTCGTAGTCCTGCCCGCGCCGTGGACGCTGCCGCCGCGACGCGCCGCCGAACAGATCACTGTAGCCTCCACCGCCGTAACCAGCCCCGCCACCGAAAAGCTGCTGGAAGAAATCCGAGAATGGGCTGTCCTGCCCAAACAGATCGCCGATGTCTCTGGTGGTGTAGTGGTACTGGCCCGGCTGGCGGCCGGCCCACTGCCGCCAGAAATCGTCGGCCTGCCCGCCGCCCTGCTGGAACGTCTTGTACTCACTGCCAAACTGATCGTACAGCTTGCGCTTTTCGGGGTCGGAGAGCACTTCGTAGGCCTCGTTGAGTTCCTTGAACTTCTCTTCCGCCGACTTATCGCCAGGATTCATGTCCGGGTGATGCTTGCGCGCCAGCTTGCGGTAGGCATTTTTGATATCCTTCTCATTTGCGTTTTTGGGAACCCCCAAAACACCGTAATAATCCTTGTACTCCATCGCTGCTTCCTCGACAAAAACCAGTTTTGTAGTGCGAGTTGCTGACTCGCGCCACACAATTATCGCTTGGCGACGATGACCCGCGCCGGGCGCAAAGTCTGCTCCCCAAACCGGTACCCCTTTTGCTCCTCGTCGATCACCAACATCTCTTCACGTTGACCATCCACCGCCGGCACCATCGCAATGGCGTCGTGCAAAAGCGGATCGAATGGCGTCCCCACCGCGACAAGCGGCTCCACACCTTCGAGGCGCAACACCTTCAGGAATTCGTCATACACCACTTTGATACTCTGATGATGCGGATCATCCGGTTGTAAATGGGCAACGATCCTTTCTAAATTATCCGGCACGGTGAGAAAGGCCGTCAGCAGGCGCCTGCGTTCTGCCGCGATCTGCTCTTCAACCAGGCGCTGTTGGCGTTTGCGGTAGTTGTCCATCTCGGCACGCAAACGCAGCGCCATGTCGCGCCAATCCACGGTCTCGCCAATAGCCGTCGCATCCGGTTCGGGAAGCGCCTGTGCCTCCGTCGGAGCTGCGTCTTCAGCTGCGGGCGTATCTGCGCGGTTGCCTGTGCCGGGCCGTCGCACCGGAATGCGCTGTTGTTTTTTCGATGCATTCATAGCCAATCCTTATTTATGAAAAGGGGGGTGACCCCACGGCCACCCCACCCTTTAGATGAGATTCGCAACTACCCTTGTGAAGGTTGTGATGAACGTGGATCATACAGGTTGTGTTATCCACGATCATTTTTATGCAATACCCTATCCCAAACCCTCACAAAAGTCTATGGCCACTAGACCTCACGGAATTCGCCATCCACCACATCAGGACCTTCAGGTTCCGGGCCGCCTTGTGGGCCTTCACCAAAGTCGGAGCCGGGCGCGCCGGGGGATTCAGGACCGCCGTAAGCCTGCTCGCCCAACTTCATCGCGACTTGTTGTACATCGTCCATCTTGCGACGAATCAGCGCCGCATCTTCACTGCTGTCCTTCACCTGGCGCAGATCGTTGATCATACCTTCCAGTTGACCGCGCAGGTCGCTGGGCACCTTCTCGCCCAGGTCGTTCAAGGTCTTCTCCATCTGGTAGCACATCTGGTCGGCCTGGTTGCGGACGTCGACCAATTCCTGGCGCTTCTTATCCTCTTCGGCGTGCAGTTTGGCCTCTTCGACCAGCCGATCCACTTCATTCGGGTTCAGATTTGTGCTCGCGGTGATGGTGATGCGCTGCTCACGTCCGGTGGCCTTATCCTTCGCGTTGACATTCAGGATGCCGTTCGCGTCAATGTCGAAGGTCACTTCAACCTGCGGGATGCCGCGCGGCGCAGGCGGGATGCCGTCAAGCCGGAATTGACCGAGCAGCATATTGTAGCCCGCCATCGGGCGCTCACCCTGGTAAACCTTGATGTCGACAGCGGTTTGGCCGTCTTCAGCGGTCGTGTAGATTTCGCTCTTGCGCACCGGCACCGTCGTGTTACGGGGGATCATCACCGTCATTCGCCCGCCGAGTGTCTCGACACCTAACGAAAGGGGGGTCACGTCAAGCAGTAAAATATCGGTCACGTCGCCACCCAACACGCCGCCCTGAATGGCCGCGCCCACCGCGACGACTTCGTCGGGGTTGACGCCCTTATGTGGCTCCTTGCCGCCGGTCAGACTGCGCACCAGCTCCTGAATCATCGGCATACGGGTCGCCCCACCGACGAGCACCACTTCATCCAATTTGCCAGCCGACAGCTTGGCGTCTTTCAGCGCCTGCTCGAAAGGCACGCGACAACGATCGACCAAATCACGGGTGATTTGTTCGAATGTCGCACGCGTCAGCCGGATTTGCAAGTGCTTCGGGCCGCTGGCGTCAGCGGTAATGTACGGGAGATTAACCTCGGTTTCCATCATCGTGGACAACTCAATTTTGGCCTTCTCCGCCGCCTCGCGCAGACGCTGCATCGCCTGACGATCCTGCGTCAGATCAATGCCCTGTTGCTTCTTGAATTCGGCCAGCAGCCAGCGCACAATGCGCTCATCCCAGTCATCGCCACCCAGGTGCGTATCGCCGTTGGTGGACTTGACTTCGATCAAGCCCTCACCCACTTCGAGAATCGACACGTCGAACGTGCCACCGCCCAAGTCGAAGACAAGGATTGTCTCATCGACGTTCTTGTCCAGTCCGTAGGCCAGCGCTGCCGCCGTCGGCTCGTTGATGATGCGCTTCACCTCAAGACCGGCGATTTGCCCGGCGTCCTTGGTGGCCTGGCGCTGGCTGTCGTTGAAGTACGCGGGCACAGTGATAACGGCCTGCGTCACCGGCTCACCCAGGTAGGCCTCGGCGTCCTTCTTCAACTTTTGCAGAATCATCGCCGAGATTTCTTGCGGGGTGTAGTCCTTGTTAATCACCGGAACCTGCACGCGCGCGTCGTTCTGCGCCCCGGCGATAATCGCGTAGGGCACCATCTCGCGCGTAACCTGCACTTCCTTTTCATCCGCACGGCGGCCCATCAGCCGCTTCACCGAGTAGACGGTGTTTTCTGAGTTGACCACCGACTGCCGCTTTGCGGGCACGCCGACCAGCCGCTCGTTGTTCTTCGTAAATGCGACGACCGACGGGCACAAACGCCCGCCTTCCGCCGTGGGGATGACGGTCACTTGCCCGCCTTCCATAACTGCCACCGCGGAGTTTGTCGTGCCCAGATCGATACCTACAATTTTGCTCATTTTTCTACCTCCAGAGTCAGCATTATTCCGACTCTGAGTATAACCGGAAAGTATTTGAAAAACATTAGAGCAACATAAGAATTAGCTATATATTAACACACGACCTTCGAGCGGAGGGATGGACAACATCAACGCGCCACCATTCACAGGCAGCGAGGCTTCCGTCCAGGCCTCAGCAAAGACGGCGTCCGGCGGCACGAGGCTTTCCATGCGCAGCATCACGTCAACCGGCGTCGTACCTGCGTTAAGGGCGACCACCACGGTCTCTTCAGCGGACGCGCGCGCGAACGCATAGGCCAGGTCCTTGGCGTAGAGCGTGACGAAGTCGCCACTACGCAGGGCAGGATGTGCCTTGCGCAAAGCGATGAAGCGTCTGAAATCCGCGCGTAGGGTGTGATCCCACCGGTTTTCGTCCCAGGGGAAGGCACGGCGACAGTCGGGGTCGTGGCCGCCCTCCATGCCGATTTCGTCGCCGTAGTAGACGCTCGGCGCGCCGGGAAACGTCATCTGACAGAGTGTCGCCAGGCGCAGACGGCGCTTATCGCCGCCCACCATCGTTAGGAAGCGCGGTTCGTCGTGGCTACTGATGAGGTTGTACTGCGCAAGCGTGAAAGGCCACGCATACAAATTCAGCATCCGATCGATCTGACGAGCGAAGTGCCGGGCGTCCAGCCGCTTGAGTTTGAAACCGCCAGGCCGGTGCGACGTATCCAGTACCTCCTGCCCAAAGAAACCATAGCAGGCGCGGTTGAACCCGTAGTTCATCGTCGCATCGAAGTGGTCGCCTTGCAGCCAGGCTTTGGCCTCATCCCAAATTTCGGCGAGGATGTAGGCTTCGGGATTGATGGATTTCACCCGGCGGCGGAACTCTTCCCAAAAACCGGGGGTTTTGATCTCCAGCGGCACATCCAGCCGCCAGCCATCGATTCCCTGATGCAGCCAGTATTCGGCCACGTCAAAAATGAAGTCCCGCACCTGAGGATGATCAGTGTTTAGCTTGGGCAGCTCGCGGTTGTTCCACCAGCAGACATAGTTCGGTTTGCGTCTATCATCAAAGGCGTACAAGGGGAATTTCTTGACAATAAACCAGTCGATGTAGGGCGATTGCGCGCCGTTTTCCATTATGTGATTGAACTGCAGGAAGCCGCGGCTGGCGTGGTTGAAGACACCGTCGAGGACCACCCGCATCCCCCGGCTATGCGCTGCCTCCAGGAACTGCGCGAACGCCTTGTTGCCGCCGAGAATCGGATCGACGGCGTAGTAATCGTGTGTGTGATAGCGGTGATTGGCAGCGGATTGAAAAATCGGGTTGAAATAGAGCGCGGTGATACCCAAGTCCTCCAGGTAATCCAAATGTTCAAGAATTCCCAAGAAATCCCCACCCTTGAAGCCACGCACAGTCGGCGGTGACTCCCACGATTCGAGGTTCGCCGGTTTCGTCAGCCGCTCACTGCGCGCAAACCGCTCCGGGAAAATCTGATAGAACACTGCATCTTTGACCCATGTTGGCAGTTGACCGATCATTTTAGTCCTCCAATAGTCAGGTAGTCATACGTCTTTTAGTCAGGTGGTGAGGTGGCTGCTAACCTCGAATCATAAATCGTGATACGTGATGCATAATTCTCAATTCGCTGATTTTTGCTCCCTGTTTCCTGCCTCTTGCTTCCTTTCGCTGCGTTTTTGCAAGGCGCGGGTGAAGAGAGCCAGGGCAAAGGAAAGCGCGCCGACGCCGACGGCGATAATCAGACCGGCATCGGCCCAGAACGGTAAGGGGAAGAGGCGGATCAGCGTGTCGGAATAATCGAAGAGCCAAGTATCCGCCGCAAAGAAGATGCCGTGGAAGGCCGTAAAGAACGCGTCGAAGCCGACCGCCATCCACACACCTAGAAGCACCAACACACACAGCGTGAACAGACTGCCGTCGGAGAGCGCGCCCCAGACCAGCACCAGGTGACCCTGGCGGATCAGCACGTACGCGGCGACCACAGCCACGACGAACGCGATCAATGCAGCCGTCGTCAACTGATCGTAGACCAGCTTGACGTCGTCCATGTGGCTGATTTCACGCGCGTTGAAAGCCGCTGTCCCATCCACGAACTGCACGTCATCCAATCGCCCTACCCCGCGTGGGGTATTGAGAAATGCGATACTCGCGCGCGCTAGACGCAGACGTTCCTCCGGCGCCATGCCCAACGGGTCATCCGGGAAACCGGCCTTGGCATATTCCCAGGTCGGGTACCAGGGCAGCGTCAGCAGACGCGCCATTCCCATCACGAGGAGCAACGGCACCGTTGCCGCGATCAACACCCGTAGCACGACACGCACAATCTTCATAGTCACCCCGTCTCCGCCAGATACCTCACGTTATACCTCAAAAGCCCAAGACTACAAAGGTCTTAAGACTATTGCATTCAAATGCGATAGTTCTGACAAGGGTCTCAGTACGCTGTGAACCTGTTATGGTATGGCTTACTTCACACACTTGCTACCGTCTCGTAATTTTACCCGACAACGATTTATGTTATAATTGCCCTTGTTATGGAAGAGATGGCACTCACACTCAAAGGCACCCAACAAGGCATCGTCCTGCGGCCTCTATCTGATTCTTGGGACGATGTGCTCCAAGGTTTGGAAAATGCTCTGCAAGATGCTGAAGCGTTCTTTCGTGGCGGGCGGCTTATCGCGGAACTAGGACACCAGGAATTGACAAAAGAAAAGCTGGCCTCTCTGCGCGCGATCCTGGACCGGTACGATATGGAACTTTGGGCCGTCCTGAGCGATAATGAGGACACCATCCACACGGCGCGCACACACGGCCTGCGCACGCGACTGCCAGGCGAAACCGTCGGCGTATTGCCGAAAGACCAACCTGCTGCGGTAACCTCAGCAGCGGATGCCGCCATCCCCAGCAGCCTCCGCACGGACCTCGGTGAACATGCACTGGTCGTGCAACGCACACTGCGTTCCGGGCAGAGTATCAAGTATCCCGGTCACGTGGTCCTGATAGGCGACGTCAATCCCGGAGCGGAAATCATCGCCGGAGGACATATTTTTGTGTGGGGAAAGATGCGCGGGCTGGCGCACGCCGGCGCGTTAGGGGACGAAAACGCCCTCATCTGCGCGATAGAATTGACCCCCGCACAGCTTCGCATCGCCGGATATTTCGGACGCCCTCCCGAGGGCCGGCGTCGCAAATTGGTACCGGAAACGGCTAAAGTGCGTGAAGGCGCTATTATTGTGGAACCCTGGCACACAAGGGAGTAACATGGCAGGAAAAATTGTCACCATTTCATCGGGAAAAGGCGGTGTTGGCAAAACCACGACCACGGCCAATATCGGGCTGGGGTTAGCGATGTTGGGAGCACGAGTTATCTGCATCGACGCCGACATCGGACTGCGCAACCTGGATGTGATGTTGGGTCTGGAAAATCGCATCGTCTACGACATCATTAACTACATCGAAGGTCGCTGCCGCTTCCGGCAAGCTCTGGTACGCGACAAACGCTTCCCGGAGTTGTTTATGATGCCTGCCGCCCAGACGCGCGCCAAAGATGCCATCAGTGTCGAACAGATGAAGAGCGTCGCTTATGAGGCCGCCCAAATGGTCGATTTCGTCCTGATCGATTCACCGGCCGGTATCGAGCACGGCTTCCGCTGCGCTTCGGCGCCAGCAGAGATGGTGTTGGTGGTGACCAACCCGGAAATCGCCTCGGTGCGCGACGCCGATCGCGTAGTCGGCCTGCTAGAGGCAGAAACGAACACTCCCTCGCGGCTGGTCATCAACCGCATCAAGCCGGAAATGGTACAACGCAAGGAGATGTTAGCTCCAGATGATGTGGTCGATATGCTCGCCATCGATCTGATCGGCCTGATCCCCGAAGACGCGGAAATTTTGACGGCGAGCAACCGCGGAAATCCCATCGTGCTGAACAACGGTTCACCCGCCGGACAGGCGTTTTTGGATATTGCCCGGCGCTTGCAAGGGGAGGACGTGCCTTTTGCGCCCCTTAAACCCCCCTCCTTTTTCAAACGTCTCCTCGGTTCGCACTGAAAGGAGTCCTTATGAACTGGCTAAAGATTTTCAGACGTCGTAAAAACTCGGATCAGGAGATCGCCGCGCAACGCCTGCGATTGGTCCTCGCGCACGATCGCGCCAACCTTTCCCCGGGAATGTTGGATATGCTGAAGGATGAAATCATCGCCGTGATTTCCCGGCATCTGGAGATCGATGCCAGCAAAGTGGAGGTCAACTTCACCGAGGACCAACGGGAGACACGCCTGGTCGCCGATATTCCTCTCTCCAGTCCCCGGAAAAAGGCCTTCTAAACAACGAGGCCACACAGGCAACCATCGATGAGGAAACATTGATATGCGTTCATCACCCTGGGAGAACTTTGATTGGGGGTTGCTACTCATCGCCATCCTGCTCAGCGTAGTAGGGCTGGCAATGATCTTCAGTGCAACCCAGGGATCCGAGGACCTTGCCGATCAATGGCGCAGGCAATCAATTTACGTCGCCGTTGGCGTGGTGGTGATGTTCCTTGTAGCTTTTATCAACTATCGCTGGCTGGAAAGCCTACAATGGCCGCTCTATTTCTTGACCATCGGCATCCTCGTCTTCACATTGCTCTTTGGTAGCAGCGAAATCGGTGATGTGCGTCGGTTTATCTACATCGGTGGTATCTCGATTCAACTCGCATTTCCGGCCCTGATTCTGCTCATCATCAGCCAGGCCAGCTTGCTGGCGCGCAACACGCCTAACCCACCGGGCCTGCTGGAATTGATCGTCTCGGCCGGTATGTCCGGCCTGGCAGCAATTTTGGTCTTCCAACAGCCCAATTTAAGCACCGCCACGCTCTACATCGCTACGTGGGGCGTGATGATCTTTGCCTCCGGTATCCCATTTAGCTATATGCAGGGGATGGGCGTCCTAGGCTTGATTGCCGCACCAATTTTGTGGGCCAATATGGACAATTATATGCGCGACCGCATCTTTACCTTTTTCGACCCCACCAACGATCCAGGCGCACAATACAACATTGACCAGGCCCTCATCAGCATCGGCTCCGGGGGCCTGTTGGGCAAGGGGTTCGCCACCGGCACACAAAGTCAATTGCACTTTCTGCGCGTCCGCCACACCGACTTTATTTTCTCGGTCATCTGCGAAGAGTTAGGTTTTTTCGGTGCGGGATTGATTCTGCTGCTCTTTGGGCTGCTGCTCTGGCGCTTGCTGCGTATCGCCGCCAACGCCGCCGATGCCACAGGGCAACTCATCGTCATCGGCGTGACCACCTATATTTTTTACCAACTGCTCATCAATCTCGGGATGAACCTCAACGTGATCCCTGTCGCCGGGCTACCGATGCCCTTTATCAGCAGCGGCGGCAGCGCCCTGGTCATCACTTTTGTCGGACTGGGGCTGGTCGAGAGCGTCGCCATGCGCCACAAACGGATGGAGTATTAAGCGGTAGACAGTAGACGGAAAGGAATTGAGGATTCATGATTCATGTTTCATGATTCGCCCATTCGCTGATCCGTCATTTGCAATTTGCTATTCTCGGAGGAGATCATCATGACAGTTCGTGTTCGTTTTGCACCCAGCCCCACCGGGGAGCCGCACATCGGTAATATTCGCACCGTTGTGTTCAACTGGCTGTTTGCGCGGCAGAATCAGGGGCAGTTCGTGCTGCGGATTGAGGATACTGACCGCACGCGCTACGTCGAAAAGGCCCTCCAGGTGATTACCAATGGCCTGCGTTGGCTGGGGATGGATTGGGACGAAGGGCCAGAAATCGGCGGTGATTACGGGCCATATATCCAGTCGGAGCGCCTGGGGATTTACAGAGAGAAAGCCGAAGAGCTGATTGCCAAAGGGCGTGCCTACCGCTGCAACTGCTCCCCCGAACGGTTGGATGCCGTCCGCGAGGCGCAGCGCGCGCGCGGTGAGATGCCGATGTACGACGGTCACTGCCGGGATAAAGCACCCGGCGAAGTCTCACCTGACGAACCACACGTGATTCGCCTCAAGGTGCCACGCGATGGCACGACTGTCATGCACGATATCCTGCGCGGAGACATCGTCTTCGAGAACCGCCTGCTCGACGATCAAATTCTGCTCAAGAGCGACGGCTTCCCTACCTACCACCTCGCCGTCGTCATCGATGACCATATGATGAGCATCACCCACATTATGCGCGGCGACGACTGGATTTCCAGTACGCCTAAGCGTCTGCTGCTGTATGAAGCCTTCGGGTGGCAGCCCCCCATCTACGCGCACGTCCCGCTGGTGCTCGGCACCGACGGCAAAAAGCTCGGCAAGCGGCATGGCGCGGTCTCCATCGACGAATTCCGGCGGCAGGGCTATCTCCCCGAAGCGCTGTTCAACTTCCTGGCGCTGCTCGGCTGGGCACCCGGCAGCGGCGAAGAGCAAGAAATCTTCACCCGCGAGGAGCTGATCGCGCGCTTCGACATCACACACATCAACCTCGCGCCCGCCGTCTTCTCCTACGACAAGCTCAATTGGATCAATGGCTGCTACATCCGCGCCCTGTCGCAGGACGAACTGCTCGAACGCCTTATCCCCTTCTGGGAAAATTCAGGATTGATCCCCACCCCGGCGCCGGTGGAACTGCTCCCCACGCTCCAACTGCTGGTCCCGCTGGTGCAAGAACGCCTCAAAACGTTACGGGATGTCGTCGAGCTAACCGATTTCGTCTTCGGCGATATCGACACGCCGCCCATTGAGGCGTTGATTGGCAAAAAGATGACGGCTGAGCAAAGCCTGGAGGGCATCCGCCAAGCGCAGGCTCTCTTGGCGGGACTTCTGCACTTTGATGCCGAGAGTATGGAGGGACCGATGCGCCGCCTCGCCGAAGACCTCGGCTTAAAGGCCGGACAACTATTCAGCATTATACGCAACGCCGTTACCGGCAAAGAGATCTCCCCACCGCTCTTCGGCAGCATCGAAGCTCTGGGGCGCGCCAAGACACTCAAGCGGCTGGAGGTCGCCGAGGAAGTTTTAGCGGAGCATCTCAAAGCACAGGCAGGGGATTGATATCCCATTTGATGGCGAAGATATGGAACTCGATTACGAAAGCCTGAAGAACGAACTCCTGAAGGCGCTGGATGCCAACAAAATCTGGGTTTTGGCAACTTCCGATGGCAGCCGCGTCTCTGCCCGTTCGATGAGCATCGTTCACGATGGATTCGACATCTACTTTCAAACCAGTCGCCATCTCGAGAAATACGCGCAGCTCACGCAGAACAGCAACGTCGCCCTGTGCTGTTCCAACGTCTCGATCGAGGGTGTGGCTATCGATGCCGGGAGTTGGGAAGACAACCCCGCAGCGAGGGAACTCTACAGCAAGCAGCACAAGGGATCATACGACGCGTACGGCACGTCGCCTGGTCAGGGCGTGATCAAAGTCGTTCCGTATTACGTCGTGTTCTGGAAGTATATCGATGGACAACCGGCGCGGGATTTCCTATACCTTACGGAGCAAAAAGCAGAGCGGCTATTCTACTTCGACCAGTATCCCAAAGCAGAGAAGATTAGCAGAGAATCGCGCAAACCAAGCATATCATGACACCTTCACGTGTCGCCATCTTTAAGACAGCCAACAAAGGGGAAAGAGAACCATGTCCATGACCATTGCAAAAGATCCAGCCATAGCACAGGTGCAGGAAAAACCTACCGTCGTCTGTATCGACGACGAACCCGATATGATCGGCCTGATCCGTCTGGTTCTGGCGAAGCAGAATTTCGAGTTTGTCGGCGCTACGAGTGGGCGCGAGGGCCTAGAAACCGTGCGCAAGCTCAAGCCGCAACTCGTCCTGCTCGACCTGATGATGCCCGATATGGACGGATGGGAAGTCTACCAACAGATGAAGATCGACGACGACATGAAAGACATCCCCGTGATCGTCGTCACCGCCAAATCTGAGAGCATCGACAAAGTCCTCGGCCTTCACATCGCCAAAGTGGACGACTATGTCACCAAACCATTCGGCCCTAACGAACTGCTCGCCAGCATCAACAAAGTG
>DAIUDK010000036.1:21183-37239 GCA_036845725.1 Chloroflexota bacterium
CTATGTCACCAAACCATTCGGCCCTAACGAACTGCTCGCCAGCATCAACAAAGTGTTGGGCACAAAACAGTGATTGCTTTCGGCGCCAGCATCAACAAAGTGCTGGGCACAAAACAGTGATTGCTTTCGGCGTCACCATCACAGAGTGCCTGAGCAATGGCCTGGCGCTCTCGTTTGTCCCCTGTCGCACTCCTTCTATGCCTAGGTCTACCCGAAAATTGTCGCAGCGGTACTGATATGCCTGGGTGGGCGGCTAAAGCCACTTTTCTTTAGAGTGTTTTTGCGCGTGCGGGCTACGCCCGCACGCGCAAAAACACCCCTTAACCCGATCCTTTAGGTGCAGAATGCTTCACCTGGCAAATTTCCGGATAGGTCATTAGGTAGTTCCAAGATTTAAACTACGCAACACCAAGGGCAAATCCCTGAGAAAACGCCAGAGTTTTAGTAGTTTATTGCCTTGGAACGACCTTATCCCTAGAAAGTCAGAGTACAATTGAATGTTTACTAACGAAGTGGAACAACTGCTATCGCGTTTGCAGGCTGGCGTAGAGCAGCGTGTGTCCTTGAGGTGCTCCTGCAAGAACCTTGAGACTGTGTATATCCGCCTCGATGACTATGGTAGTATTCGAGTTGATGATGATCACCGAACCTTTCAATATCTGTATGAGCAGGACGATTCAACGTACGTTCAGGCTGAAACGCTTGACCTAGCCCCGATTCGTAAGCTGCTCACGGAACTACAGGTAGAACTAGTGGACGCTGCCCCCCATGGTTATCCGAGTATTGAGTGTAAGGTACGCCCGGAGCAACCCATCGCAGACGCAGTGGAACGTGTCGCACAAGCAATTGACCGTGTTTTTTGCATGGCGCTCCGCCCAGAACTCCAAGCGGGGTCACGCGCACCATCCTTATTCACCGCCATTGCCGCTCGATATGAGCGACAATAACGCCTCTGTCACCCGTCCCCACTCCGCCAGCGTGAGCGTTTCCGCGCGGCGCGTTGCATCCACGCCGACGCTCGCCAACGCCGCAACCACGTCTGTCGCAGGCAAGCGCAGGGTCGTCGCGAGAGTATTGCGCAACTGCTTGCGTCGCTGGGCGAACCCGCCGCGCACCACATGGAAGAATGCTGCCATATCCGTCACCGGCATAGGCGGCGTCTCGTGCAAGTCAATGCACACCACGGCAGACTCCACGTCCGGTGCGGGGAAGAACGCCCCACGCTTCAGCCGCATCCCGATGCGCGGCTGCCCGTAGAACTGCACGCTAACCGCCAGTACGCTCATGTCGTCAGGGACGGCGACGATGCGTTCGGCCACCTCGCGCTGCACCGTCACCACCATGCGCGTAGGCCGCACCGCCGCCTCCAGCAGATGGCGCACCACCGCCGCCGTGATGTAGTAAGGCAGGTTGGCGACAACGTAGTAATGAGGCAAGCGCGTCCCCCACAAAGGCATCACCGGCGCGGGTGAAACGTCCAGCAAAGTTGCCGGGTCAAGATCGAGGATGTCATCGTGGATAATGGTCACGTTCTCGAACGCCACCATCTCCTGGTGCAGAATGGCGACCAGGTGCGGATCTGTCTCCACAGCGATGACGTGTCCGGCGTGGGCCGCCAGCGCCGCCGTCAACGTGCCCAGGCCGGCACCGACTTCGAGCACCGTATCGTCGCGGGTCAACGCCGCCAGCGCAGCGATGCGCGCAGGTGCAGCCGGATCGACGAGGAAATTCTGCCCCAAAGCTCTGCGGGGCGTGAGGCCATACTGGCGCAATAGCGCGCGTGGATCGTCCGTCATGGCCCCAGGTAATTGATGTTCACCGGGACTGGCGTCAGCAAGTAGACGTCCACCCAGCGATACCAGAGTTGCAAATTGGAATCATCGTATCCCAAATCGATACGCTTTCCCTTGATCGCGCCGCCGGTATCGCCGGCATAGCCGACGCCATACCCCGGCACATATACTTCGGTGCGCAGCGGAATCACATTAGGATCGACCGCTACAATCCCGTGTCGCATTGTCATGCCGGTAGCCGTGCGCCCATAATAAGATGCCGTAGGCGAAACGCCAGCCGTCCCCGCGCTGTACGAAGTCGCCAACATGCGAAACACCCGCCAGTACTCCACTGTGCCGCTCTCCGTCGCCAGCTGCCGCACGATGATCTTCGTGCCATAGCCCATCACGCGGCTCACCGGAGCGAGCACCACGCTTTCCCCTTCCACACGGCGCTCCACCACCTGCCCATCCTCATAACGCAGACGAATGCGGCGTTCGAGCACGCCCGGCTCGCCTTCTTGCAGCAAGCTCTGCGTATCGATTTCGGAATCGGGATCGGCCTGCCACATGGAGTCGAAGGGGATCGGACTCTGCTCCACGATCACGCTCTCGGTGACGCGATAAACACGAATCTCACTCCCATCGCCCAACAACTCCTCAAGAGAGGGTAGCGTGTAATCCTGCCCGTTGAGCGTCACACCCAGGTCGGCCAGGACCTCCCCCACCTTACTGCGATGGGTGCGCGTCCGCAAAACATGGCCATCCACCCGCACCGACACGGGAATCGAACGCTCCGTGCGAATGTGCAGGCCGTTTTGTAATGGCGTGGCCGGATCGGGATAAACGCGATCGGCGCGGTATAGTTGGATACCGGCCTGGTACAACGCCGCCCCAACTGTTGCCGCATTGGTGTACAACGTCGCACGCACACCGCCATCTTCCAAAACGATCTGCACCGCCCGTTCCACAACGACGCGGAAGCGCGTTTCGGGCGGATCCGTCGTCAGGGCCGGGCGGATTTGGACCATATCATGGCTATCTAACTGCACGCCAAGTTGCGCCAGCAAATCGGCGGGGCTTTCTTGATGCGCGTAAATCTGGCACTCGCGCCCGTCCACTACCACCACAACAGGTTTGGCGCGCGAGATCTTGATCTCCAGGCCGGGGGTCAGAGCAGTGCTCAGTTTCGGGGAAAAATGATCTTCAGGTCGCAGACCCAGACCCAGATCGGCCATCAGCAGTTCTACGGTCGGTTGGTGCGTCTTTACCACGCGACTGTCGCCATCGATCGTCAACGTTATCGGCGTCAACGTCGCGCGGTATCCCGCAGTAAGACCCAGGATCGCCAGTCCACCCAGCGCCAGGCCCAATAATTTAGTCATCCAATTCACGCGTTATGCCTCATCTCCCACAGACACTAAAGGTCGCTTTTACAATGAAGTCCTGTTAAATAGACGATGCCCGAGAGGGACCGAAGATCAGGCACCCCTGCGGCGCCCGGAAATGCCTCCTTACCGTTGCTTCCTCCCGGACCTGGCGGGGTTCGAAGGTTTCCGCCGCGCAGGACCCAACCTTCAGCCCCCTTCGAGCATCGTCCTTACGCACTACAGGTTCTATGGTAACGGAAAGCGACGGTTTGTCAAGAGCACAGTCACCTCAGCAATCCCCCAACACGTGATTCACTTGGGCAAATTGGATGACTAAAACCGCTGCTTTGAGGGGTGTTAGCCGTAAGAGTCACCCAATGATCGTAACCTCTGCCGAGAATCATAAGGTTCATAGACTTGTCAACGCGCGTAAAATGCGTATAATAACAAACGCTATCGCAGGGGAGGTAAGAGTTTATGCCGTTATACGAATACCAATGTCAAGAGTGTGGATTGCGCTTTGAGCGTCGTCAGCACTTCAACGACAAGCCGGTCACACTATGCCCGGATTGCCAGGGGCCTGTCGTGCGCTTGATTCAACCTGCCGGTATTATCTTCAAGGGATCCGGGTTCTACGTCACCGACAACCGCTCCAAGTCTTCCACCGCCGTACCGGGCAGTCGCAAGACGGACGAGAAGTCTGCGGACGAAAAACCCGCCGCCAAAACAGAAACAGCCAGCAGCGAGAGCACAAAGGCTAAAACGTAGCACGACCTCATCCGCATAAACCACACACAAGGGCTTAGCAACTGCTAAGCCCTTGTGCATGAATCCAATCTGTGCCGTGGTCGGTCTCCGACCGCGCCACCCCAAGCCTCCGGCAGGCACGGTCTGGAGCCGGCCCGAGCGGAAGTGATTACTCGGAACGGATCAGGTGTGCCACCGTCGCGCCATCGCCGCCCTCTTTCTCGGCAGCGGATTCGTAGGAAACCACGAGCGGGTGGTTCGCCATATAACTGCGCATTTCCTGGCGCAGCTTGCCGGTGCCTTTGCCGTGGATGATCCGCACATACGGCAGTGCTGCCATCGTTGCGTCATCCAGGTAGCGATCTAGACGATCTATGGCCTCCTCCACCGTCAGCCCGCGCAGATCGATTTGAATGCCCGGAGACGGCCCACGCGCCGGCGTCTTCACTCTCGCAGACACCGATGCGGTAGCAGCAGGTTGCGCGCGGTGTAATAACTCGACTTCTTCCACACCGACGCGCGTGCGCAGCGGGCCGGCCTGCACGACGACCTCTGTCTCCTCCACCGCCAGAACCGTGCCCTGCACACCTAACGCCATCAATTGCACGGTATCGCCCTCGCGGAGCGGTCCGGATGGCACAGCCACATCCGGCATCACCAGCACATCCTCAACCAGCGGCTGAACTTTAGGCAGCGTGATTTCCAGATCGTCCAGCGCAGCGGTCACTTCTTCCACTACGGGCGGCGCTTCATGCCACGGCGTCGAGAGCAGGCGCTGACGCAGCGCGCGAATCTCGGCGCGCAGCGCCTCAACTTCCTCATGCGCATCGCGTTCGGCCTGGTTCAAGATCTCCCGCCGCTCGTCTTCGATGCCGAGTAAGCGCTTGCGCAAATCGCGGGCAAGCGTCTCGGATTCCAGGCGCGCAGCACGCGCCTGGTCGCGCGCCTGGGCCGTCTGGATGCGCAGGTTGTGTAAATCCTCGAGCATATCGTCGGCGCGTAGTTCCTCACCGGAGACCATCTTGCGCGCGTCTCTGACGATGTCTTCCGGCAATCCCAAGCGCCGGGCAATCGCAAAGGCGTTCGAGCGGCCCGGCAGACCGATGATCAGGCGATATGTCGGCGCGAGTGTTTCGACGTTGAATTCCATCGAGGCGTTGCGCACACCGGGCGTGCCGTGCGCGTATAACTTCAGTTCCGGGTAGTGCGTCGCCACGAAGGCTGTGCAACGGCGCTTGCGGAACGTATCCAGCAGCGAGCGCGCCAGTGCGGAACCCTCGGCGGGGTCTGTGCCCGCGCCCAGTTCGTCCAGCAACACCAGCGCGCGGTGATCCACCTGCTCCAAAAAGGAGATGATGTTGGTCAGATGCGAGGAAAAGGTCGACAGGCTCTGCTCGATGGACTGTTCATCGCCGATGTCGGCAACAATCATCTCGAAACACGAGAGCCTCGCCCCCGCGTCCACCGGCAGATGCATCCCTGCCTGTGCCATCAATGTAAGCAGTCCCACTGTCTTCAGTGAGACCGTCTTGCCACCGGTATTCGGGCCGGTGATGATCAACACATGCGTCTCATCGTCTAATTCCACGTTGACCGGCACCACGATCTCCGGATCAAGCAGCGGATGGCGCGCGCCGGGCAGATAGACCACCGTGCCGGGATGGGCATTGTCCCCCTGCGGTGCGGGTGGCAGGTCGGCGATGGGAAGTAGTTCCGGCTCGACGGCTTGTGTCTCGGCGGCGTAACGCGCTTTGGCAAACGTCAGATCGATCTCCGCAAGTGCGTCCACCGTGGCCTTGATCTCATCGCTGTTCTGCGCGACCTGCTCCGACAGCGCTCGCAGCAAGCGGTAGACTTCCTCTTCCTCGGCGAGACTCAGCTCACGCAAGGTGTTATTCAATTCGACGACCTGCGCCGGTTCCACAAACAGCGTCGCGCCACTTGACGAACGGTCGTGCACGATGCCCTGAACCTGACCACGAAAGTCAGAGCGCACGGGGATGACGAAGCGCCCCTCACGCCGCGTGACCAATGTCTCCTGAAGGTACGGCGCAACGTCTGCCGAGGCGATGAGGCGGCGCAAGCGCTCCTGAATACGGTCCTGGGCCACGCGCAGGTCACGACGGATGCGCGCCAGCTCCGGTGAAGCATTATCGCGGACCTCGCCACGGTCATCCAGCACCCGCCCAATCGCTTCCACGAGATTAGCAAGCGGATGGATACGCCAGGCGATGTCGGCGAGGCCAGGGAACTGCGTCTCCAACTGGGTGAGAATGCGCCGCACACGGGCCGCGCCGACCAGCGTGTCGCGGGCTTGTAAAAAGTCGCCCGGCTGCAGGGTCACCCCATGCTGCGCGCGTTCCGCCAGTGGACGGATGTCATGCACGCCGCCGAGCGCGAAATCCGAGCGCGCATCCAACAGCAGGCGCGCCTCGCGGGTCAACGCCAGGCGTTCCCGTGCCTCGCGATGGTCGGAAGTGGGCAGCAGCGCCAGCGCCAGTTCCGCGCCGCCGGAGAAGTCCGTGTACCGCGCCAGGCGCTTCAAGATTTCAGGATATTCAAGGGTGATCCAATGACGATTCATCAATACTCCCAAAGCAACACAAGTCAGTGCTTAAAACGGTGTCAGTGCAGGCGGGAGCGGACGCAAGAAAGGCGTAAAAAGCCACTGGTAGAGGCCCAACACTGACCGCGAAAAAGGCCGCAGTGGCGATGCGTAAAAATCGTTTCGCATCCGCACCCAGGCAGCCTGATCCATCCAGCGTTCTCTCACCATCACGCCGATTCCATTGTGCAGCACAGCCACAATCACCGCAGCGACAATGAGGCTCAACAAAAACCCCATCACAAAGTCCAAAATCCCAAGTTTGGGCAATTTGGTAACCGGAAAAGAGACGTGGATGATGACATAACCTACGACAAAGAAAAGGATAAACAATCCCATAAACAGCGCACCCTCGGTAAGCGACCGGTCAGGCCCAGTGACGGCCTTGATGCGGTATGCTGCTTCCTCATACAGAAATGCACTCAACATCGTCGCCGCCCACAGGACAGCCAGTGAAAAAAGCGCCTTTGCCATCCGTTGATAGGTCAAAAACGCGACAACAATCACAGCCAGGAAAATGATGAGCAGATCCAGCGGTCCCATATGATCTCCTTTCCCTTATGTTTAGAAATGACAAAGCCTATTATACCACGACGACAAACAAAACGCCGCGCAGGAAATCCCGACGCGGCGCCTATGGGGCTGTTCCGACACGATTATAACGTAGGAACCGCCTCGACATCGACGTCTACAGTCTCACGAGCGAACTCTTTTCCGCACTTCACGCACTTGACCATATCCTTGCGGACTATCACCAACATTCCACCACAGGATAGACACGGTGTGGCCACGGGGCGCTTCCACGAGGTAAACTCACACGCCGGCCAGTTTGAGCAACCGTAGAAAATTCGCCCTTTCTTGGTGCGTTTCTCAACAATGTCGCCGTCCGCACACGTAGGGCACTTGACGCCGATTTTTTCCAACCACGGTTCGGTGTAACGACATGTGGGGAAATTGGAACAACCGATGAACTTCCCAAAACGCCCCCAACGCACGAGCAACTGCCCGCTATCACACTCAGGACACGCACGCCCCACGTATTCGACCTGTTCAACAGCGGGGGTGGCTTTTTCGGCAGCGGCCAACGCTGTGGTAAAGGGGCCGTAGAATTCACGCATCACCGCGATCCAGTCCCGTTTCCCTTCGGCGACATCGTCCAACTCCGATTCCATCTGCGCGGTGAAATCCACATTGATCAAATCGGGGAAATTCTCCACCAGCATATCGTTGACAATGACGCCCGTTTCGGTGGGATAATAACGCCGCTGTTCACGGCGCACGTAGCCCCGCTGCTCGATGGTGGAGAGAATCGCGGCATACGTCGAAGGGCGCCCGATGCCGTATTCTTCCAGCGTGCGAATAAGCGTCGCGTCGGTGTAACGCGGCGGCGGCTGGGTGAAATGCTGCTCTGGCCACAAACGGATCAGGTCCAGGACCTCGTCCACGGTGAGCGACGGGATCTGTTGCACCTTCTCCGATTCACCATTCTCTGCAGCAGTCTCTTCGTAAACGACGAGGAAGCCGGGAAAGCGCAACGTCGAACCGGAAGCACGGAACAGGTAGGGCTTCTCCGTCTCCGTCCCGGCCAGAATTTCGACGCTGATAGTGTCGTACAGGGCCGCCGCCATCTGGCTGGCGACAAAACGCCGCCAGATCAGGTCATAGAGCTTGAATTGGTCGCGGCTCAAATGGGACTGCATTGCCTCAGGCGTGCGCAGCACGCTTGTCGGGCGGATGGCCTCATGGGCCTCCTGTGCGCCCTTGGCGCGCGTTTTGTACACAGGCGGCTCGGCGGGCAAGAATTCCGCGCCGTAGTGCTCGGCGATAAAGCGCCGACCCTCGTCCTGCGCCAGTTGCGCGACGTTGGTGCTATCGGTGCGCATGTAAGTGATAAGACCCACCAACTGTCCATCACCCACATCGATGCCCTCATAAAGCTGCTGCGCGACCTGCATAGTTTTACGAGCCGTAAAACCTAGCTTGCGTGAGGCTTCCTGCTGCAGCGTGCTAGTAATGTACGGCGCGGCAGGCTTGCGTGTGCGCTGCCCCTCCTTGATCTTCGAGACGACGTAGATCGCGTGTTCCAGCGCGTCCAACAGCGGCTTAACGTCATCCTCGCTACGCAGTATAGCCTCTTCGCCGCGAATTCGCGCCAGACGCGCCTTGAACGTGTGCCGTTTTTTGCGTCCCTCATGATGCTGCGGAGCCAACTCGGCATCCAGTGTCCAATATTCCTCGGGGACGAAGTTCTCGATCTCCCGCTCGCGCTCGACGATCAAACGCAGCGCCACTGACTGCACCCGGCCGGCCGAGAGCCGGCTGCGCACCTTCCGCCAGAGCAACGGACTCAAGTTATAGCCCACCAGCCGGTCGAGAACGCGCCGCGCCTGCTGGGCATCCACCAGGCCCATATCAATGTCACGGGGATGGGCAAACGCCTCATCCACAGCGTCCTTGGTGATCTCGTGGAACACCACCCGCTTCACCTGCGACGGTTCAAGGTTCAGAACCTCGCTCAAATGCCAGGCGATGGCCTCTCCCTCGCGGTCGGGGTCGGTAGCAAGGTAAACAGTGCCGGATTTCTGCACAATCTTGGTCAACTCCTTGACGACGGCACGCTTCTCGTTAGGGACGCGATACTTCGGCGCAAAGTCGTTGTCCACATCCACGGAGATCTGCGAGCGCAGCAGATCACGGATGTGGCCTACAGAGGCTTTGACGGTATAGCCCTTCCCCAGGAAACGACCCACCGTCCGCGCCTTCGTCGGAGATTCCACGATGACGAACTTGCCTGTCGGTTTGGGTGGGGCAGGTTTTTCGGGCGGCGTCAGGCCATCATGCTGCGGGACCCGTCCCATGCGGAACATCTTGGTTTCACATACCGGGCACTGGCCCTGCACAGCGGCCTGGGCTTTAGCAGTAAAGACGGGAGTTGCTTGCGCCATCTCCCGTTTCGCCTTACACTTCACACAATATGCTTCGATGTGCAACGCGTGGTTGCCTGTCTGTTCAGCCATAACACTCCAAAAATCCAAGTTTTTCTGTGTCAATTCAATAAAGAGGGAAAATGGAGGTTTGGGAGCGGGCGTGCCCGCCCCCAAACCTCCATCCTCCCGAACACTTAAGCACGTACCTTTCTACGGCAACGCATCATAAAGGAAAGTCGCCGGGTGTCAAGCGCATCCCCACCCATCAAAACAACTTTCCGGGAAGCTCAAAGCCGGTCCTGGCGATTTGCAGCCTTCAACTGATCCACGGCTTCGCGCACTCGTTCCGACTGATCCCACCGGGCGATCATCACCGCATCCGGCGTATCGACGATAATCAAATCCTCCACGCCGATAGTGACGATCAACCGCTCACTCTGCGAAAAGACCATTGTGTTCGCAGCATCGATATTGATGACGTCGCCAAGCAGTACGTTGCCGTCAACGTCGTGTGGATGCAGGTCCATCACCGAAGTCCATGCGCCGACGTCAGACCACTCCATATCCACCGGGACGACAGCGACCTGCGTCGCTTTCTCCATAATACCGTAGTCAATCGTCTCCTTACGCAGTGCGGGCCACAAGCGGGAGAGCGTCTCGGCATAGGCCGGCGTCCCCCAAGCCGTGGCTAAAGCCCCCAATGTTGCGCTCATAGCAGGCATAGAACATTGCATCTCTTCCAGGATACGATCAACGCGCCAAATAAACATGCCGCTATTCCAGGCGTAGACACCCTCTTGCAGAAAGGCCTCCGCCGTCGCTACATCGGGCTTTTCGGTGAAGCGTTCCACCTGGTAATAATCGAACCCGTTCACCTGGCCCAGCAGTGCACCCTGCCGGATGTAGCCGTAGCCGGTAGAGGCAAAACGAGGCGCGATGCCCAATGTGACCAGGTAGCCCTGCTCGGCCACCTGCTGTGCTGCGCTGAGAACATCGCGGAACTTATCTGGACGTCCGATAAAGTGGTCGGCGGTGACAACGGCCATAACGGCATTGGGATCGCGCTGTTGTAACACCATCGCTGCCAGGCCAATGCATGGAGCAGTTCCCCGGCCCAGCGGCTCGGCGATAAAATTCCCGCGCGGTAGTTCGGGATACTGCACCGACAATGACCGCACCTGATCCGCCGCCGTGACGACGAGAATGCGTTCCAACGGCAACAGCGGCAGCAGCCGGTCCACCGCAATCTGGAACATCGTGCGGTCGCCGAAGAGTTTCAACATCTGTTTAGGATGCGCACTGCGGCTCAGCGGCCACAAGCGCGTCCCCCCACCCCCGGCCATGATCAGAGCATACAATGATTCAGTCATTTCGTCTCCTCAAAGTTTGACCATGAATCTACACTAATCTCCATAGAGTGAAAGTCGAATTGGTATAAGTTCGTGAAGATTCGTGGTTAAGTTCCCGGATCTGGTATCGTGACGTATTCTTCATCCGGTTCGCGGGCGACGACATATTGCAGTGGCGCAACCTGGCGCGTCATGCCCTTGAGTTCCATCATCACCAACGTGCTGCTGATCGTCTCCACGGGCAATTCGATCTCCCGCGAGAGTTCGTCGAGATGGCGCGGCTCTGCGGTGAGATGCTCCAGGATAGCTGCTTCGGTCGGGTTCGAGGGCAGAACTTCCCGCGCCAGTTGCTTCTCCGACACCTGATCCAGGTGCAGCGTTTCCAAGATGTCGCCGACCTCGGTAACGACACTCGCGCCGTCGCGCAAGAGGCGATTGCAGCCTGCCGAAGCCGGACTGAGGATACTGCCGGGCACAGCAAACACCTCGCGTCCGTGGTCGAGGGCAAAGTCCGCCGTGATAAGCGCGCCGCTCTTCACGTCCGCTTCCACCACGACCACGCCGAGGCTTAGACCGCTGATAATGCGATTGCGGGCGGGGAAATTCGCCGCTTCGGGGCGCGTGCCCAACGGGTAATCGCTGATCAGCGCGCCGTTTTCAACGATGGCCTCCGCCAGTTTGCGATGCTCGGTAGGATAGATGAAGTCCACGCCGGAACCAAGCACTGCCAGCGTGCGCCCTCCGGCATCGAGTGCAGCCTTGTGCGCGATGCTGTCGATGCCGCGCGCCAGACCACTGACCAACGTGACCCGGTTCTGGACCAAGTCAGTTGCCAGACGATGGGTCACCTCACGTCCATAGACGGTAGCCTTGCGCGTGCCCACCAACGCCACGGACCATTCATCAGCAGGGGTGAGCGTCCCCCGCACAAAGAGCACCGGCGGGGCATCGGCAATCTGGCGCAGCAGGCCGGGATAGTCGGAACTGTCCCAGGTCAAAGCTTGCACGCCCGCGCGCTCGACCTGTCGTAGCACCTCGTCTAGGTCCATTTGATGGCGCATCTTGAGGAAATTCTCCAGAGAACGCCGGTCAAGTTTGATCTCCCGCAGGACTTGCTCGGAAGCCTCCCACGCCGATTGAATGTCGCCGAAGAAGTCCAGCAACATCCGCAGGCGCACCGGCCCGATACCGCGCACCAGGTTAAAGCCGAGCCAATAGCGTAATGTGTCCATCCGTTTCTACAAGCAGGTGATAAACAACAAGGGATAAAGAATCAGGAGTACGGTGGATATGACTCCTTATTCTCTATCCCTTGCCCCTGATTATTTACGCGGCATCCAACAAGCCGGGCAACGGGCGGATCACCACCCGCCCAGCGGCTACGTCCAGGTGGATGACGACATCTTCAATCGCGGGAATCAGTATCTCGCCCCGCGAACCGTGGACCACGAACACGTCGTTCGCCCCCGGCGCGGTAAACGCGTCAACGATTTCACCAAGCGCCTCACCTTCTTCGGTCTCCACCTGCATGCCGATGAGTTGGAAATGGTAGTATTCCCCTTTCTCTAACGGAACAGCATCTTCCAGAGGGATTTCCACCAAGGCCCCACGCAGGACGTCGGCCTCATCCCGCGTCGTACACTCCCTGAAGGTGAGCAGCATGGCATCCTGGTGAAAACGCACACCGGTTAGAGTGAACGGTTGGTGTTCCTTGCCCACATAGAGCGTATGCGCGTGCTGGGCGAGGGTTTGCATACGATCCGGGTAATCGGTGAGGATTTCAACGCGGAGTTCGCCACGCACGCCATGGGGACGCAGGATGCGCCCGATGGCCAAATAACGAGGCTCAGGTTGCCTATCAGGCATCCCTGAGCCTCTTGACTTCACGAAACATAGCCGTGAGAACGGCCGCCGTCATAACGGCCATAGCTATACGATCTCCAGCGTGACCTTTTTACCCATCTTCGCGCCAAGAACACGTGCAAGCGAGCGCATAGCATTGATGGTCCGTCCCTCACGACCAATCATCCTCCCCATGTCCTCTGGAGATACCCGCAACTCCAGCATAATGGAGGTCTCACCCTCAATCTCTGAAAGATTGACCGCTTCTGGCTCGTCCGCCAGAGCCTTCGTCATATACTCGACCAAATCCTTGACTGCAGACATCGTTACGCCTCCTTGAGTAAGTGAAAGTCATTGCGTCATAGTAACGCGTTTACAAGGAACTAGCAACCGAGGCGAAATCCTGCAGAGTGCGGCAAGACCGGCACGTCTACTCGCTGTCCTCACCCTCGGTCGCAGGTTGTACGGCTTGGGTAGTGGTTTTTGGGCTTATCGTCTGCTCAACCGCCATGGCCTCTTCCACTAACGCTTCAAGGGACTCGCCACCCTTCAAGCGTTCAAAACGCGCCAGCGTCCCCGATTTCTTAAACAGGCGCATCACTGCATCACTTGTCTGTGCTCCCACAGAAAGCCAGTGCAACACGCGCTCTTCTTTAATCTGGATGGTTTCGGGTTCCGTGCGTGGGTTGTGAAACCCAACCATCTCTACGAATTTCCCGTCACGCGGGGACGTAGACTCTGCTACAACAATGCGGTAACTGGGCTGCTTCTTACCGCCAACACGACGTAATCTAATCCTTAGCATAATCCTCCTGTCCTCTAACAAAGGTAATCATAGTATAAAATCATTCTATGTAATGAACATACGCCTTAGCCCTGGAATATCCGCGGTAGTCCACGTGTCTTTCCCTGGCCCAGGCGCTTCATCATATTCTGCATCTGCCGATGCTGATTGAGCAACTGGTTAATCTGTTGAACATCGGTGCCGCTGCCCGCAGCGATACGGCGCTTGCGACTGGCGTTAAGGATGCGCGGGTTGTGGCGTTCCTCCGGCGTCATCGAAAGGATGATCGCCTCTATGTACTTGAGATTCTTCTCGGCCTCCAGCTTTTCGAGATCGACGCCCTTGAGCGCCTTCCCCAACCCAGGGATCATTCCCAACAATTCGTTCAACGGCCCCATCTTACGTACCTGGCGCAGTTGATCCAGGAAGTCCCCCATATCGAAGTCACCCTTGCGGAGTTTCTTCTCCATTTCGGCAGCCTGAGCTTCGTCGAAAGCGACTTCCGCGCGCTCAATGAGCGAGAGCACATCACCCATGCCCAGAATGCGACTGGCGAGCCGCTCAGGCTGGAAGAGCTCCAGCGCATTGGTTTTCTCGCCGGCCCCCAGGAACTTGATAGGCACACCGGTCACTTCGCGCATGCTGATGGCTGCGCCACCACGTGCGTCACCGTCCACTTTAGTGAGGATCAGACCCGTCAGTCCCACCTGCTCGTGGAAGCCCTGCGCAATGTTGACGGCCTCTTGGCCGGTCATCGCATCGGCGACGAGAAGAATCTCCACGGGATGCACACGTTCGCGGATGGCGACCAGTTCCGTCATCATTGCATCGTCGATCTGCAAACGCCCGGCGGTGTCCAATAACACGATATCGGAGCCGCGCGTCCGGGCGTCATCCAGGCTGCGCGCGCAAATGTCCGGCGGTTTGGCCGTACGGTCGCTGTAGACGGGGACGTTGATCTGCCGCCCCAATACCTCCAATTGAGTGATGGCCGCAGGACGGTAAGTATCGGCTGCCACCATCAACGGGAAATGGCCTTTGGAACGCAGATGCAGCGCCAGCTTAGCGATCATCGTCGTTTTGCCAGACCCCTGCAAGCCTACCAGCATAATGACGTAAGGTGCGCGCCCCTTCAATTCCAGGCGTCCGGGTTCGCCAAGCGTCGTCACCAACTCCTGGTGGACGATCTTGATCACCTGCTGCGCGGGATTGAGGGCGCGAGAGAGTTCTTCGCCCACTGTTTTCTCACGTACGCGGTCGATGAAGTCCTTGACGACCTTATAGTTGACGTCCGCTTCTAAAAGTGCCAGCCGGATCTCACGAAGTACGGCTTTGATATCTTCTTCACGCAAGATACCGCGCTTGCCCAGATGGTCGAAAATACCCTGTAGCTTCTCACGTAAAGATTCAAACATCGCTATCCAGCCTCATAATCACGTACATTCTAACGGATATTGTGAATTCGTCAAGCATCTTGGCCGTCAGAGCTATCTGCATCTAGAAAGCTTGTTTCGGCGTTCTACCCTTGTGATTTAAAGCTGTAGATATGCATACCACCAAAGCGGTTTTTTGGAAGGGAATTTTTGAAATTCCCTTATCCCCGGTCTTTAGGCCATCTTCGACAGCAATCCCGGTCAAATGCGATAACCCTATCAGCAACCTTGCCAAATGCCAAGAGCAAGGCATAATAGAGCTACTGTAGCGAGATGGATATGTAGATTCGCCCATAGATTTGGGCTTTCACCCTGATTTTGAGGTAAGAAAATGGCTAAGAAACGGACACCGGTACCTTTGATTCGCTCGGTGGTGATCCTCAACCGGGACCGGAAGAGGATCAAGAGCCGCACCGGGGTGAATCTGGTTTTGCGAATTATGGGGTTGTTGGTTCTGATTGCGCTGTTGGCCGTTGGCCTGACCATCGGGATGGGCGTAGGTAGCGCTGCTGCAGCCTATAACATCATCACTGGTAACCTGCCCACTCCAGATGAAGTCGCTGCGGCCAGCGTCCAAACGTTCGAGACGACCAAGATTTACGACCGCACCGGTCAACACTTGCTCTACGAGGTCATTGATCCCAACGCGGGTGACCGCAACTGGGTGTCGCTGTCGGCTATGCCGGAATACGTGACCTGCGGCACGGTAGCGGCTGAGGATAACACGTTCTGGACTAATCCGGGCTTTAACTACCGGGGGTTGGCGCGCGCCTTTGTCTCCAACCTGCAAGGCGAGGATATCCAGGGTGGGTCGTCTATCACCCAACAGGTCGTCAAGAACTCGGTCATTCCCATCGAAGAACGCTTCGAGGTCAAGTACTCGCGCAAGATCAAGGAAATTCTCATCGCCATGGAGCTGACACGCCTGTATGAGAAAGAGGAGATCCTGGAATGGTACATCAACACTAACCCCTACGCGAACCTCGCTTACGGGATCGACGCGGCGGCACGCGTCTACTTCGACAAATCCGTCGGCGAGTTGACGCTTTCCGAGGCAGCGACGCTCATCGCCATTCCACAATATCCCCTGCTCAACCCGTTCAATGATCCGGAACAGGCGCTCAAGCGCAAAGGCATTATCCTGCAACGCATGGTCGAAGAGGGCTGCATCACCAGCGCCGAGGCCAAAGTCGCCGAAGCTGAACCATGGAAACTGGCGCAATCGAA
>DAIUDK010000037.1:0-5441 GCA_036845725.1 Chloroflexota bacterium
TAGCGGGGCTCGAGGAGTTGCTCTCTAGCTAATTTTGCTACTGTAGTTTTTTTAAGTCGTTTGAACAGTATGATGCTAGGTGGTTTGACGCACCGTCGTTTATCGTTCCTGGTATCCACACACATAAAAACCGAGATTTTACAAAATCCCGGTTTTTTCAAATTTACCTATATACGACGCCCCTTTTTGACGTTTCCCAACGACTATAGTAGCAGATCAAATCACTCGAACGTGGGAGGCTAACAAAACATGCACTTGATGCGAAAGAGGCAATGCACAGTCCAGTCATTGTTATGGTTAAACTATAGTCAGATCAGTTGGAAAGGAGAAGACGATGTTCAAGAAACTCAAGCTTTGGTATAACAGTAAAAAAGGCAAAGACACGCTCATCGGCGTGCTCTCCGCAGCATTGCTGCTGTCGTTGTTGGGCCAGTTCGGCCTCCTGGAGGGTCTGGGCGGCCTGCTCTCCGGCACCGCCGGTCCAGGCGAGGGCGAGTACAGTTGTATGCCCACCTGCACCGAAAACGATGGCAAGTTCCTGTCCATGCCGGGGGAAAATATGGCCTCGTTTGGCGGCGCGAAGATCGATATGTGGATCACCTCCGGCCAGACGCAGCCATCCTTCGAGATCGGCATCTTCGACGGCGATTCCGGCCTGGACAACACCGGTGCTTTAAACGTGACAGGAGGGAACTGGGACACCACCGAAACTGAGTGCGTATACACGCTGTACGCCGATCCGGGCAAGGACGGCCCACCGTCCGACCCCGCGACCGAAGTCGTCGTCGCCCAGTGGTTGGGGAACACCAACGCCATGCCCAACAACGCCTGGTTCGCGCAAACGGTCAACAACGACGCGGCAGCCCTGTCCGGCGACGGCAAGGTGTACAACTACCGCCTTACCGTCTCCCGAGATCCGGCTGGCTCTGGCATCAGCGCGTTCAAGCTGCGCGTCAAGAGCGCCATCATCAGCAGCGGGCGATCTGACCTTGTGGATTCCAACTTTGCCATTGTGGGAATGATGGGTACGATGCAGGATATTAATATCCTATACCCTGAATTTGTCGATTGGGAGAATCCAGGAGCATCACCCTACGACGGGACATGGGAGTTCTACTTTGACGTGCCTTCAGGCGCGACGACTATCAGCTTCTGGGATGGCGACTTCGACCGTGGCCCTGATGCTGATGGTGTCGATAAAGACACAGACGATCTCAACACAGTAGGCATCCCGCCGTTTGCAGATCCGTCTGTCACGAACCCCCAAGGCGAAGCCGGTATGGGTATTCCTGCCGACGATTTCGCGCTGGCTCTTTATCGTCGTTCTCCCGCCGTCATTTACAAGATCATCGGCCCCAACAACGACCCGATCTTCACCAACGACAACCCCTCCGGCACGGAAGAGTGGGAGGAGTACGTCGTCAGCACCGACCCGGCAATGAATCCGGACCTGCTGGTGAACGAGATCAAGCCGGGATCGTACAAGCTCCTCGTCGAGGGTCTGGACCTGTTCAACACCGTCTGGTTCCGCATCAACTACGACATCACCGACCAGCCGCCGGACGAGTGCCCGGTCTGCCCGGTGTGCCCCGATCCCGTGCCCTGCAACTGCGATGAGCCGACGCCCGAGCCCCCCCCACCGCCCGAACCCACGCCCGAGCCGACGCCCGAACCCACCCCGCCGCCGGACGAGCCTGAGATCTGCCAGGTCGCCGTGCCCGTGGACGTGCTCTACGTGCTCGATATCTCCACCAGCATGACCGACCTCTATCCGAGCGAGACCGGCGAGATCGACACCAAGCTCGCCGCGGCCAAGGACGCGATTATGGCGCTCAACACCTGGGTCCAGGCGCAGGGGAACGGCAGCCGCGTGGCGCTGACGACCTTCAGCGCCCAAAATATGCGCGGGGACTGGAACCGTCGCGAACCCAACATCCAGGTGGTCTCCGGGTTCACCGACAACTTCAACGGCTTCAACGCGCAGTTGATGGGCCTGCGGGCCAACGGCTGGACGCCCACCTCGTTCGCCATCGACAGCGTGACGCAGTGGCTGCCGGGCCAGCTTCAATCCGGGCGCAACGCGCTGGTCATCCTGCTCTCCGACGGCGTGCCCACCGTGGATAACGACAAACTGGTCTTCGACGGCGGCAAGGTCTCGAAGGTCAACGTCTACGACGAAAACGACGTCGCGCTGGCCATCGACGCCGTGCGCGCCAGCGGCGCGCCCGAACGGCACGGCCAAACTGCAGGTGAACCCGTCGCCGACGTGATGGTCGCCATCGACGCCCTCAAGGCCGCGCTGCCCGATGTGCCCGTCTCGGTGATCGCCATCCAGGCAGCCGTCGGCGGCGACGTCTTCAACGCCCAGGTGCTGCGCTATGTCGCAGAGCAGGGCGCCGGGAACTTCTATATGACCAACAACCCCGAGGACTTGCAGTCCGCGCTCAAGTGGGTGTTCGTCGAGGTTGCCTGTGAAGAAGACGCACCGCCGCCGCCCAATCCGCCCGAGGAACCGCCCTCCGCGTCTAGCTGCACCAACTACCAGTTGACGGCGCAGGAGCGAGCGGCGCGCAAGCGGGTGCGCATCAAGGTCCAGAACAATGACGGCGAGGCTGTCAACGCGGTGCGGCTGCACCTCGAGAGCTGGCCGAACGAATGGGGCGCGCTGGAGAAATTCAAGGTCTTCGACAACAACGAGATTCACGTCAACGGCTACGCGCCGGTCGACGTCCAACTCACCAACAACCCGGCCCTTCCGGCGGGCCAAAATCGGGAAATCTCCCTGATGTTCAGGCACAACATTTCCGATGATCTGAGCGGGATCGATGGCTACGTCGAGTTCGCCAACGGCTGCCGCGTCATCTTTGGCAGCGGCGGGCAAAGCGCGCCGCCCACGCCGCCGGCAGGCGGGTGCCCCAACCCACGCACCAACCAATACAACGTCGAGAACACGACCAACAATCCGTTCTACGGGATCAAGTTCGAATACCAGAGCGGCACCGAGATCAAGAACGGCAACTACGACGAGTTCACCTACGTCCTCAACGCAGCCGACGCAGCGGCGATGACGACGATGCAGCTTGAGGCCAAAGCCGGCAGCCGCGTCAGCACCGTGACGCTCGATAGCTGCAGTTTCACCCAGGCGGAGGCCTGCCCGATGGTACAGGCGCAGAACGGCCACTTCAACTTCCAGTTCCTGGGAGCGAGCGACAACGGCGACGGCACGCTGACACTGCGCTTCAAAGTGCAGGTGCTGACGAACCGGGCGCTCAGCCACGCCACCTTCGGCCTGCCCGGCGGGATCGCGCCTTCGTCGCCCACGAACATCTACCAAAGCCAGGTCTGCCCGTAAACTCCGGGTGTTTTTAGCCAACTGGGCGGTGTGATGGTCACACCGCCCAGTTCTTTTTGGTGACCGTTTAGCTTTGTGAACACTTAAAATTTATCCGAAAACTCATCAAGGTCAGTATTTTGCGCCTAAAGGCGCGGGTGAAGGTGAAAGGGTGTTTTTGCGCTTGCGGGCGCTGCCCGCAAGCGCAAAAACACCCTCAAAGAAAAGCGGCTTTAGCCGCCTCTTTGTAAGTTTTGCATTCCTGAGTATAGTATGTTTGGTAACAGAAACACGACCCTTTTTACCATTTCCAAACGACTATATCCATGAGTGTAAATTTCAATACATTGCCCGATGAGGAACTGGCGCAACTGGCGCGGAACGGAGACCGGTTAGCCTTCGACGTCCTCTGCGACCGCTACCTGCCCGTCGTCTACAACCGGCTGCGCGCGCTGTTGCCCCTCGATGCCGTCGACGATGTGACGCAGGAAGTCTTTATCGCAGCGGTGGGGGCGATCCGCCACTACCGGGCGACGGCGACCTTCCGCACATGGATCTCGGCCATTGCGCGGCACAAAGCCGTCGATTTCTATCGCAAACGGGGTCGCCAACCGGAAACGGTGGAATTCGATCCGGAGGTCAACGACGTGGCGGAACACAGCGCCTGGAAGGAGCAGGCGGTGGTACGGATGGCAATGCAGGAGTTGCCCGCTCATTACCAGGAAGTGCTCCTTCTGCGCTTCGCCGAGGGGCTGCCCTTCCAGGACGTCGCCGACACACTCGGCCTTTCGCTGGAAGCGGCCAAGTCCCGCTACCGCCGGGCCATCGCCGCCATGGCGGAAGCGTTGAGTGACGTTGAGTAGTGGTCTATCATTGAGGAGATTATGAAAGCTCAAGAGAAGGAAACCGATCTGGGCAGACAAGCTCAAGTCGATGCACAGGTGGAAGCATTGCTGGCGCGAGCGTTAGCGCCGCAGCCGCCACCGCAAGACTTGCGACACAAGGTGCAACGAGAAGTAGCCAAGGCCTGGGATCGTCGACCGCCCACCCTGCGCGAGCGGGTAGGGGCGCTATTGAAGATGCCCGTTTATCAACGCACCTGGGCCGCCGTCGCCGCGCTCGCTGCCGTTGCCGTCGTTGCCGCGTTGGTCGCGCCTGCCGGTGGCCTCCCGGTCGCCGGGACGGTGATAGGAAAGGCAGGAACCGTCGTGGCAATCCTGGCGACCGTCGCGGTCATCGCTATCATCGTCGCGTGGTATCTTCACAAACACCGCCATTAATCTCTCAGCGCGGGGGAGCTATGCCCCGCCCATATTCTGTTGACTTACCGATAAATCTGGCTATACTATAGCTATAATGCGTTACGAGATTATCCTTTCACCAGAAGCCATCGATGACCTATACAGCTTGACGGCATATTGGCGGGCCAGAGTCAAGGATGCTATCGAAACGCACCTGCGATACGAACCGACCAAGGAAAGCAAAAGCCGTATCAAACGTTTACGCGGACTATCTCGGCCTCAGTATCGTTTGCGCGAAGACGACATTCGCGTGTATTACGACGTTTCATCCAATGAGGTGGAAATCTTGGGAATTGTATTGAAGTCAGAAGCGGAAGCCTGGCTTCACAAAATCGGAGAATAAGAACGATGAAAACAGTTGCATTAGCCGAAGTCAAAAACGATTTGTCACGCTATTTACGGTTAGCCGAAGACGAGCAAATCATCATCACCCGTCATGGCAAACCGGCCGGCGTGCTCATCGGCTTTGAGACCGAAGACGATTGGTTCGATTACCGGCTAGAACATGATCCACGCTTTTTACAACGCGTCGCCGAAGCACGGCAAAGCCTTCACCTGGGTCAAGGCGTTAAGCTGGAAGACCTTGAGGAATAGAAAAAAGCTCTCTAGCATTCAACTCACGCACAACGAGGCGTTGCGGTCTGCAACGCCTCGTTGTTGTGTCTGTGATATGCTATTGATCCAGCCAGGGCGCGTCGTAGACGAGGACGGCGGTGTGCGGGTACGTCCCCGGCGTGGGGATATAGGCGACGATGCTCCCCACCCGCGTGTCGAGCACGGCCACGCTGTTCTGCTCCGGCAAGGTAACA